>SLSF01000112.1 GCA_007130605.1 Gemmatimonadota bacterium | reverse complement strand
CGCGCCTCCACGATGTGGACTTCCGGCAGGTCGAGGGCCCAGTCGGGGCCGAAGGCGCGGGCGGGGGTCAGGGTCCCCTTCCCTCCTCGCTCCAGGAGGGCCTCCACGGCGCGGATCCCGGCGATCTCGGTGAACCGGTAGCCCTCGGGGACTTCGAGGACGAGTTCGGCCCCGTCCCCCTCCAAGTTCTCCACCCGCCCCCAGACCCGGGTCCTCCCCGTGGCCCTTTTCTCGGCGCTCGGCCCGTCGGGTCCCCGGGCGATCCGGCGCCGGAGCACCCGCCGCACCGGTGCGAGGGCGAATCCCGCCCGGAGGAGGGGAAGGAGGAGGGGGAGGAGGCGGACCTGTCGCTTCGGCGCAGAGCGGTAGCAGGTGATGTGGTCGATCCCCGTGGTCGTCCAGGCGGTGGCCAGGTCACCCCAGGTGTAGGGGGTCACCCATCGGACCCCTCCCAGCCGGCCCGCCATGGGCCCCTCGGGGGTCTCGGGCCCGAAGTCCACCGTCCGGCGGAACTCCCGGCGGCCCGGGTTCACCCGGCGGAGCTGCCCATCCCGCCGGACCAGAAGCCCGCCCGGCACCCCCTCCACCACCGTCTGCAGGGTGCCCCCGCTGGGACGACCCGGCGAGTGGAGGGCGAGTTCGAGGCGGGTCGCCCCGGGGAGTCGCCGATGGAGGAGGGCCGCCACCGCGTCGGTGGGGATCACGTCGAGCCCCACCCCCGGAAGGAGGACGACCCCCGCCTCCCGCGCCTCGTCGTTCAGCTCGAAGGCGGTCTCGAAGGAGGGGACCTCGCCACTGATGTCCAGGTAGTGGACCCCCATCCCGATCGCCGCCTCCATCATGGGGCGTCCGGTCTCGATGAAGGGGCCCGCCGCGTGGAGAACGGCCTCCACCCCCGTCAGCCCCCGGCGGAGGGCGGCCGGATCGTCGAGAGCGAAGGTCCGGGTGGCGAGGCCGGGGAAGTCCTGTCCCAGTTCGGCGAGCCGGTCCCCGTCCCGTCCCGCCGCGATGGGGTGGTGCCCCCTCCGGAGGGCCTCCCCCAACAGGAGGCGGCCGGTGTAGCCGTAGGCCCCGTAGACCAGGAAGGTCATCCTGTCACCGTCAGGACCCCCGCCTCGATGGTGAGTCCCGGACCGAAGGCCATGGCGAGGACGGGGTCTCCCGGCACCAGCTCTCCCTTCAGGAGTTCGGCCAGGACGAAGAGGACGGTGGCGGAGCTCATGTTGCCGTATCGGCGGAGGACCTCGCGGGAGGCGGCGAGCTGCTCCGGACGCAGGGACATCTGGTCCGAGACCCGGTCCAGGATCTGGCGCCCGCCCGGGTGCACCGCCCACCAGGGCACTTCGCCGGCATCGAGCCCGGCCCGATCCAGCAACCGCTCGAGCGCCGGCTCCAGGGCCCCCTCCAGGATCTCGGGCACATAGCTCGACAGCTTCATCCGGAAGCCCTCGTTCCCGATGGTCCACGCCATGTCCTCCTCGCCCTCGGGGGCGAGGGCGGTGTGGAAGGCGCCCAGTTCGAGCCCGCGGCCCGCCGGCGGATGCCCGGTGACCAGCGCCCCCGCACCCCCATCGGCGAAGACGGCGCCGGCGATGAGGTCGTCGGTCTCGGGGGTGAAGCGGAGGTGGAGGGTGCAGAGCTCCACCGAGAGGACCAGGACCACCGCATCGGGATCCGCCCGGCAGAAGGCATCGGCCATCCGGAGCCCCTGGAAGGCGGCGAAGCACCCCATGAAGCCGATGTGGTAGCGCTCCACCGACTCGGGGAGCCCCAGGGCCCGGACCACCTGGTAGCCGGGACCCGGCGCGTAGAATCCGGTGCACGAGATCGTCACCAGGTGGGTCACGTCCTCGGGCCCGATCCCGGGCGATCCGTCGAGGAGCTGCCGGGCGAGGCGCTCGAAGTGGATCCGGGCCTCGCGGGTGTAGAGGGCGTTCCGGGCCTCGGTGCCTGGAGTGGGGAGGAGTTCGTCTCCCCGGAAGAAGAGGGGCTCGGCGCCCTCCGACCAGTCATCGATGACACTGTGGCGGGTCTCGATCCCCGAATTCCGGTAGATGCTCCGGATGATGCGTCCCACCCCCCGGCGCCCCCCCACATGCTTCGTCATGAGTTCGGCGGTCCACTCCTGCTCGTAGCAGGGGTCGGGAACCGAGGTTTCGATGCGGTGCAGATGGCTCGCCATGGCGGTCCCGGTGGAAGGGTCAGTGCATCGAGTACCCGGCTTCGGGAACGGGGTTCAGGGGAAGATCACCCCCGTCCACCACCCGGGAGGAGGATCCGGAATCGGCTCCCCTCTCCCACCCGACTCTCCACCTCGATGACTCCGCCCGACTGCCGGACGTAGCCATAGACCATGGAGAGACCCAGTCCGGTCCCCTTCCCCATCTCCTTGGTGGTGAAGAAGGGTTCGAAGATCCGCTCCCGCACCCGGGCGGGGATCCCGGTCCCCGTGTCGGCCACCACGATCTCGACGGCGGGACCGGGCCGCGCCTCCTCGTGCTCCCGGGCAAGGGTCTCGGAGATGGTCCCCCGGCCCACTTCCATGGTCAGGGTCCCTCCCATGGGCATGGCATCGCGTGCATTGAGCGCCAGGTTCATGAGGGCCTGCTCGAGCTGTGCCGGGTCGGTCCAGATGCGGAGGTCCGGGTCGTGCCTGACCACCTCGAAGTCGACATTCACCCCCAGGAGGGGCTGGAGGAGACGGTGGAGCCGGGCCATGGCCTGGTGGGGATCGACCTCGGTCGGCCGAAGCTGCTGGCGACGGCTGTACGCCAGGAGGTGATGGGTGATGGTGGCGGCGTACTGGGCCGACCCCCGGATCGTCTCCAGGTCCTCGCGGAGCTGGTCCGCGTCGTCGTTCAGCTCCTCGAGCATCAATTCGGTGGATCCCAGGATGGTGGTGAGGACATTGTTGAAGTCATGGGCGACGCCACCGGCGAGCTGACCGATGGCTTCCATCTTCCGGGCCTGCGCCAGCTCCCCCTCGAGCTGCTTCCGGTCGGTGAGATCCCGAAGGGTCACGGTGTACTCGGGGAGCCCCGATCCCCTGCGGGCCCGGGCGGCCACCTCGAGGGTCCGCCCCTCCCCATCGACCTCCAGGTGGTGCTCCACCCACTCCTCCCAGTCGGCGGGAGTACCCGAGAGCTCCGGGAGGAATTCCGCCAGCTCCCGCCCTTCGAGCTCGGCCTCGTCGTCGCCCAGGAGCTTGACCCCCGAGGGGTTCACCGACTGGATTCGGCCGGAGCCGTCGACCACCACCACGGCGTCGAGGGCGGTGGCGAGGACATCTTCCACCCGGTCGTGGGCGGCCCGGACCAGGGCGAGCCGGCGGAGCGCGGTCCATCCGCCCCACGCGACCCCGAGGAAGGCCACGATGACCAGGGTCACCACGAAGATCCGGGCCGTGGTGTCGGGGGGAGCCAGCTCGGTGAGCCGCCCCATGGTCCATCCTGCCACCAGGACCCCGACCACGAGGACCAGGAGCATGATGATCTCGAGGGCCTCCGAATCACCCTCGGGAAGTCGCAGACCGAAGCGCCGCGACGTGATGCGCGCCTCCGGGATCCGGCGAAGGAGGTGGTCGACCCCCATGAGGAGGACGGGGACCCCGACGCCCACCACGACCCACCACCCGCCGGCCAGGAATCCCCCCACCACCAGGATCCCCACCTCGAAGAGCCCCAGGCCGAGGGCGAGATGGGGCCAGCGCACTTCGGGCTCCCCCCTCCGCCTCCAGAGCCCCAGGTGCATCAGCGCCCAGAAACCGACCCAGCTCGCGCCCCCCACCAGGACCATCTCCACCGGATTGAGTCCTGCATGGAGAAGGGCGACCCCGGCCGCGAAGAGGAGGGCCAGGCGGGGGACCCCGGGACCATCGAGTCGCCCCAGGATCGGTGCAAAGACCCCGTCCCGCGCCAACTGCCATCCCACCCGGGGCGTGATGGCCACACTCGACGCGCATGCCAGGAGACAGGAGGTGGCCACCATGAAGGTGACGAGGGTCGGGGTCCACTCCCCCCAGAGGGGCCTCGCCAACGCCTCCAGCACCAGACCCGAGCCCTCGGGCGCCGCCCACGCCAGAAGCCACGATCCTCCCACCATCACCGGGAGGGCCAGGACGGCGGCGATGGGGAGCGCCAGGAGGGTCCGCCTGGGGTCGCGGGAATCGGCGGTGAAGACCGCCGCAGTCTCGATGCCGTAGGTGGTATACGCCACCACGAAGTAGCCGGCCAGCCAGGGAGCCCACCCCGGAAGTCCCCCGGTGAAGGGCCCGAGCACGCCCGAGCCGTCCACCAGGGCCAGGTGACCGAGTCCCTGCCCCCCGAAGAGGACCAGGAGCCCGATGGAGGGAACGAGAAAGCAGAGGTGGACGATGCTGAGGACCCGGATCCCGGTGAGCGCCGCCGCGTAGATCCCCACCAGGACCACGAGCTGGACCACGAGGGCCGGGATCTCGTAGCCGACCTGGGCCAGGTTGTCGGCGGCCAGATTCCCCAGGATCCACGCCATCGCCGGGGGGACGATGGCCCACGAGTGGAAGTAGGCGTATCCGGCCCAGCGGGCGATGAGGGGGCGATCCTTCCAGAGGCGCGCCACATGGACCGGAGAGCCCCCGGCCGCATCGAGCCGGGAGAGGGCGAGGCTGCGGATCTGGAGGGTGATGACGATCCCCGCCAGGGTCGCGGGGATCCACACCAGAAGCGCCCCGCTCCCCAGGTCGTAATGGACCTCGGGGGCCACCACGATCCAGAAGAGCAGGACCGAAAAACCGAAGCCCCAGGTCTCGAGGACCGAGAGGCTTCGGGTGAGCCTCTGGCGCGGTGCGCTCATGTCCCTCCTCTACTGGAGTGGACCTGCGTTTACTCGAGTACGCTCCCGATTCGCGCTGCCTGGTCGTCCAGGTGAGCGCGGGTGACGGCGTCCGCCCCCGTCGCCCCCTCCAGCAGGGCGAGCAGCCGTCGAAGTTCGGCCCGACCCAGCGCCGCCGCCTCGCTGGACTCCTCGCCCTCGACGAATTCCGCCAGCCGCGCCACGTGGGCCCGCTGGAGGTTGCGCCGGTAGGGATCGATGGGGGCCCCCTCGTCCACCTCGCGCCAGATGGCTTCGCGCAGATCGGCCATGAGCTCCGCCACTGTATAGGCCTCGCCCGTCATGAGCTCCTGCTCCTGCAGACGGGTCATCCTCGCCGGATCCAGGAGCTGCCGGAGCCGGTTCACCTGGAGCTGGCGGATCCGGTCGATGGCCCCGCCCCCCTCGATCCTGGAGAGGACGGCGGGTTCATTGAGCCAGGTGGGGGTGTCGAAAATCTCCCGCACCAGGAAGGCCACCGCCTCGCGCTGGCGCTCCGGGTCCACCGGCTCGTAGACCGGGCCCACCTGGTCTGCGGCCCTGAGGGTCCGGTGGACTCCACCCACCACGGTCACCACGTGTCCGATGTACCGGTTCCAGGCGCTCACCAGCTCCCCGTAGAGCTCGGCGAGCTCGGTGTAGTCCTCGCCGGGGGTGCCGGTGCGGGTCCACTCGGGAAGCTCGGGCAGGACCCGCTGGAGGTTCATGATCCCGTAGGTGGAGGCCCGCACGGGGTCGTCCCCCAGGTCCTCGGTCTGTGTCCGGGGGTCCTGGCTCGGCTGGTCGAAGCGGTACATGGGGTCGTCGGCGTGATCCCGGATCCACCGATCGAGGGTCGCCCGCTCGTCGGCCGGGGTCCGGGCATCGGGAATCACCCGGTAGCCCCACTCCACCGAGTAGTGGTCGTAGGGTCCGATCCCCCGGATGAAGCGCTCCACCCCGTCGCCCGGCTGGGCGATGTAGTTCTGGCGGGCATAGTCCATGACCGACGCCGCCACCCCGTACTCGGCGGTGAAGGTGGGCGAGCGGAGGGAGTCCACCGGAAAGGCCGAACTCGCGATCATGTTGTGAGGGAGGCCGATGGCGTGGCCGATCTCGTGGGCGATGACCTGGCGCACCGCCTCGCCGATGTAGTCGATGTCCATCTGGAGGGAGCGGGCCACCGGGTTGGCGGCTCCCGTCTCCAGCATGAGTCGGTTCCGGTAGGAACGCAGATGGTTGTGGTACCAGATGATGTCGCTGGCGATGATCTCCCCCGTCCGCGGGTCCGAGACCGAGGGCCCCACGGCGTTCCGGGTGAGGTTCGCCGTGTAGCGGACCATGTTGAAGCGGACATCCTCGGGCGAGAAGTCGTCGTCGTCGGGGATCTCCTCGACCCGGATGGCATTGCTGAAGCCCGCCGACTCGAAGGCGGGGATCCAGTCCTCGACGCCCTGCCGGATGTAGGGAGCCCACTGGTCCGGAGTCCCCGGATCCAGGTAGAAGACGATGGGGTCCACCGGGTCCACCAGCTCGCCACGGGCGTAGGCGGCGGGATCGGAGGGCTCCAGGCGCCACCGTCGGATCAGCCGGCGGGTGTCGGCCTTGTAGGCATCGGAGCCGAAGTCGATCTGGTTCACCGTGAACCATCCCACCCGGGGGTCGTGGTACCGGTGACGCATGGGCTCGTCCGGAAGGAGGACGAAGGACTGCGCCATCTGCACCGAGAGGGTCTGGGTCCGGGCCTGGCTCGGAGGACTTCCGGCCTCGTAGGTCAGGGTGTGTCGGACCTCCACATTCAGGGGGAAGGCCCGGGCCGAATCGATGAAGGTGCGAGAGGGGTCGAGGCGCCGGACCCCGAACTGGCTCCGCTGGCCCCCGGTGATGGGGGCGATGGCCTCCACATCGGTCTCGAAGAGGGCGGTCACATCGATCCGACCCTGGTCATCGACCTCGAAGGCCCGGAGGACGGGGGCGAAGGTGTTGGCCTGCACCGAGCGGGCGATGGGTAGGGTGTCGGGGGCCACATTGGAGTGCGAGACCGTCCTCAGCAGAAGACGATCTCCCATCCGTTCCCACCGCACCACCTGCTCCGCCACATTGGTCCCGGCATTCAGGAAGGGACTGAAGTTTTCCGGGGAGCCCGCGATCTGGCTGATGAGGAGGATCTCCCTCCCCACGATGGAGTCGGGGATGGCGAAGAGGAGGCGATCGTCGTCGCGGACGACCTCGAAGAGCCCCTCCTCGCGGTCGACGGTGGCCGGCTGGGGCGCCGGAGGTTCGGGTGCGGGGGCCCCTCCGCAACCGGAGAGGAAGAGCAGGACGAGGGCGGATAGCCAGTGGGTTGGACGGTTCATTCCGCCAACGTACTGCGCCGCCGCCCCTCCCGCTACCAGCCCGGCGAGAGGTTCAGGCCGAAGTGGAAGCCCCGCTCGGGCCGGTGGAACGGGTAGGCCCAGTACGTCTCCACCACGAGGGCCCCCAGGAGGTTTGCCCGGAGACTCACCCCGGTGCTCGCCACCGGGACCCGGTCCACCGTCTCCCGGTCCCACCGGAAGTCGGCCGACTCCCCGCCACTCCACGCGGCGCCGGCGTCGAAGAAGAGGACCAGGTCGGTGGGAAGGAGCGAGAAGTTCAGGAGGCCGAAGCGATCCGTCCCCAGGAGCGCGGTGCGCCACTCGACGTTGAAGACCCCGAGTCGATGACCGAGGAGGCGGTCGAACTCTGCGCAGCGGCCATCGTCGGTGAAGGTGCACTCCTCGGTCCGGAAGGAGTCGTTGGCGTAGCCACGGATGAGGGGCTGTGCCCCCAGGAAGAGGGGACGGAAGACCCCACCCGACGACTCCACGTCCGATCCGTACCGACCGATGTGGAGGCCCCGGACGGCAAGGGTCATCTCGGGCATGGGGCCGGCAAAGTAGCGCCGGTGGTCGAGGGTGAGCTCGGCAAAGTCGACGGTCCCGGCGGTGTAGCCCACCTCGTAGCGGGCCCGCCACCCGCGGACCGGCGCATTGAAGCCGAAGAAGGAGTTGTCCTCCACCCACGCCACCGAGCCCCGCATGAGATTCAGGGGATCCGGCGCCGCCAGGTCGGTCCGATCCCGATCCACGAAGTTCCCGAACTGATCGAAGCGGAGGCGTTCCCTCCGGGCCGAGAAGTCGTACCGGTTGAGCCCCGCCGTCACATCGACCCGCCGGATGGAGGAGATGGGGAACTGGTAGAGACCCACCAGCTCGGTGGCCCGGATCCGTTCCTCGTCCTGGAGCACCGAGAAGCCCCCGTCGTCCTCCCCGACGATGCCCCGCCGGAAGAATCGCGTGGGCACGTGGGAGAAGCCGGCGCCCCAGTTCCACCGTCGCTCCTGGTCCACGTAGAAGATCTCGCCTCCCAGGTCCTGGATCTCGCCCTGGGCGGAGATAGCGGTGAAGAGGGTCCGGTCTCCCAGGAGGTCGGAGAAGATCATGGAGATGGAGCCGCCGAGCATGGTCCCGAACTGGTCCCGACCCACCCCGATGGAGGCCTGGCCGATGTAGTCCAGCCCCAGGGAGCGGTCGGTGGCCGGGGCGCCCTCGGTCCGGTACCGGCCCTCGGGCGGGAGGCCCACATCGGCGTCCGCCAGGAGGCGGTTGACCCGGGCGTCGGGGCTGGTGGCTCCCCCGGGAAGCCGGCGTCCCTCGGCCACCACATGGTCGGTGGGATCCACCACGTCTGCAGTGAGCTCGGCGGCGTCCAGCCCGTAGATGTGGAACTCGCCGCGGTCGAAGACCGAGAAGGCCGCGGTGCCCGCCTCGCGGCTCACCGAGAGGGCCGGGGTGGCGTCGGTGATGCCGGTGACCCCGGTCACCACGTCGGTGAGGCGGACGATCTCGCCATCGTCGAGCCCCACCCGGTAGATGTCCCGGAACCCGTCGGGGTCGGCCAGGAAGTAGAGGGAATTCCCGTCGGGAGCGAACTGGGGATTCCAGTGCTGGGCGCCCTGGAAGAGCTGGAGCTCCCGGAGCTGGCGGGTCTCACGGTCCAGGAGGGCGATGTTGCGGGGCCCGAAGGTCAGACGATTGAAGTCGGTGCCCGGCCCCCGATCGGTGACGAAGGCCAGGGTCCTCCCGTCGGGCGAATAGACCGGGTGGAGGGCGGCGTGGCGATCGGCGGTGAGCTGGGTCACCTCGCCGGTGGCCACATCCACCTCGAAGAGGTTGGTGAGCCCCCCGGCCTGGCCGGAGAAGGCGATGCGCTCCCCGTCGGGAGAAAAGACGGGCCCCCGGACCTCGCCGATGTTCGAATCCACATCGATGCGCTGGACGATCCGGCCGTCGGCGGCACGGTAGACCTGGATCTGGTTCCGGCCCCGATAGAAGACCGAGACCGCGATCCGCTCTCCGTCCGGCGACCAGCCCCCCGACGAATCGATGAAGCGGATGGCATCGAAGTGCCCGTCGCGGGTGGAGCGGGTCAGCGACCGGAGGATCTCTCCGGTGCGCGCATCCGCCAGGAAGAGCTCCACGGTGAAGAGGTCACGCTCCGAGAGGAAGGCCAGGTAGCGCCCATCGGGACTCAGCGAGGGCGCCACATTCTGCCGTCCCGCTCCGGTGGCAGGCGAGAGGAGGAGGCTCCCGGCCTCGGCCGGCGAGGTGCGCCCCTCCATCCGGGGGGCGTAGTGCTCCGAAACCGAACGCTGCCACGCCGCCGAGAGCTCCTCGCCACTGACCCCCAGCACCTGTCGGACCGCGGACTCGTAGCCGGTCTCGACTCCCACCCGGAGCATGGAGGGGATGACCTCGTCTCCGTACTCGCCTCCGACCCAGGCGAAGAAGGCGTGTCCGAAGCGGTAGGGGAAGTAGCGCTGCTGCTCCCGGGTCAGCTGCCGGAGGGTGGGAAACTCGTCGCGGAGGAGGGCGTCGCGGAGCCAGATGCCGGTGAGGGTCGACGACGGGCCCAGGGAGTAGTACTCCGCCATCCCCTCCACGAACCAGAGGGGAAGCTGCATGAGCCCCCCGATCCCTCCACCCCCGCGGGTCCGGGCAATGTCGAACTGGAAGGAGTGGACGAGCTCGTGGCCCAGCACATGGTCGGTGTCGGCGTAGGAGCTTCCCAGCGGCATGATGACGCGGTCGCGGAGCCCCTCGGTGACGCCCCCGGTGCCCTCCCCGATCATGCCCCTCAGGACATTGGTCTGCTGGAAGTCCGGATGATCGGCGTAGAAGATGAGGGGCCGCCGACGATCCAGCTCATGCTCGAAGATCCGTGCCAGCCGCTCGTACCACCGCTCCGACATCCGCGCCACGTCCTCGATGGGGACCTGCGCTTCCGGATAGAAGTGGAGGTTGAAGTGCTCCGTCTCGAGCATCCGGAAGTCGAACCGGTCGTACTGGACCTTGTTCCGTCCGAAGTACTGGGCCTCCACCGAGAGGGGAAGGAAGACGGTGATGGCGAGAACGAAAAACGCAGGAAGCGATCGAATCATGACACCGGCCCGGTGGAGGTCTACTGGATACTCTCTTCACCCCCCCGGAACGGGAAAGGTTTCCGGTATGGGGGAACCTGCCTCCCCGGGAGAGGGTCTT
>SLSF01000186.1 GCA_007130605.1 Gemmatimonadota bacterium | reverse complement strand
CCGGTATCGTGGAGTTGGGCCGGGCCCTTGTGGACCGTGAGATCCAACTCCTTTCCACAGGAGGTACCGCTCGTGTGCTTCGGGAAGCGGGGCTTCCCGTGACTGAGGTGTCGGACATCACGGGTCACCCCGAGATCATGGACGGACGGGTGAAGACCCTGCACCCCGCCATCCATGGCCCCCTCCTGGCTCGGAGAGACGTCCCCGCGGATCTGGAGGCGCTGGCCGACCATGGATACCGCTCCATCGACCTGGTGGTCGTGAACCTCTATCCGTTTCGGGAGACCGTGGCCTCGGGCGATGTCTCCGTAGCTGATGCCATGGAGAAGGTGGACATCGGCGGGCCCACGATGATCCGGGCCGCCGCCAAGAATCACGCTCACCTCTGGGTGGTAGTCGACCCGGAGGACTACTCCCGGGTGGTACAAGCCATGGACGGCGTCCAGGAGGATTCCCTCGAGCTCCGGCGCGAACTCGCGGCGAAGGTGTTCCGTCACGTCTCGGATTACGATGCGGCGGTGGCCGCCTTCCTGGCACAGAAAGGTGAGGAGGGTGAGGCCTCGGAGCCCTCCGCGGCCCGCTCCACTGAGGATCAGGACCCCCTGCCATCCGTCCTCCACCGGAGCTGGACCCGGAGCGCTGTACTCCGCTACGGAGAGAACCCGGATCAGGCTGGAGCCCTCTACGCAGTCGATGGAGCGGCCCCTGGGGGCATCTCCGCACTCGAGCAGCATCACGGAAAGGCCCTGTCGTACAACAACCTCCTGGACCTCGACGGGGCTCTCCTCTCCCTGACGCCCTTCGCCCTCTCTCCTCGTCCCGCCGTGGTGATCGTGAAACACACGACCCCCTGCGGTCTCGGGATCGGGGATACGGTGGCGGATGCCTACCGGAAGGCTCTGGCGTCGGACCCGGTGAGCGCCTTCGGCTCGATCATCGCCACGAATCGTGCGGTTGACGGGGAGGCTGGCCGCCTGATCTCCGAGCTCTTCGTGGAGTGCGTGGTGGCACCCGCCTTCACCGAGGAGGCGCTGGAGATCCTGACCCGAAAGAAGAACCTGCGGATCCTGACCCTGCCCGGGGGTGGTGAAGGGAAGGGCGAAGCGTGGGAGGCCGGCTCTGGCATCGCGTCACTGCCGAAGTCGGTGCAGGAGGCGATCCAGGCCCATCGCGAGCCTGGGACGGCCGCCTTCCTGGCCGGTCATGGCCGGGCGCCTGATCCCGTGGTCCTGCGGGGGATCTACGGCGGACTCCTGGCCCAGACGGCCCCTCTGCCTCCCTTTTATGGGATCGAAGACACCGAGTGGAAGGTGGTGACCCGTCGCGAACCCACGGCGGAAGAGCAAGATGATCTGGCCTTCGCCTGGGGCGCCGTCTTCGGGGTGAAGTCCAACGCCATCCTCCTGGCCCGAGGCGGAGCGACGCTGGGGATCGGAGCCGGTCAGATGTCCCGGGTCGATGCGTCTCGACTGGCCGTTCAGAAGGCCGCCGATGGCGGACACGAACTCCAGGGTGCCGCCCTGGCCTCCGACGCCTTTTTTCCCTTCCGGGACGGGGTGGACGCCGCGGCCGAGGCCGGGATCCGGACCATCATTCAGCCCGGGGGGTCGATCCGGGACGACGAGGTGATCGAGTCGGCCGATGAGCACGGCATCGCCATGATCTTCACCGGACGGCGCCTCTTTCGGCACTGAGGGGCCCGGAGCCTGCCCCGTGCGCGCCCGCACTCCACCTTCCGATCAAACTTCTCCAGCTTCGGTCCCAGAGATCAGGAGGCGCCCATGTATCGCCGCCGCACCTGCTCCCACTCTGGGCTGACCAGGTAGTCCAGAAGGATCTGATTGATCCGGTTCCGGTCCGGAAGGTCCAGGGGCAGGGCGATCCCATAGTACTGCTCCGCGAAGGTCCCGGGGAGGACGCGGACCGTCTCACTCCGTCCCTCCTGGGCCAGGAACCGGAGGATGGGCGCATCGTGGACGAAGGCGTCCACGTCTCCCTCCGCTACGGCAGCGAGCCCCTCCTCCAGCGTCTCGAACCCCCGGGGCTGGATGAACTCTTCCCGCAAGTGGATCTCGGCCGCCGATTCGGCCAGGGCTCCCACCCGGACGTGAGGCAGGTCCTCGGCCCCGGCCACCCGTCCATCGATCTGACTCACCGTCAGGGACGAGGTGATGGAGGCGGTGAAGAACGAGATGACGATGATGGCTGTGAACATCCAGACGAAACCCACGATTCGACCCCCGACGCTTTGGGGCGACTTGTCGCCGTACCCCACCGTGGTCATGGTCACCGCGGCCCACCAGAAGCCGCTCCCGATGCCCTGGACCGGGGTCCCGCCGAACTCCTCCTGGTTCTCGGCCCGCTCGAAGACCCAGACCAGGAAGCCCCAGAAGAGGAGCACGCCGGCCAGAAGGAAAACGACCCAGAGGAATTCGGGGTCGAAGAGGGCGAGGATGGCCGAGCCCAACCCCGCCGGTTCCCGGGGCACGGCGATTCCCAGCCCCGTGACGTAGAACGGGTGGGTGAAGTCCACCTCTTCCTCTCGCTGGCTCGTGATCGTGAGAGCCGAGGCCGAGGCGTAGAGGGACCCGTCGGCCACCCCGT
>SLSF01000275.1 GCA_007130605.1 Gemmatimonadota bacterium | reverse complement strand
GATGCCGAGGTGGCAGAGGGATCGGGACATGAGGGGCTCGACCAGGCGGGGCTCGATGTGGCGTACGACTTCGAATACGAGCCTGCCCGCAACCGCGGGGAGACGGTGCCGGTCTGGGTCCAGGTGCCCGTCACCTTCACGGCGAACTGACCCCCCGGATTCCTCCGGCTCCGGGCCGGAGGCGTCCATCCGGGGTGCGCCTCCCGCCGGAGACATCCGGAGTTGGTGACACCCACCCCCGCACCGGAGGGTCGGGACCCTCGCTCCTGGCCCATGCTGGGGGTCCTCTCCCTCTCGGTCCTGGCGGGGATGTCGGTCTGGTTCGCCCAGTCCGCCGTCGCACCCGAACTCCAGCTTCGGTGGGGGTGGAGTGCCACCCAGGTGGGGTGGCTCACCTCGGCGGTGCAGGTGGGCTTCGTGGCGGGGACCCTCCTGGCCGCCATTCTCAACCTGGCCGACATCCTGCCCAGTCGTCGGTACTTCGCCCTCTCGGCCCTCCTGGCCGCGGGGGCAAATCTCCTCCTGGTGGTCCTGCCCGGCTGGGAGGCGGCACTGGTCACCCGCTTTCTCACCGGGTTCTTCCTGGCCGGAGTCTACCCGCCGGCCATGAAGATGGCGGCCACCTGGTTCGTCTCGGCACGGGGCCTCGCCATCGGGACGGTGGTGGGTGCCCTCACCGTGGGAAAGGCGATCCCCTACCTGGTCCACGCCCTCGGGGGCGCCGATCCGGGCCTCGTGGTGGGGAGCACCTCGGTGGCGGCGGTGGGGGCGGCACTCCTGATCCTGGTGGCGTATCGCGACGGTCCCAACCCCTTCGAACGTCGCCCCTTCCGGTGGGCCCTGGCCCGCGAGGTGTTCCGGATCCGGGAGTGGCGGCTGGTGACGGCGGGCTACTGTGGCCACATGCTCGAGCTCTACAGCTACTGGACCTGGCTCGCCGCCTACCTGGCCGCGAGCCAGGTGGTGGGGGAGCCGAGCCTCCTGGCCTTCGTGGCCATTGCCCTGGGAGGCGCAGGGTGCATCTGGGGAGGCGCCGTCGCCGATCGGATCGGCCGGGAGCGGCTGGTGAACCGGGCGATGGCGGTCTCCGGGGGCTGTGCCCTCCTGGTGGGCTTTGTCTTTCAGATCCCCTGGCTCCTGGTGGGGGTGGCCATGATCTGGGGTGTTGCGGTGATCATGGACAGTGCCCAGTTCAGCGCCCTGGTCACCGAACGGGTGCCCTCGTACGCGGTGGGCACGGCGCTCACACTCCAGACCTCACTCGGGTTCGCCGTGACCGTCGCCACCGTGCAACTGGTGCCGACCCTGGCCGAGGCCTTCGGGTGGCGGTGGTCCTTCGCCATCCTGGCCCTCGGCCCCGCCCTGGGAATCGCCGCCATCCGTCGGCTGGGACGGGGCACCGGGATGGCGCAGACGCCAGAAACCTCCGGGGGCTCGGCGATCCCGGACCGGTAACACGAGCATGTCCTTGCTACGGTGCTGCATCTCGTCGCGGACAGCGCAGCCCTACCGGAGGTGGGCCGGCCGGGAAGGGCGGGCGGGAGATCCCGGTTTTGACCGTCAGGGAGCCCTCGTACAGGTTGGTTGGGTGGGGAAGGCGCACCAATCCCTTCAACAGGAGTGCAACGTATGATACCCGGGACACTCATCGGGACAGCCGTGATGATGGCCAGTACGGCATGTGTGGCTCCCGCGCCTGACATTGCAGGAGATCGTTGCTCATGCATACGCCACGACACGCCCGAAGAACAGTTCGAGGTCCACTTGGAGGAGGCGGATGTGGTGGTCCATGCCACGGTGATCTCCGTGGACACGCTGGGGGGTCCAGTTCGTGAGGGGGCTGGGCAGAACTGGGGTCCCGGCGATCCGCCCGAGCACCCCATCGTGGCGACGCTGGAGGTACATCGCGGGTGGAAGGGCGAGCCGGTCGAGACCCTGGAGCTCCGGATGGGTTGGGTAGTCGGTTGGGCGACCAGCTGCGACCAGCGGTGGAACGAGGGCGACGAGATCATCCTCTTCGGGAGGGAGGTGCCCGATACCGACGGGCAGATCCAAGGCCGATACTGCAGCGGGACCACGGAGATCGACCGAGCCATCGAACGTGGCGACCTCGAGTTTCTTGGATCTCCCAAGTGGGTTCCGGAAGCAGGCACAGGGGCCGCGAGGCCGGGCGGTACGACGGAGGGGGTGGAAGGTGGCTTGTAGCGTAAGCGCTACAAGGCCTCATCATTCCGCTCCAGCTTCCAGCCGATCGGAGGAGGTTGCGCTGATCACTGTACCCAAAGCGCTGCAACCGAGGGCGGGAATAGAGATGGCTGTAGCGTAAACGGGCTCGTTTCCCGTTCGATGTGGATGCGGCGTTCAGGACGGGGCTCCAGCTGCCGAGGTTCGGTCCCGAAGGCGGAAGTTCGGTCCCGAAGTGGGACCGGGGTTGGGCTTCGGTTGCCACCCAGTCCTTCTCGTCCCGAGTGACCGTTCTGGGCCGATTGAGAAGGGCAGGGGCGTCGGGGTTCGCAGGACGAAAATCCGGAAAACGCCGCGCTTTCGAAGGCGTTTTCCGGATTTTCGTCGATATTCGCAGAGGATCCGGGTCGGGCGGTGGCGGCAG
>SLSF01000192.1 GCA_007130605.1 Gemmatimonadota bacterium | reverse complement strand
TAATACTGGGCAAAACGCGATCCGCCCCCTGCGTTGTTTCGCAGGGGGCGGGGTGGTTACTGAGAGTGGTCTATCGTCTGGCGATGGTGGAGGAAGCGTGACCGGGATAGGAAAGTCTCAGGGTGGGGGAGTAGGAGCGGGAATTTCGTAAGGCTGACACGTGGGAAAGAGTCTCTCAATCGGCCATCAGTGGGGCAAGGCGCGGAGCGCGGTGGTTGGTGGCCGCGACGTCTCGTCGCGTTCAATGATGGGCGGCACACTGGCAGACAGGACCCACGAAACCACCCCCGGAACTCGCAACAGTTGGCGAAATCCAAGGTCGTAAGGAATCGTGAGCCTTGACGTTAGCGGCACGGTTCTCAAGGTGGGCAGGAGAATCAAAGGGTCACCTCTCGGTGGGGGTTCGCTGGCGTAGAGGGTTCGGCGAGAAGACTCGCAGGATTAAATACGAAAGCGAATCAGTGTCCTTGTCGTACCAAACCCCGACTCTTCCACGCTCATAGATGTCTTCCTCGGAGATCAGTAGAACATACCTCTCGCTCTCAAGGAGAATGCCGGAGGGTTCGAAAGCATCGTCATCCAGGTATTTGAGCAGTTGCGGCGCCAATTCGCGATCCGCTTTCCAATGTCTGGCCATAAACAAACCATGAGCGGACCCAGTTACTACTATTGCTACGTAAAGGCCAACCACGACGATCAATAGCAAGGTGATGCCAATTGCCCACCGCCGTCTCGATTTGCTCATCGGGAGAGTCCCCTTTCACCCAAGGTTGAAGGATAGCGTAAATCCCGGCTGTTTGTCAACCTTGTTCGGCATGCATGCGACCCGAATAGGATACTGACAAGAGCCGTCGAATGATTTCTGTGGTGCTCAAAAGCTGGGCTCCAAAATGTTGGCTTCGTGGCTTGTGGAGACACTAGCAGCCTGTTGCGCTGATGCTGTCCTGGCTGGTTATTGGCCATCTTGGCGCTCGTGATGGGGGGTTTTCATGAAAAGACGTGTTTCCCCGGTGATTTTCAGGCTTGTGGGGCAGTTTTGAGGCTCCATAACCGCCTCAGGTTGTATCCAAGGCACACCAGTCCCCACTTGCCCCGCACCTTTCCCGCCCCTCGGAGCAGAAACTGGCGCACCCCCATGGCTTGCTTGATGATTCCAATGACGGGCTCGACGGTCATCTTGCGCAGGCGGTAGAGTTGGTGGCCGGCTTCGGTGCGGAGCTTGTGACGCATGGCGGCGGCGGGGGTGGCGTTTGCGGGAGCGGGACCTTCGGGCGCAGGCCCGAGACGCTCCTCAAGGGAAAGATTGTGGCGCGTCTTGCCAGGACTGACGAGCAGGTCGATTTCCTCAGGCGCCTGGGAGATATTTTCTTCACTGTAGTATCCCGCATCGGCGAGGACTGCTTCCGGCGTATAGATCTCTCTATTTATGGAACCGATGGCGGGGAGCAGCTCCTGCTTGTCGTTGGTGTGCTGGGTGACGTGCTGACCGACGATGAGCATCGTCGCCGTGTCCACGGAAAGCTGGCCGTTGTAGGCCTGGCTGAAGGCTCCCCCATCGGGCATGATGCGTGAGTCGGGATCGGTGAAGTTGTGCTGTGCCTTGTCGTCAGGCTCGAGCGAGGGCCTTTCGGGAGGATCGGGAAGACGCCTGGCGCGTTCCTTCTTTTTCGAGAGTGCACGGGCGACTGCCTCCCCTGTCTTTTCAATGTGCCGCTCGTGCTGCTCACGGTATTCCTCGACCGCCTCCTGGGCGCGCCGCTCTTCGATCACGCGCTGCGCCGCGCGGAGTTTCTCGATCCGTTCCTCCCGGCGGGCAATCTCCGCGGGAATGTCCACTCCCTCGCGAAGCGGCGTGTTGTCCGCCCCCTCCGCCGCCTCCATCAACTTGTCCACCTCGTTGCGAAGCTGCCTCTCAAGCGCGCGCGCTCGCTTGTAGGAGACCGCCGCGTGCTTGGAGGCATTTGCCTTCACCTTCGTCCCGTCTATCGCCACCGTGCCGACCTTGAGGAAACCCATCTCCCGGGCGAGCAGCAGCACTTCCACGAAAAGCGCCGAGAGTTCCTCGAGATGGCGGCGGCGGAACTCAGAGAGCGTCGTGTGGTCGGGGTGGTGGCCGCCCGCGATGAAGCGGAACGGCACGCTCTCGCGCGTGGCCAGCTCGATCTTCCGCGAGGACATGACGCCCGTCGCGTAACCGTAGATGAGCAGAGCGGTGAGGAGCGCGGGGTGGTAAGGGTTCGAGCCGCGGGCGCGGCCCTCGTACTTCGCCAAGATGGGCGAGAGGTCGAGCTGTTCGACCACCTCGACCACAAAGCGCGCCAGATGGTCCTCGGGCAGCCACTCATCAATCGAGGGCTGGAGCAGGAGGAGCTGGCTGCGGTCCGCAATGATCCAGTTTTTCATTATCTCAGCCATGGGCAACAGGATGTACGTCTATACAGTAAAATCCGGGCTCAAAGCCTAACAGGCTGCTAGGAGCGGACTTCCTCCGGTCGGTTGGGCGGAGTGGGGGGGGATTGGACAGCGTCAGCCCAAAAAGATCTCGAGCAGTCAGGACATGGGTAACGGTTTTAGGTCAAGACATGGGTAACACTCGGTCGCGGTGGGG
>SLSF01000240.1 GCA_007130605.1 Gemmatimonadota bacterium | reverse complement strand
TCCGACTCCGGTACGTAGTTTCCGTCCATGTCGGTGCGGCTTCGGGCCACGATATCGAGGATCGGCACTGCCGAATCCACCTCCCAGACCTGTCCCCACTCGTCATTCACCAGGTTCAGGACATTCAGGAGATCCCCGGAGACCTCGATGCGAAGTCCTCCGAGGGTGACGGGCTGGGAGATACTCAGGTCCACCATGTGGGTCTTCGGGGTGCGGCAGCTGTTCCGGAGCATGATTTCACCGCGCACATCGCTGAGGCACTCCTCCACGTCGTTCACGAATTGCGCGAAGAGTGATCTGGTCTGGAGCGATCCGGGAATGTCGGTGGGATTCTCCGGGACGTAGAGGAGGTCGTTCCCCGCGTCGAGGCGGATCCCGGGTCCGGGAAAGCCGTCGCCATTGATGTCGGAGTTGTACACGTAGGAGTACGGCTGCCCCGACTGGCCCACGTAAAGGATCGAGATCCGGCTTCCTCCCAGGCGGTCCGGGGTGCGCATCCGGGCCGAGAGGAGGTACTTCCGGGGCCGGTCGAAGTTGGCCGGGCGGGCGGTGTACTGGTCGGCGAGCCTGCCCACCGGGGTGGCGGCAAGATTCGTCGCCATGTCTCCGAAGCCCAGGCTCTGCTCGTCCTTGGTGGCGCTGAAGCTCACCGAGCCGGTAAGGGAGAGCCAGGTCGAGAAGTCACGCTCGAGCTGGAGGGTGGTGGCCCAGGCGAGGGCCGCCCGCTTCTCATTCTCGATCTGGATGACTTGGGAGTAGTTGGGGTTCTCCCGGAAGGCCCGGTAGCCGGTGGAGGTGGCTTCTCCATAGTGGATGCGGTCTCCGAAGGCGGCATGGTACTCGTCGTCTTCGGGGTCCCCCATGCCCGGCAGGTTCACATCGCGGATGGCGGTCCGGCTGAAGGTGGGAATGAAGAGGGCCTCGCCGGTGAGGAGGAATCCGCCGGGGAGCTCCTGGTCCAGCGCCATGGTGATCTTGAGTTCGCGGGGCGGCGCGAAGTTGTCCTTGAAAGCGACCACGCGGCCATTCGGCGGCGCGTCGCCGGGGGCCCCCTCGGCGCAGACGGTGGGGAGGGGGGCGCCGGGATCGAGCCCCGGAGCCTCATCGCCGGTGCACGCCAGGATCGAGGCGCGCATGCCGTTGTACCGCACCGCCTCCGACATCCAGATGTAGGGGAGGTGCGCGGTGAAGACCCCGATGGTCCCCCGGAACTGCGTGCGCCGGGTCGTGTCGGGCTGCCAGTTGAAGCCGAGGCGGGGGGTGAAGGTGAGCCGGCCCGAGGGGAGCGCGTCGGTCCGGAGCCCGAAGTCGTCATGAATCTCCTCGTTGTACTGGAGGTCACCCCGGAAGATGGGGATGTCGAGGCGCACCCCGTACGTCATGACGAAGCCGTCGGGGAGGGTGTGCTCGTTCTGGAAGTAGAGGTGGGGCTGGACCACCGAGAAGTTCACGTCGGGGCCGGTGAAGTCGGGATTGGGGTGATTCACCTCGTAGTACGACGGGCGATTCATCTCCAGCTCCTCGAGACTGTCAAAGCGGTAGTAGCCCCGGGCCCCGGGACGGAAGTCGTGGTCGAAGGAGAAGTGGTCGAGTCCCACGCCCAGCGTCGTCTCCAGTTCGCCCCGATCGAAGGCGGTCCGGTTGGTGAGCTGGAGGATCCTCTGGTCCAGGTGGTTCACCTGCGAGAAGTAGCGGGATCCGGCCCGGGCATCCCGCCGGAGCACATTGTTGTCGAGGACTCCTTCGAGGGTGACGTCGATCAGAGGGGCCTCGGAGACGGGGAGGGCGTCGTCGGCGATCCGCTGGACGTTCGCGGTGAGAAGGTTCGCATGCCCGTCGCCGAAGCGCGAGACGAGGCGGGCCGAGAGGGCGTGGCTCGAGCTCTCGGCCCGAAAGCCCGCCGAGGAGAGTTCGTACGGTCCCACCGGGCTCCGGTTCGGCATGGAGTCTCGGGCGGCCCCGGAGTAGTTGTGCCGGATCGAGAGCCGGTGCGCCTGGGAGAGCTGCCAGTCGAGCCTCGCGAAGAGATTGGAGAGGGGGTTCTCGAGAGAGAGCTGGCCGGGGGTGCCGGCGTCGATCCCGTACCGGTCAGCCAGGAGGTGGGCCATGCGGTCGAGGGAGTCGGGGAGGATTTCGGTGCTCTCCGGGCCATGGATGCCATCGACGAAGCCGAGGGTGGGCTCGGTCCGGTCCTCGAACTCGGCGGCGACGAAGAGGTGGATCTCGTCGGGGCGGATGGGCCCGCCCACATTGAAGCCCCAGACATGCTTCGAGAAGGTCTCGGGTGCAAGGTCGACTCCGTCCAGTTCCAGGCTGCCGAAGAAGCTCTCATTCCGGAATTCCGAGAAGACCGAGCCCTCCCACGTATTGGTACCACTCCGGGTGGAGGCCTCCATGACCCCACCGGTGAAGCCCGAGACTCCCACATCGAAGGGGGCCGCCTCGATGCGGAAGCGCTCGATGGCATCGAGGGGGATCGGCTTGGCCCGGGCGGCGGCCCCCGGAATTCCGGTGGAGGATGCCCCGAAGACATCCTGGTTCAGGGCGCCATCCACCAGGATCGTGTTGTGGCGCTCATTCTGCCCCGAGATCGAGACCTCGCCCCCGTCGC
>SLSF01000290.1 GCA_007130605.1 Gemmatimonadota bacterium | reverse complement strand
GCTTCCCCATCGGGCTGCCCCCTTGACCGGCATCCCACCCCCCCCGTATGTTGTCCCAGTCATTACCACTCTTACCCACTACTCCCCACTTCAACCCACAACGGAGCCGGGTGTGGCGACTTTCCTCGGACGGTACGAGTACCAGCTCGACCCCAAGGGACGGGTGAGTCTGCCGGCGGACTTCCGCCGGGAGGCCGAGGGGTCGCGCTTCGTGCTGCTCCAGTGGGAGTCCACCCATCTGACGCTTTTCCCGTCGGAGGTGTGGGAAGAGGTGCAGGAACGGATCCTGGAGCTTCGGCGATCACGCCCTCAGGCGGCGAACCATCTGCGCAGGATCACCTCGCAGGCGGTCAATGTCTCGCCCGACAAGCAGGGACGGATCCTGATCCCGTCGTGGCTCACCGAGGCGGTGGGGCTCGAGGGTGGCGTGCTGGTCACCGGGAATGTGGATCGGGTGGAGATCTGGGATCCGGAAGTCTTCGCCCGGACGACGGAGGACGAGACGGTGGAGAAGGGGATCGGGGAACTGGCCCACGAGATCTTCGGCTGAGGAGGTGAACGCGAACCGGGAACCCGACGCCTACCACACCGCGGTGATGGTCGACGAAGTCGTCGACCTGCTCCGGCCGGCGGCCTCCGGGACGATCCTCGACGGGACCCTGGGGGGCGGAGGGCACAGCGAGGCGCTCCTGGAGCGCTACCCGGAGTGCACGATCCTCGGGGTCGACCGGGACCCGGAGGCACGAGAGGAGGCGGGGCGAAGGCTGGAGCGCTTCGGCAATCGGGTGCGGATCATGGGCGCACGCTTCGACGAGGCGGCGAGGGCGGCGGGCCTGGCGGGACCGACCCTCGACGGCGCCCTCCTGGACCTGGGCATCAGTTCACACCAGATCGACGCCGACCGACGGGGCTTCACCTTCCGCGAGGAAGCGCCCCTCGACATGCGGATGGAGGGCCGGGAGGGAGGAGGGCCCACTGCGGCGAACCTCCTGAACGAGTGGGAGGAGGAGCGGATCTCCCGCCTCCTCCGGAGCTATGGCGAGGAGCCCAGGTCACGGGCCATCGCCCGGGAGATCGTGAGACGACGGGCCCAGCGGCCCCTCGAAACGAGTGAGGACCTGGCGGCGGCCATGGCGGCCGTCTACGGGAGACCTCCCCTGTCGAAGGAGAAGGCGCGCGTGTTTCAGGCTCTGCGGATCGAGGTGAATGACGAGATCGGGGCGCTCGAGCGAGCGCTTCCGGCGATCCGCGACGCCCTCGTCCCCGGTGGAGTCTTCGTCGTCATCGCCTACCACTCTCTGGAGGACCGCCCGGTGAAGCGCGCCTTCCGCGAGTGGAGCCGGGCCTGTGTCTGCCCCCCGGAGATCCCCATATGCGTCTGCAGAGGAGCACCGCTGGGCACCCTTCTCACCCGCTCGGTGGCTCGGCCGTCCGAGGCCGAGATCGAGTCGAACCCCCGGGCACGGAGTGCGCGCCTCAGGGCCTGGAGGAAGGCGGCATGAGACTCTCCGGACTGACCCTCACCGCATTGGCCATCGCCACCCTTCTGGCGGCGTTGAGTCTGGTGACCTGGCGGCAGACCCGATCCCTCGATGCCCTTGCCGAGCTCGAACGGATCGAGCGGGAGATCTCGCTGGTTGAGGCGGAGCGGGGCGAGCTGGAGCGCCGGATCCAGAGCCTCGAGAGCCGAGGCCGGGTGGTCCCCGCCGCACGCGAGATGCTGGGGATGCACACGCCCAGCGCCAGCGAGATCATCCTCCTGCCTGGAGAGACCCGATGACGGCCCCCTCCCATGCACCCGCGGCCTCGGCCGCCCGGCGCCGCTTCCTCCTCCTGGGATGGCTGGTGGCCACGGCCTTCCTCCTCTTCAAGGCGGGAGAGCTCCAGCTCGTGCAAGCCGGTGAGTGGCGGGCCGAAGCGGACCGACAGCACCGGGCCCAGGGCGAGGTGGCGGCGGCTCGCGGGGGGATCCTCGATCGGGCCGGCATCCCCCTCGCCCTGAGCCATGAGACCTTCCGGGTGGGGATCGCCCCCCAAGAACTCCTGGATCGCGACGCGGCGGCCGAGCTCCTCGTGAACGCCCTCGAGCTGACCCCGGTCGAGGCGGCGCGGATCACCGGTTCGGAGCGGCGGTGGATCCAGCTTCCCGCCCGCTATCCCCCGGCTGCCCGCGAGGCCCTCTCGGGAACCCGCGGCATCTACGCCGAGCGCGAGCTTCGCCGCTTCTACCCCCAGCAGGACCTGGCCCGGGGCCTCCTGGGCGGACTCATCGACGAACAGGGCGCCGGCGGGATCGAGCAGCGCTTCGACGAGCACCTCCTGGGAACTCCGGGGACCCGGATCCTGACCCGGGACTCGGGCGGGAACCCCATTCCCGGCGAACAGCTCGTGGTGACGCCCCCCACCGCCGGGGGAGACGTGGTCCTGACCCTGGACCTCGATCTGCAGGAGATCGCGCACGAGGCCCTCAAGGACGCCGTCGCCGAGTCCGGAGCGGAGGGTGGGGACCTTGTGGTCACCGATCCCCGCACCGGGGAGATCCTCGCCATGGTCTCCATGCGCGACGGCACCTCCAATCACCTCAGTGCCATCAACACGCCGACGGAGCCGGGCTCCACCCTCAAGCCCTTTGTCGTCGCCGGGCTCATGGACCGGGACCGGGTGAGTCTCGCCGATTCGGTCGACACCGGGATGGGCCACTGGACCATCCATGGCCGAACCATCCGCGATGTGAGTGTGCTGGGAAAGGTCACCCTCGCCCATGCCCTCCAGGCGTCGTCCAATGTGGGGATCGCCAAGATGGCGGAGCGGCTCAGTCCGGCGGAGCACTACGAGACGCTGCGGGACTTCGGCTTCGGTGTCTCTGCCGGCATTCACCTTCCGGGTGAGGCGTCCGGGTCGCTTCCCCATCCCTCCGCCTGGTCGAGGCAGTCCGCGGCCTCCCTCGCCATCGGCTACGAGATCTCGGCCACACCCCTCCAGCTCGCCATGGCGTACGGGGCCCTGGCCAATGGGGGTGAGCTCATGGAGCCCCGGCTGGTCCGGGAGCTCCGGGCCCCCGACGGGCGGGTGATCGAGCGCTTCGAGCCCCGGGTGGTTCGCCGGGTGGTGCGGCCCGAGGTCGCCGCCGAACTCAACCGGACCCTGGTGGACGCGGTGGAGGACGGCACCGGGGGCCAGGCACGGCTCCGGACCTTCGCCGTGGCGGGGAAGAGTGGGACGGCACGTGCCGTGGGGGAGGATGGCCGGTACCAGGTGGGGGCCTACCATGCCAGCTTCGTCGGCTTCTTCCCGGCCGAGGACCCGCAGATGGTGGTCTTCGTCCGCCTCGACCGACCCCAGGGCTCCTACTACGGAGGACAGACCGCGGCTCCGGTCACTCGTGCCACCATGGAGGCCGTCCTGGCCGCCCGCCATTCGCCCCTGGACCGGAACGCCCTGGCGGCCATCGCCCGGGCCCGCGAGGCGGCACGGCTCATGGAGAACCCCACACCGGAAGGCCCCATGGGTGTCCAGCCCCTCTTCGCCTCCCTTCCCGCACTCTCCGAGTCGCCGTCGACGGGAGATGGGGAGGCGCTCGAGGGTGCGGGGGAGGCCATCGTCCTCCCCGACCTGCGGGGCCTTCCTGCCCGCACGGCCATCCGGAGGCTCCATGCCCTGGGGCTCTCGGTGGAATGGGAGGGTGCAGGAGAAATCATCGGGAGTGATCCAGCCGCCGGGGCACTGGTTCAGCCCGGCGGGTCGGTGACCGTCCGAACGGGGGTGGGCGCCACCGGTCCCCCGGGCACCCTTCGCGCACCGGCCGGGGGGTCGTGATGGCCTCCGCCGCAGTCGGGCTGAGGAGGATTGCGGAGATGCTCCGCGACCACGACCTCCTTGTCGATGCGCGCGGACCCGAGGACGGCGCAGTCACCGGGGTGTCGCAGGACTCCCGATCCGTCCGGGCGGGGGACCTCTTTCTGGCGTGGTCGGGGAGTACCTCGGACGCCCATGAGTTCGTGAAGGATGCCGAGGAGCGGGGAGCGGTCGCAGCGGTGGTCGAGCGGTTCGTGGACGGGGCGACCCTCCCCCAGCTCCTGGTGTCGAATGGTCGGAAGGCCGCATCCCTGGCGGCCATGGAGATCCTGGGCGGACCCGGCCGCGGCCTCTTCATGACCGCGGTCACCGGGACCAATGGAAAGACGACGACGGCGTGGCTCGCCCGGCAGCTCCTTCAGGCGAAGGGGGACTCGCGAGCCCTGGGCACCCTGGGAATCGTGGGACCCGACGGAGCCATCGAGCCGGGAGGCGGGGGACTCACGACCCCGGGTCCGGTGGAGATCGCCAACCTCCTCCGCCGGATGGAGATGGAGGGCACTCGGCACCTCACCCTCGAGGCCTCCTCCCACGCCCTGGCCCAGCACCGCCTCGACGGGGTCCGTTTCGATGTGGCGGTCTTCACCAACCTCACCCGGGATCACCTGGACTACCACGGCGACTTCGACCGGTACCGGGCCGCCAAGGAGAGGCTCCTGGAGCTGGTGGACGAAGAGGGCACGGTGGTGATGCACGCAGGGGACCCCGCCTGGTCGGAGCTCCCCATCTCCGGTGCTCGGCTCCGCCGTGTCTACATCGACGCCTCGACGAACCCGGCTCCCAAGTGGGGGGCCGAGCGGGTGCTCCCGGACCTGGTGGCCCAGGGACTCCTCCTCTCGGGAACCGGAAGTCGCTTCCTCCTCACCGAATCGGGGGACTCGGCGACGGTCTCCTGTCCCCTCCTGGGGCGGTTCAATGTGGAGAACGCCCTCTGCGCCGCCGCCGTGGCCCGGGCCGCGGGGCTCTCTCTCCACGAGGTGGCCGAGGGACTCAGCCGTGCCTCCGCCCCCCCGGGGCGCCTCCAGGTCATCGCCCGGCGTCCGGTCCCGGTGGTCCTGGACTACGCCCATACGCCAGACGCACTCCACCGGGTGCTCGAGACCCTGCGGCCCCTCTACCGAGGGCGGGTCATCGTCGTCTTCGGTGCGGGGGGAGACCGGGACCGGAAGAAGCGGCCCGAGATGGGCCGGGTGGCGTCGGGTGGAGGCATCCTCCCCATCGTGACCTCGGACAACCCCCGGACCGAGGACCCGGAGGCCATCATCGACGAGATCCTCACCGGCGTCTCCGGGCCCCATCGCCGGATCCCCGATCGCCGCAGGGCCATCGAGGCCGCGCTCGCCGAGGCGCGTCCGGGCGACGTGGTCCTCCTGGCGGGGAAGGGACACGAGCAGGTCCAGGTCATGGGCACCGAGCGCATCCCCTTCGACGAGCCGGCCATCGTCCGGGAGATCCTCGGCGGCGAGGAGGAATCCTGATGGCCTCTCCACCCGCTCCCTGGACTCCGGCCGCCGTGCGGGAGGCCCTCGGGCTCCCCGCCGACTCGGGCACGTCGCGGGTGGCGCCTCCCGAGCACTTTCCCAGGATCTGTACCGATACCCGTCGGCTCGAGGCGGGAGACCTCTTCGTCGCCATCCGGGGGCCGAACTTCGATGGCCACGACTTTCTCTCGGAAGCGGCGGCCCGGGGAGCCGGAGGGGCGGTGGTCCACCGGAGCGCGCCCGCCGAGGACCTCCTCCCCCTCTTTCCCGTCGACGACACCCTCCGTGCCCTGGGGGCCCTGGCGCTCCATCGCCGCCGGACCCTGACGGCGACGGTGGTGGCCATCACCGGATCCTCGGGAAAGACGACGGTGAAGGAGCTCCTCCGGGCCGCCCTCACCACAACCTTCCGGACCCACGCCACCCGGGGGAACCTCAACAACCGGATCGGCCTTCCCCTCACCCTCCTGGAGACCCCGGCCGACACCGAGGTCCTCGTGGCCGAACTGGGTACCAATGAGCCGGGCGAGATCGAGACCCTGGCCCGGATCACGGAGCCCGAGATCGCCATCGTCACCACGGTTGGGGAGTCCCATGTGGAGCGACTGGGGAGCCTCGAGGGCGTCCTCCGGGAAAAGCTCTCCCTCCTGAACGTCCTGACGGAGGAGGGGCATGCCATCGTGGGAGACGAACCGGCGATCCTCCCCCGGGAAGCGCTGGCCCGGCGCCCGGAGCGGACCACCATAACCGGCCTCTCGCCCCGCGCCGACGAGGCGTGGAGAGCCGAGCGCACCGGCGCCGACGCCGAGGGCCGCTGGACCCTCCGCCTCGCCTCCTTCGACTTCACCGCGCCCCTTCCGGGAGGCCATGGCGCCCGCAACACCCTCCTGGCCCTGGCCGGCGCCGAGCGATTGGGCGTGACCCGCGACGACGCCATGCGCGGCTTCCAGAAGGTCGAACTCCCGGCGCTCCGGGGAGAGATCCGCCGCATCGGTGGCCTCGAACTGATCCTCGACTGCTACAATGCCAACCCCCAGTCCACCCGGGCAGCCCTGGAGCGGCTCGCCGACCACCCGGCTGCCGGCCGGCGGGTGGCGGTCCTGGGGAGCATGCTCGAACTGGGAAATCGCTCGCCGGCCCTCCATGAAGCGCTCCTGGACGAGGCCATGAAGTCCGGGTTCGACATGGTGGTGGCGGTAGGCGACTTCGCCCGGGCCGCCGAGGGGACCGGGAGAGAGGGGATCCGTGGGGAGGAGCCACTCCTCCTGGTGGCCGTCGATGCCCATGAAGCCTTCGAGCGTCTCCGTCCCCACCTGGGAGGCGACGAGGTCATCCTCCTCAAGGCCTCCCGCGGGGTTGCGCTGGAGCAGATGCTCCCCCACTTCGAGGAGAGCTTCGGGTCGGAGGAGGCGGACTGATGTTCTACCACTTCCTCCCGGGGTTCGCCGACGTCCACATCGTCTTCAACCTCTTCAACTACATCACCTTCCGGAGCGCAGGCGCCGGGGTCACGGCGCTGCTCATCGCCCTGGTGGCCGGCCCCGCCACCATCCGGAGACTCCGCCAGCTCCGGGTGGGCCAGGTCGTCCGAACCGAGGGCCCCGAGAGCCACCTGAAGAAGGCGGGGACCCCCACCATGGGGGGCGTGCTCATCGTCCTGGGCACCGCCATCTCGACTCTCCTCTGGGCCGAGCTCACCAACTGGTATGTCGTCCTGACACTCCTGGCCTTTCTCTGGATGGGGGCCATCGGCTTCATGGACGACTACCTGAAGGTGGTGCAGAACCGGTCCCGGGGACTCATCGCCCGCTACAAGATGACGGGGCAGCTCACCTTCGGGCTCCTCCTGGGGGCCTTCCTGGTCTTCATGCCGATCCACCCGGTGCCGGCGACCTGGTCCATGGTTCCCTTCTTCGACGGCTGGGTCGCCGCCTTCTGGGTGCCGGCGTACATCGTCTTCGTCTCGCTGGTGGTCTCGGGGTCGTCCAACGCGGTGAATCTCACCGACGGCCTCGACGGACTGGCGGCGGGGCTGGGTGCCATCGCCTTCATCACCTTCGGGGTCTTCGCCTACCTCATCGGCCGGGTCGACACCTCGGCGTACCTGGGGCTCTTCTACCTCCCGGGGGCCGGGGAACTGGCCATCTTCGCCGCCGCCCTCGCCGGGGGAGCCATGGGCTTCCTCTGGTACAATGCCCATCCGGCCGAAGTCTTCATGGGCGACACCGGCTCCCTCGCCATCGGAGGGGCCCTCGCCGTCATGGCGATCCTCCTCAAGGCCGAATTCCTCCTCCTCATCGTGGGGGCGGTCTTCGTGGCGGAGGCCCTCTCGGTGATGGCCCAGGTGAGCTGGTTCAAGTACACCCGCCGCACCCGGGGGGAAGGGGCCAGGCTCTTCCGGATGGCTCCCCTCCACCACCACTTCGAGAAGAAGGGGTGGGGAGAAACCAAGGTCGTCGTCCGCTTCTGGATCCTGGGGATCCTGAGCGCCCTGGTCGCCTTCAGCACCCTGAAGATCCGATGAGCCGCGCACCGGACGCCCACGACCGTACGAAGTCCCGGGGGGACGCTGGCGCACCCCCCGCCGACGCTCACCCATCGCCGGCTCGCCCGGTGTCCATCATCGGCCTGGGAGCGAGCGGCCGCGCCGCCGCCCGCCTCGCCCTCGCCCACGGAGAACCCGTCTATGTCTCGGATACGCGCACCGATGCTCGCCTTGAGTCTGCAGCCCGTGAGCTCCGAACCCTGGGAGCCCACATCGAGCTGGGCCGACACGACCTGGACCGGATCGAGGCGTCGACCCTCGTCGTCGTCTCTCCGGGAATCCCGCCGGACGCTCCGGTGCTCCGCCACCTCGAGGCCCGAGGCATCGAGTGGATCGGAGAGCCCGAATTTGCCGTGGGGTTCCACCAGGGCGCACTGATCGCCATCACCGGCACCAATGGCAAGACCACCACCGCCCTCCTGGTGACTCACCTCCTCCACGCCGCCGGGATCGACGCGGTCCTGGGCGGAAATGTGGGAGGAGGGCTGGCGCCCGCGGCATCGGAGGCGCTCCTGGAGGCCCCCGACGCCCCCTGGCTCATCCTGGAGATGAGCTCCTTCCAGCTCGCCGGCACCCGGCACTTCGCCCCCGACATCGGGGTGGTGACCTCGCTGGCCCCAGACCACCTGGACCGGTACCCCTCTCTCGAGGCGTACTACGCGGACAAGGCCCGCCTCTTCCGAAACGCGCGACCCGAGAGCCGGTGGGTCCTGAACGCCGACAATCCCCGGGTGCCGGCCCTCGCAGGAGACGCCCCCGGGACCCGCCTCACCGTGGGGCTCGACGCCTCGGACCACCAGGGCCGGATCGAGGCGGGGGTCCTGGTCCTCGAGGTGGAGGCGGGTCGTCCCGAGCCCCTGGTTCCGGTGGACGACCTGGGGATCCTGGGGAGGCACAACCTCCGAAACGCCCTCCTGGCGGCCCTCACCGCCCGTCTCGCCGGCGCATCGCTGGAGGGGATCCGGCGGGGGCTCCGCTCCTTCCGGCCCCTCCCGCACCGGATGGAGCCGGTGGGCGAGGTGAAGGGGGTCCTCTGGGTGAACGACTCCAAGGCCACCAATGTGGAGGCCACCGGCGCCGCCCTGGAAAGCCTCGACCGCCCGATGGTCGTCCTCCTCGGGGGGAAGGACAAGGGAGAGGACTTCACACCCCTCCGCCACGCCCTGGCCCGTTCCACCCGCGTGGCCGTCCTCTACGGCGAGGCGCGGGGTCGGCTCGAAAGCGCGCTGGGTGGCGCAGAGGCCCCTCCCTGTCCCCTCCTTCGCGAGGATCGCGGGTTCGACGAGGCGGTGGACCGGGCCTTCGACGCCTGCGAGCCGGGTGACCTCCTCCTCCTTTCGCCGGCGTGCGCCTCCTTCGACCTCTTCGAGAACTACGAGGCGCGGGGCCGGCGTTTCGCCGAGCTCGCCCGCGCGGCCGGAGGGACCCCATGAGCCCGGTACGGAGCGATGTCGCGCCCCGGGCCCGGCCCGACCTCCCCGAAACGGGGCTGGGGATGGGATGGGAGCCCGCCGTGCTCCTGGGCGCCACCCTGCTCCTCCTCTCCTTCGGGCTGGTGAACCTCTACTCGGCGTCGGCCTTCCTGGCGCAGCGACAGTCCCTTCCGGATTCCTACTACGTGCTTCGCCAGGCCATGGGCGCGGCGGCGGGACTCCTGCTGCTCATCATCTGTGCCCGGATCCCCTACACCTGGTGGCGTCAACTGGCGTGGCCCATGGTCCTCGGGGTCTTCGCGGCCCTCGTTGTGGTGATCCTTCCCTGGACCACCGGCATCGCCCCCGAGATCAACGGCGCCCGGCGGTGGCTCAATGTGGGGGTGACCCTCCAGCCCTCTGAGTTCGCCAAGGTGGCGGTCCTCATCTGGACGGCCCACATGGCGGTGAAGAAGCAGGAACACTTCCGCTCCCTCTCGAGGGGGCTCTCGCCCTTCCTGGTGGTCTGGGGCGTCCTCCTGGTTCCGGTCCTCCTCCAGCCCGATCTCTCCACCGCCTTCGTCATCGCGCTCCTGGGGGGGCTCACCCTCTTCGCAGCCGGGGCCCGCATCGGGCACTTCCTCTTCCTGGGAGGACTCCTGGCCCCCATCGCCTGGATCCAGCTCGGCACCGGTTTCCGGGCCGAACGGCTCCGGGCCTTCGGCGACATCGAGAGCTACGCGGGTGCGGCCGGGTACCAGGTCCGGCAGTCCCTCATCGCCCTCGGCTCGGGGGGACCCACGGGGGTGGGGTTCGGCGAGGGCCGACAGAAGTTCGGCTTCCTTCCCGAGCCCCACAACGACTTCATCTTCTCGATGATCGGCGAGGAATGGGGACTCATGGGAGTCACCTTCCTGGTCCTCCTCTTCTCCACCATCATCGTGGTGGGCTTCCGGATCGCGCGCCGGGCACCCGACCTCTTCGGGCAGCTCCTGGCCATCGGCTTCACCAACCTCATCGCCCTCCATGCCACCCTCCACATGGCGGTGGGGCTCGGAGTGATTCCTCCCACGGGGCTTCCCCTCCCCCTGGTGTCGTACGGTCGCTCCTTCCTCCTGGTGACCCTGGTGGGCGTCGG
>SLSF01000015.1 GCA_007130605.1 Gemmatimonadota bacterium | reverse complement strand
CGGAGGGGTGCTCCTCTTCGGGCCTTCGGGCGACGCCATCGAGGCGGCGGACCGTGATCCCGAGACCGACCCCTTCGTGGGGATCACCACCGATGGAGAGGTGATCCCCGATCTCTTCCCCATCCGGGCCACCGGGGTTTCCACCGGTCCCGTGCGCCGGGCGGCCGAGGCCTTTCTCGAGGCCCTCACCCCGGAGCAGGTCGAGCGCACGACCTTCGAGGCCGACGGGCCCGAGTGGCGCATGTGGAGCAATACGTCCGGTTACGAGCGGCTGGGGGTGAGCTTCGACGAGATGAGCGAGGCGCAGCGGGAGGCGGCCTTCGAAATGATCCGCGCCGGCATGAGCGCGCGGGGGTTCGAGCAGTCCCGCGACATCATGCGCCTGAACGGGCACCTGGCCCTCCTCCTGGACAACCACGACCGCTACGGGGAATTCCTCTACTGGCTCACGGTGATGGGCGAGCCCTCCGAGACCGAGCCCTGGGGATGGCAGCTCGACGGGCACCACCTGGTGGTGAACTACTTCGTGCTCGGAGACCAGGTGGTGATGACCCCGACCTTCATGGGCTCCGAACCGGTGATCGCCGAAGAGGGCCCCTTCGCCGGCACCGAAGTCCTCCAGGAGGAGCAGTCGGAGGCGCTGGCCTTCATGGCGACCCTCACCGAGGCGCAGCAGGCGGTGGCGGTGCTCGACTCGGTCAAGACGGGCAACAACGCGCTGGCGCAGGCCTTTCAGGACAACCTGGTGCTCGACTACGCGGGGCTTCGGGCCACCGAGCTCGATGCGGCGCAGCGGGAGGGCCTCCTCGACCTCATCGCCCTCTATGTGGGAAACATGGCCGAGGGGCACGCCCGCATCCGGATGGAGGAAGTCGCCGAGCATCTGGACGACACCTGGTTCGCGTGGATCGGGGAGGCCCATCCGGACGCGACCTTCTACTATCGCATTCACAGTCCGGTGGTCCTCATCGAGTTCGATCACCAGATGCCCATCGCGCTCCCGGGACCCCGGGTCCCGAACCAGCGGCACATCCACTCGGTGATCCGCACCCCGAACGCCGGGGACTACGGAAAGGACCTCCTGCGCCAGCACATCGAGAGCCGGCACGGAGACTCCGACGCCGCCCACACACACCTCCACGGCCACACGCACACCCATGACGGTGGGTCCGGGGACCACGATCCATGAGGGGCGCCCGAATCGCGCGAGACGGAGAGGGGACTCTTCTTCGCCATCCTCGACGGGCAGGCCGCCGAGGTGCGGCGGTTCGGCTCGGATTCGGTCACCGAGATCTCTCGATTCCCGGGGATCACCTGGGAGATGGTGGTCGCCGACAGGACCGTCAGGCCCATCGGGAATCAGTGGTACCTCCACAGCCGGAACACGGCCCCCGCGGATTCGGGCTTGTGGACCTTCGACACCCGGGGACGCGAACTCCTCGACGCGGCCCCCGAGGGCGTTCTGTTCCAGACCCCCGACGACAGCGGGGTGGCGGTGATCGAACGGTGGAGCTGGGAGAGCCCGTGATCGCATCTCCGAATCCGAGTCGGGTTGGGAGTGGCCGGTGGTGGGCACCGGTGGCGCTGGTCCTCTTCATGATGCCTGGTGGAGTCGTGTCCCTGTCCGGGGAGTCGGGCGATAAAGCCCCGGGCGCGGCCGAAGTCACGGCAGTGGATACCATCGTGGTGTTCCCAAAGGCGGACGGGTTGCAGGACTGGTCGGATGCGCAGGGACTCTCCTCTCCGGCCCAGGCCGTGGCCGCGGAGCGGGTCCTCGTGGTTCTGGACCAGGCGACCTCGACGGTATGGGTCCTCGACCGCGGCTCGGGAGAAGCCTCGCATTTCGGTCGGAGGGGTGAAGGGCCGGGGGAGTTTCGCGGGCTGGGACGGGCGATGGTTTACGGGGACACCATCTGGGTGTCCGGGGTGGGGAATTCCCGAATCTCGGTCTGGCACGATTCCGAGCTCGTCGCGGAGCAGCGGATGGATCGGCCGTCTGCCCACGGGGAATTCCTGGTGGTGGACGACCTCGGGGTGCTCACGCCGGAGCCCCAGACCTCACCGGAACTCCTCCGCCTCCCGGCGGAATCGAATCGCGTACCGCCCCGCGAGCAGATGGGGGAGACGCCCTTCCCCCTGGACCTTCTCGCATACGACGGCTCCCGGATCGCGGTCTTCGAAAACAGCGCCGCTCGGCTCGTGGCCTTCGACCCGTCGTCTCCGGCCCCCTCCGCAGGGGAGGCCCGCATCCCAGAGGCCATTGTGGAAGAGATCGACGATCGGATCCGCACCTTCCAGGCCGATCGAGGCGGGGGCACCCCCGCCCAGTACGGGCGCGACCTCCAGTCCATGGGCGAGGATGCATGGCTCCTCACACTGGTCCGACCGACGGAGGCGTGCGTGATCGGGATGGTCCTCTCGCCCGATCGGGATCCGGTTCACATCGCCGTGCCCTGCGATGAGAGCACCCGGGATCACTTCCCGTTCACATCCATCACGCCGGATGGCGACTGTTTCGTAGCCGGCCACGCGCTGGGGGTCTCCCGATGGTGCCCGTAGACAGGCGGTGCGGGCCGGAGCGCCCTGAACGGTGGGTCGGACCGGACGCTGTCCGCGTCCT
>SLSF01000063.1 GCA_007130605.1 Gemmatimonadota bacterium | reverse complement strand
CGGCCTCTGCTTTCCAGACACTTAGGTGTTGACCTAACTGTCTGCTCGTGCCATCTTGGGGGACACGGATCGAGACCGAGGAGGATCTCTGCAGATGAAGACGCACGACCGGCGCACCCCTGAGCCCGAGATTGACCGGATCTTCCGGGCACTGGCAAATCCGACCCGCCGCCAGGTGGTCGAACGCCTGGGGCGCGGCCCGGCCTCTGTAAGTGACCTTGCCGACCCCTTCGACATGGCGCTCCCCTCCTTCGTGGAGCACCTGACCGTGCTGGAGGAAGCCGGCCTCGTGCACTCCATGAAGGAGGGCCGAGTCCGGACGTGCCGACTGGCCCGGGAGGGCCTCGAGGTCGCGGGAGGATGGCTCGAGGAGCAGCGCAGACTCTGGGAGGCCCGCCTCGATCGACTGGACGCCTACGTCACCGAGCTGAGCAGAAAGGATTCGCCATGAGTGATCGCACCGAAAGTCCCGACCGCGAGTTGGATCTCGTTCTGGAGCGGGTTGTCGACGTGCCTCCGGCGCTGGTCTGGGAGGCGTGGACCCGCCCCGAGCACCTCAAGGAGTGGTTCGTCCCGCATCCGTGGAAACTCGCGGATTGCGAGCTCGACCTCCGGCCGGGCGGAATCTTCCGAACCGTCATGGAGTCGCCGGAGGGGGAGCGGTTTCCGGGGACCGGCTGCTACCTGGAGGTGGTTCCCGGGGAGCGGCTCGTCTGGACCGTCGCCCTCCTCCCGGGCTACCGGCCGGCATCTGACCCGGACCTGAACTTCACCGCCATCATCGAGATCCGGCCCGAGGGGGAAGGAACTCGATACACCGCCACCGCCCTCCATCAATCGCCCGAGGGACGAGCCCGGCACGAGGAGATGGGGTTCCACGAGGGGTGGGGTACGGCCCTGGACCAACTCGTGGAGTACGCAAGGACCTCCCTCGCCTGACTGGGAGAACAGCGCCGGTGGGTCCCGTTCTTCGACACCCCTTTCCGGGACCACGGGGAGCGTGCGTGCCGGTTCAGCCGCAGCAGGCGGGGGGGCTGGGTGGCGCCGGTGTGGGAGAGCCCGTTCCCCGCGCGGGTGCCACCGGAAGGCCTCCCCGGGAGAAGGCCTCGGCGTGGGATGCGTCCGTCGAACAGACCCCGGTCTCCGGGAGGGTCAAGGCGACGCGCCTGGCGGCGTCGAGGTTCCCCGCCAGCGCCTGCACCACCGAGCGGACCTGCTCGTACCCGGTCATGAGGAGGAAGGTGGGAGCACGACCATAGCTCTTCATGCCCACGACATAGAGGTCCGGCTCCGGATGGGCCAGGACTTCGAAATTGTGAGGGGGGACGGTTCCACAACTGTGGAGGTTGGGGTCGATCATGGGGGCGAGGCGTACCGGTGCCTCGAGCACAGGATCCACCTCCACCCGGAGCTCCCGGAGGATCGAATGGTCCGGGCGAAAGCCCGTCGCCGCCACGATCTCGTCGATGGGCCCCAGGACCCGGCCCTCCAGGTCGGTCACCCGAAGCCGTCCGTCGCCGGACTCGCGGATCCGGTGGACGCGGAAGCCGGTGACGAAGTCCACAGCCCCCTCCTCGACAAGGGCCCGGAGGCGCATCCCCAAACGGCCTCGCGCGGGGAGGGCGTCGCGGGTGCCCCCTCCGAACATGGTGCCCGGCTCCCGTCGCCTGATGGCCCACACGATCCGGGTCGCGGGCTCGGTCGTGCGAAGCTTTGACAGATCTCCCACCACCTGGAAGGCCGAGTGGCCGCTTCCCACCACAAGCACCGTTCGCCCTGCATACCGACCCCGCGCCGTTCCGGTGCAGTCGGGGAGTCCGTAGGTGATCCGATCCCGGTGCGCCCTCTCTCCATCGGCCGGGAGTCCGGCCACCCCCGCGGGGTTCGGCGTCTGCCAGGTGCCCGATGCGTCGATGACCGCTCGTACGAGATGGCGCTTCGTGGCGCCGGTGCCCTCGCAGGTACGGACCTCGAAGGGGATCGCCTCGCGCCCATCGTTCCGGACCTTGTCGATGCCGCGCCGGGAGATCGCCTCCACACGGGTACCGAACTGGAGGTGGGGTCTCAGGCTGGGGAGGGTCGCGATGGGTTCGAGGAGGTCGCGCACGAGCTCCCCGCCGGTGGGGAGTGCATCGGGGTTCGGGGGCGTCCAGCCCTCGGCCATGAGGAGCCGGGAGACCAGTGGGTCTACCACGTATCGCCATGGGGAGAAGAGCCGGACATGGGCCCACTCGCGCACCGCGTTCCCGGGGCGATCTCCGGCCTCGAAGAGGAGGGGTCGGAGGCCCGCCTCCACAAGGTGCGCGGCAGCGGCAAGACCCACCGGCCCCCCCCCGATGACGGCCACCGGGAGGGGGGAGGATGTGCGGGAAGCAGGCTGGGAGCCGTTCGGTTGGCTGATCATGGCGAGGGGTCCTCGGGGGTCGTCGAACAGCAGGATGATTCCGGGGCATCGAGGCGCCCTGAGCGAAGCGAGGTCAGGGTGCGGATGTAGCGGGCGATTGCATGCCGGGCGTCGGGGGCGATCTCGGCCACGAGCCGGGCCTCCCGTGAGAGGATCTCCCCCTCGATGGTGTGGACCAGGGCGCGTCCGTCCGGGGTGATGTCGACCTCATGTCTCCGACGGTCGCCGGGGTCCTGGCGTCGGACCAGGTAGCCCTTCTCCTCCAGGGTGGCGACGACCCGGCTTACGGTGCTCTTGTCGAGAAGGAGCGCATGGGCCAGCTCGTTCTGGCTCCCGGGGCCCTCCTCTGCGAGGTACTCGAGAGCGTGGCACTGGGTCACGGAAATGTCGTGACAGCAGATCCGGTCGCGGTCCCGATGCCGATAGAGCCGGACCAGCCCCTGGACCGCCTCGTGAATGGCGAGGGTGTCGCGCAGCAGTTCCGGGTCCGGGATGGCGGCGGAGAGATGGGACGGTGGTTTCATGCTGGCGGCATCCGGTGAAGGGTTGTCACTAACAACTAAAATCCAGGGCAACGGTCGTCAAGGGTTCGGGAGGAAATCCGTCGAGGCCCGTTGAATGGAACGCCTTGTGATCCGGTCCCTGCCGAGGTACTCTCCCCCCCTGGCCATCCCTGAATGCCAAGGACCCATCCATGAACCGATTCCTCCCGATCCTCTCCGTTGCGGCCTGCCTCCTCCTCCCCATGGCGGGCCATTCACAATCCACATCGGAAGAGATCCCCGGATGGAGCGCGTCGGTGCACGTGGCCGGTTCCCTCATCGGCATGGAAGATGTGGCCGAGTCCGATGCGGGTTACGGCGCAGGGTTCGAGGTCCGACGTGGGCTGAGCCCCCGATGGAGTGCGTTCGGGGGGATTGACCGCTTCTCGAAGGCGTCGGGAGACTATCACCTGATGCAATTCGATCTCGGCCTCCTTTATGACCGGGAGCCCGATGCGCAGGCATCCAGCCGCACCTACTTCCTGGGTGGGCTGGCACTCTGGAGAGCCGATCTGGATCGCGACGGGGAGGGACGGATGCGCTGGGGACCGGGCGCCATGATGGGTGGCGGCTACCTCAGAGACCTCACGCAGACCACCGGGCTCGATGTGGGACTTCGCCTCGGCATGGGAGCGCTTGGCAGGCTCCCCACCGAGGTGAACCCCGACCCGGACTCCAGTGAACACGGGTGGTCGGTCCGCCTTCGGATCGGGGTGACTCGGGCGTTCTGATCTGCATGGAGGGGATGGGGCCCTGAACGGGGGGGGGGCGGGGCTCGGGACGTGGGTAAGTACAGCGCTATCTCTCTGCCCCACATGATGTTGACCTCCAGTGGGGGTCAACCCATTTTTACTGAGTTCGGGGTCCGGTTGGATCCATGGACGCAGGTCACACACCATCCATTTTCGACATGTGCGAACCCGGAAACAGTAGGAGGGCCTCCTCGGTCGGGGGGGCGACACCGCACCGCGCCGTGGGCGCGATTGTGAGACCGGCAGGCCCGCATCGTGCGGGGATCGTCCGCCGGGCCATCGGGGGGGAGCGCTCGCTTCGCCCCTGAGTGGCCTGCATGGGTCCCCGTCCGCGGGGCTGACACAACCCATGCAGGCCATGATCAGAACGCTACGGTTCAGCAGTCTCTTCCTTCTTTTCTGGATCCTTCTTCCGGCCCCGGCATCGGGACAGCAACTCGTGGTCGATGATGCCGAGATCGTCGACCGTGGCGCCTGTCAGGTCGAGGCGTGGCATGGGGAGCGCGCTTCCTGGATCCTTCCGGCGTGCCAGTTCCTCTCCAATGTGGAGATCTCGGTGGGGGCAGGCTTCATCGACGATCGCACCGGACATCGGGAGACCGAGTACGCTGTCGAGGCCAAGACCCTGATCCGGCCCCTGAGCCCAGGCAGCTGGGGGCTCGGTGTCGTCTTCGGTGTCGGACCCAATCCGAGCGCCGAGGGTGAGGAACGCCACTTCGGCGACGTCTATGCCTTCATGCCGGCCAGTATTTCTCTCCTGAACGACCGCCTGGTGGTGCATGGCAATCTGGGGTGGGGGTGGCACCGCGAGACCGTCGATCATGGAGACCATGTCCATGAGTCCGACGACCACCATCTCACCTGGGGCCTCCGCTCCGATGTGGCGCTCAGCGACACCTTCACCCTCCTTGCGGAGCTGTACGGCGAGGATGACCGACGGCCCCACTACCAGGTCGGCCTCCGGCTGCAGCACGAGGGGGCGGGGATCGAAGTCGATCTGACCTGGGGGGGGAGCACCCACCCTGACGAGGAGGGCCCCGGCTTCACCGTCGGCCTGGCCTTCGTCTCCGGACGCATCTTCTGAGCAAGGAGCCAATCATGAAGCAGACCATCACCGAACAGGACATCCGGGAGTGGGTTGCGAACCGGGACCTCGCCGAGATCCGGGCCGCGCTCCCCATTCTGGCGCCGGCCGAGGCCGCCGACGTCCTGCGCGAACTGGAGCCTGCCGAGCGGGCCGTCGCCTTCCGGGCCCTTCCGCACGCGTACGCCACCGAGGTCTTCTCCCACCTCTCTCCCCAGGCCGGGGAGGCCCTCCTCCAGGACCTGACCGAGGAAGAGACCCGAAGGCTCCTGGCCGAGCTCGCACCTGACGACCGGACCGAGCTCCTGGAGGAGATGCCGGACCGGCTCACACAGCGTCTGCTCAATCTGCTGAGTCCCGAGGATCTGCAGGAGGCACGCGAGCTCCTCGGCTACCCGGAGGAAAGTGTCGGGCGTCTCATGACCCCCGACTTCGCCGCCGTAGATCCGGAGATCACTGCTGCCCAGGCGCTCGAGAGAATCCGGGAGCAGGTGGCCGAGACCGAGACGATCCAGTCCATCTTCGTGACCGACGATGTCGGGGTCCTCCTCGGCTACGTCGACCTGGGGCGGCTGGTCACGGCTTCGGCAGAGCGGACCGTCGGGGAGCTGGTGGAGTCGGGAGTGGTCTCGATCCGAGCCCGGGAGGACCAGGAGGAGGCCGCACGCATCATGGAGGTCCACGACCTCACGGTCCTTCCCGTGGTGGGACGAGAAGGGGTGCTCCTGGGGGTCGTCACCGTCGACGACATCCTGGACGTCGTCGCAGAGGAGGCCACCGAGGACATCCACAGTCTGGGTGCCGTGGGCCACGGCCCGGCGCCGGGGCTTCGGTCGGGGCTTCGCGAAGCGACCTTCGGGATGATCTACCGGGCCCGTTTCCCCTGGCTATTCCTCCTGGTGTTCATGAACATCTTCTCGGGGTCCGGAATCGCCTACTTCGAGGACACCCTGGAGGCGATGATCGCCCTCGCCTTCTTCCTCCCTCTTCTCATCGACTCGGGCGGAAACGCGGGCACCCAGTCGGCGACCCTGGTGGTGCGTGCCCTTGCCACCGGTGACATCCGAACGAAGGACTGGCTCAAGATGTTCGGGAAGGAGCTGGGGATTGCCCTTGCACTGGGGCTCAGCATGGCTGCCGCGGTCTTCGGGATCGGGATCTGGCGGGGCGGCTTCGAGCTCGCCTGGATCGTGAGCTTCACCATGGTGGGTACGGTGACCTTCGGAAGCCTCGTGGGACTCCTTCTTCCCTTCGCGCTGGAGCGATTCAACTTCGATCCGGCCACCGCGAGTGCACCCCTCATCACCTCCATCGCCGACATCGGAGGGGTCCTCATCTACTTCTCCATCGCGACCTGGTGGCTCGGTCTCTGATCGGAGGCAATCCGTCCCCCATCGCCCTCGAGGCGGTGGGGGGCGTTCTGTCGGGGGGAAGGGTGATCAGAGGCCCTTCTCGGCCAGGTGGCGCTTCAACCGCTCGATCGCTCCGGCCGTCCACCCCTCGGGGTCGGTCACGGCGAGCCAGGCATCCACATAGTGTTCGGCTGCGAACACATGCCCATACCCCGTGGGAGACGCATCGGCGATGGCCAGGTCTCCCAGGAGCTGGAGCGCGGTGACGATGGGGTACCATCGGACCCGTTCGCTCACATCGGGTCCCCGTGGATCGTCAAGCCACTCCGGGGGCCGAAAGAAGGCTTCGGGCTCGAAGAAGGTGATGGGGTCGCTGGCGTACTGGAGGTACATGATCCGGAGCGGGCTCCACGGGGTTCCGCTCGGATGCGAGGTCTCCCACTGGTTCATGAAACGGACCACCGAGCCATCCCGGAACCGGGGGAGCCAGGGGGGAGACTCCGGATCGCGCTGCCGGGTCAGGTCCCTCCACGTTTCGCTCCGGAAGGGGGGGCCGACCCAGAGTGCGCCCTGGAAGGGGTCTGCGATCACATCGTAGAGGTCGGCCGAGAGCTGGGAGTTGTGCGCGCCCAGACTCACTCCGTGGAGATAGAGGGCCGGCCGGGCATCTTCGTGCAGCCGGGTCCAGTGGCCATAGACGGCGCTGAAGAGCGCGTGGGCCGTCTCGGCGCCGTACTGGGGCTCCGAGAGGAGGGTGAGCCAGCTCGGCAGGTACGAATACTGGATCGCCACCGACGCCACGTCGCCATGGTGGAGGTACTCCAGGGTCGAGAGGGCGGCCGGATCGATCCACCCGGTCCCGGTGGGGGCCACGATGGCCAGGACCGATCGTTCGAAGGCCCCCTGTCGTTCCAGTTCGGCAAGGGCGAGGCCGGCCCGTTCGCCCGGGGTCTCCCCGGTACCGAGTCCGACGTAGACCCGCACGGGTTCCACCGACGGACGCCCGGTCAGTGCGGAAATCTCCGCCGGAGGCGTGGTGCCGGCTACGAATTCCCGTCCCCGCCTCCCCAGGTCCTCCCACGCCACCAGCGATGCGGCTCCGCCGGTCCACTGGGGGTTGGTGGGGGCCGCGGTTTCCGGCTCGAATCGGGCGTCCATTCGCTCGAAAGTCTCGTCTGCGAAGCGGAGGGCCTGCTGGAAGACGACGCCATCGAGGATCGCCCAGGAGACCATCACCACGATGATGAGGCTTACGACATTGGCGACCCGCCTCGGCATCCCGCTCCCGAGCCGACGCACCACGAAGCGATGTGCGGAATGGAAGAGGCGAGCGAAGCCCAGGATCACCGCGAAGAGGACGAAGGCGAGGATCCCCACCTGGATCGGACGGGTCCCCTCCACCGGATCGAGCTCCATGAGGATCCGCACCGAGTCCTGCCAGGTGGAGGCCCGCCAGAGGAAGCCGATGGCTACCAGGGAACAGATCCCGGCGGCGACCCGGAGGCCCCACCGTCGGATCCGGTCGCGGGGGAAGGGGAGCTCCAGGTACTCCCAGACCCAGCGGTAGGCGACGCCGAGCCCGTACCCCGCCGAGAGGCAGAGACCCGAGAGGACGCCCTGCATCACCCATCCCCGGGGAAGAAGACTCGGAGTGAGGGAGACGGCGAAGAAGAGGGTGCCCACCAGGAGCCCCGGGATCGAGAGCGAGGTCCGGAACCGCCGAAACCACTCGGGGGGCGCCGCGGTGACCCGCTCCCGGAGGGTCAGGTCAGGAGACGCTTCAGGTGTCTCTTCGCTCATGAACGAGGTCCACTCGCAGGCCGATGGACTTCATGCGCCGTTCGGGGGGAGGATGGCATGGGTGTCAGGGTCGAGAAGCGTGGCAACGAGGTCGTTCCGAGGGGGACCAACCGGCGACATCCCCCCGGTTCTACTCCATTTCTTCGGTGGGGTCGGTTGTGGCCCCGGGCACTTCATCGCGGAAGGCGCCTGCCTCACAGATCACCTGCTGCGAGGCGAGGAGCACCACCGACATGGCGGTGCGCATCCGGTCGCGGCTGATCCGGTCCGAGGTATCGTGGGGCTGGTGGTACCAGGGCTCCAGATCGATGGTCTCCGGATCGCGCCAGATGAAGTTGGCGGCGGGGATGCCGGCGTCGTGGAACGCCACATGGTCACTGGCACCCCGCTGGAAGGGTGCGCGCATGCTCTCTTCGGGGAGCTCCAGGAGGTCCCTCGCCACCCGGGCCGAGCGGGCCACCACATTGTCGCCGTCGAGGGTATTCACGAAGAGCTGGGTCTGGAGCTCGCCGGCGGTTCCGATCATGTCGGTGTTGAAGTTGGCCACGATCCGGTCGATCTCGTGGTCGGGAAGCTGCGAGACATAGTAGCGGGAGCCCACGAGGCCCACCTCCTCGGCGCCCACCGCGGCAAAGCGAAGCTCCACATCGGTCTCCACATTCGCATAGAGCCGGGCGATCTCCATCATTCCCGAAGTGCCCGACGCATTGTCGCTGGCCCCCGGTGCCTGCTCCACCGAGTCGTAGTGCGCGCTGAAGACGACCACCGGCGCGTCGGGATCCCCCTCGACCCGCCGGGTCGCGATGACATTCTGCGAGGTGTCGAAGAACTCCACATGGAGGGTCACCCGGACTCCTCCTGCTTCGCGAAGCGCGTCTCCGGCCTCCACATTCACTGTCACGAAGGGAAGCACGGCGTCGTCGGGCTCCACCGAGGTGAGGTGCCGGCGCCAGTCGTTGCCATGGAGGATCGCCGCTACCGCTCCGACGTCGGCGGCGTGGGCCAGGAGGTCGCCTGCGTCGCTTTCGCCCTGTGCGAAGAGTGCGATGGCCCCCTCGGCCTCTGCCGGGCACGCTCCCTCACCGCAGTCCACCACATCCGCCGTGATCCCCTCCTCGCCGGTGAGCTGGAAGTACTCGGCCGCCGGGGTATCCTCGATTCGGCCCGTCGCCGGATAGATCCGGAGGTCTGCGGGATCCACCACCTCGATGCGTGAGACCACCTGGTCCCGGGGGAATTCCTGGATCTCCACCTCGTAGCCGTAGCTCTCCAGCTCTCGGGCGATGTACTCGGCGGCCTCCCGCTCGGCGTGGGAACTCGCCACCCGGGGCCCGATCTCGTCCACCAGGACGTGAAGGTGTCCCATGGTGCGGTCCATGTCGATGGACTCCACCAGACCGGGCTCGCAGGCGACCGGTGCCGCGTCGGCAACCGGATCGGCACACCCGAGCAGGAGGAGGAAGGAAATCAGGAGGAAGAGGGGGGTGCGGTGGCGTCGGTACATGGCAGGGTGGGCTGGAGGCATGGAGGTGGTCGGTGGTGCTGACGGTGTGGATGGGGGCTCGGCCAAGGTAGGGGGCCGGTCGCCCTTCGGTCAACGCAGGGTGGTGTGCCACGCCTCCCGGCCTGTCGGGAGCGGTCCGATCCTTGGGAGGGGAATGGCGGCCCTCCACCCTTGAACCCCGACGCAAGCCGGGTTACCGTCCCCTTATCGACAGGGGTGTCCCGTTCGGACCGAACGGGGCTGAGATCATACCCTCCGGCCGCTCGTTCCCAATGGACGTGTCGGCCTCGCGACCTGATCCGGATCATGCCGGCGAAGGGAGTCGAAAGAGCGGAATCCCGGAAGGGATGCCGCTTCGGTCCGGGAGACCCGCCGCCATCGGCAGGCGCGGCCCCCGTACCCGGCCCCTTCCTCGCCTCACCCCGTCGACGCCCGAAACCCCGGGGCTGTGGTGCAGGAGTCCGGCAGCCGGTCGGCCACCCCGCCCCCCGACGGACCGAGAGGCCCGAATGTCCTTCATCGAAGCCCTGGATTCCCGCTACGCCCCCCTCTGGGAGACCATCCGGAGTCACCCCTTCCTCGTGGAGACCCGCGACGGGACGATCCCCCACGAGACCTTCGCCACCTGGATGCGGCAGGACTACCTCTTTGTCGAGGCCGCGATCCCCTTCATCGGCGCCCTCCTTCCGCGGGCCCCCCGGGAGCACTGGGGGCCCCTGGCCGGCATCATCTCCGCCCTCGAGAAGGAGCTCAAGCTCTTCGAGGAGCGCGCCGCCAGGGTCGAGGTCGATCTCCGGGGCGCCCCTCCGGCCTTCGCCTGCCACGCCTACGTGCAATTCCTCCTGAGCACCGGGGCCCACGCCGACTACCCGGTGGCGTGGACCGTCCTCTACGCCGCCGAGGCCGCGTACCACGAGTCGTGGAAGGTGGTCAAGGAGGGCATCGATCCCGACTCGCCCTGGGCCCCCTTCGTCGAGAACTGGGCCGGGGAGGAGTTCGCGGGCTACGTGGGGTGGCTCGG
>SLSF01000028.1 GCA_007130605.1 Gemmatimonadota bacterium | reverse complement strand
GCCCGGCCGGTCCAGAGGTACGCCCGGGCGGCGAGGTCGTCGTCGACATCGGCGCCGGTGAGGGGCTCGAGGAAGGTCACCGCCTCGGTGCTCCGGCGGCGTTCCACCAGGGCGCGGCCCAGCTCGAGGCGGAGTTCCTGGTCGAGGGCGCCGTGGTCGATGAAGGGCGCAAGGTGGTGGTGTGCCCGCTCCCATGCCCCGGCGCCCAGGAGGGCCCGGCCCAGCCGGAGGGCCTCGTCGTCGGGGAGGGCGCCGTCGCCCCGTGCCTCCAGGAGGTCGTCCAGCCGGAGCGCCGCGCTGCGTCCAGGTCCGGGCCCGGGGCCCGCGTCCGTGAGGGTGGCGTGCCATGCATCCAGCGCCCGGGTGGTGTCTGCCTCGTCCAGGGCGAGGGCTCCCATCCGGAGTCGCACCTCGGCCCGGTGGGTGGGGTCGGTCACTCCCTCGGCGTATCGGGCTGCGAAGTCGAGGGCCCCCCCGGGGTCGCCGGCCTCGTCCAGGGCGTCGACCCGGATGGACCATCCCCAGCGGGCCATGAGCTCGGTAGCGGGGTCGACCTCCTCGAGCGTCGCCCGCACGCCGGCGGTGTCGCCGGCGAAGGCGAGGACTTCGGCGGTGAGGAGGGGGCGCCAGTCGGCGAGGGCCGGAAGAAGGGCGAGGAGGGAGTCGGCCTCGAGGGCCGCGGCATGGGATTCGTTGTCGCGGGCGGTCCGAATGGCGTCGCGGAGTGCGTCGAGGATCTCTTCCTCGGCCTCGGCGGAGACCGGAGGCACGGTGAGGAGAGCCCCCACCGGGTCCAGGGTCCGTTCCATCTCGGGGCCGTGCACCCCGTCGACCGCGTCGATCCCATCGAGGGAGGCACTCTCCGCCGGGGCCGTGCACCCCAGGAGGACGAGGGCAAGGGGAATCCCCAACCCTCCGGCGAGGAACCGGAGTGCCATCGTCGAATCGGGTCGGGGACGGGCCATGTGGATGACTACTCCTCGTCGGGCATGCGGATTCCGATTCCGGTGGGCGTGCGAACGAGCCGGGGACGGGTTGCCGGAATCTCCATCTCCCGGAAATGGTCGAGGACCGCTTCCGGGGTGTCGAAGGGCCGAAGGGCCTCGAGGGTCTTCACCGTGGGGAAGACCATGGGCAGCTCCCCGGCGGCGTGTCGCTCCAGCGCAACCTCCGGGCTCAGCCAGCTCTCGTGGCTGATCTCCACTTCGTGGATCCGTGCTTCCGTCGAGGCCGGCACCGCCGCCGCGAGGAATCGGGTATCGTAGCGACGGGGCTCGGGCTCCGGGGTGATCCAGTGTGCGATATACCCCAGAGCGGTCCGATCCATCCGGAGATTCTCCTTGCGGAGGAGCTCCAGGAAGGTGGATTCGCCGGCGAGGAGCCGTTCCCGCCACTGGTCGATCTCCGTGTCCGCCGCCGCGGTGGGCACGCGGATCCCCTGGGCGTCGCGGGCTACCAGGATCCCGGTCTCCTCGAAGGCCTCCCGGATGGCCGCCACCAGGTAGTCATCCGGGCATCCGGGGGTGGTGGCCGCCGACGAGGGCGCCAGGAGATCGAGGAGGGTCTCGCCTCCGTCGGAGCGGTCGACCCGGCCTCCGGGAAAGACCCACGCTCCGGGCACGAAGCCGGTGGAGCGCACCCGTCTCACCAGGAGCACTTCGAGTCCATCTCCACGGGGATCGGCCCGGCGCATGAGCACGAGGGTGGCCGCCGGGCGGGGGGTCGCCGGCTCCGGGGGCGCCTCCACCCGTTCGGCAAAGCCGTCGGGGAGGCGTTCGAAGGGAATCTCGGAGGGGTCGGTGGTGTGGGTCATCCCTCTACGCTACCCGACTTCCTCCGCTTCGACCAGTGTCACCCGCTCCATCCAGCGGGCGATGTCGGAGGTGGAGATGATACCCATGAGCTCCCACTCCCGAGCCACGAGGACCCGGCGGATCTCCTTCTCGCGCATCCGCTCCAGGATCTCGAGCATGGGGGCATCGGGATCCACCAGGAGGCAGTCCTCGAGGGGCGTCATGAGGTTGGCGGTGATCTTGCCCTCCCACGCCTCGCGAGGGAGGCCCTTCACATGGCCGAGGGTGATGAGACCCACGATGACGCCGTCGTCGGTCACCGGAAAGGAGTTGTAGGGGCGCCGGAGGAAGTAATCGTGGATCAGGTCCGGCACCGGGAGGTCGGGGCCCACCGTCTCGGGGTCGGGGGACATGGCCTCGCGGGCGGTGAGGGGCCCGAGGATCTCCTGGATCATCACCTGCTGGTAGGAGGCCCGGGCCGCGTGCCCCAGGAACCATCCGATGAAGATGAGCCAGAGGCCTCCCACCACCGATCCACCCACCAGGAGGCCCCAGAGCCCCAGGCCGATGATGAGCCATCCGAGAACCCTCCCCGACCCTGACGCGATACGGGTGGCCCGCCGGAGGCTCCCGGTGACCCACCAGAGGGTGGCCCGGAGGAGGCGCCCGCCATCGAGGGGGAAGCCGGGCATGAGGTTGAAGACGGCGAGAATGACATTGAGGAAGGCCAGGTACTCGCAGACGACGGTGAGGGTCTCCCCGAGACCGAACGCCGGACCCTGCCAGGCGAGGATGTAGAAGAAGGCCGCGATGGCGAACGACGCCAGCGG
>SLSF01000032.1 GCA_007130605.1 Gemmatimonadota bacterium | reverse complement strand
TCGACGCGCGGCGTGTCATCCTCCCCGCAGGCGGTGGTTCCCGCCAGCAGGCCGAGAAGGGAGAGCAGAAAGGCGGGACGACCGATGGCCGGGGCGCGGAGGGTCGGGGGACTCGGGAGGATCGGACGCATGGGTGCTCGGCTCGGGAACCGGAAGTCGGATGGGAATGACGCAAGCTACCCCTCCGGTCCGTGGCAGTTCAAGGTCTGAAAAACCGTTGGGCGGCCTTCCCGGTCCGGCACCCATGCGCTCGATGCGGCGTCTCGCCTCGGAGATTCCCGTCAGCGATGCGCGAGATCCGCCAGCGCGATCCGGTACTGGTTCGTGGGCGCGTCCCAGTAGACCCGATACGCCCCCGGCCACAGTCCTTCGGGTTCGTACCGCTCCGCTACCGGCACCGGGATCGTTTCATCGGGGCGGGTGGCGAGCCAGTTGGTGGCGACCATGGGCTCGACGAAGGTCAGGCGGCCGTCCCAGGTCCCGTAGATGAAGGTCCGGGTGAAGGGCTCGGGGGTCTCGGGATGGAGTTCCGGCGAGGTGGGGTCGATCCAGTGCACCCCCATCCGCGGCACCGCCGGCATGCCCGGGTCCACGTAGCCGGCGGGGACGAACTCCGGCGAGGGGTGATGCGCCGCGGCCGCCTCGAATTCGGGGCCCACCGGGAGGATGGCCTCGCGCTCCTCGGACGTGATGGTGTAGAAGTGCACGTCGAAGTGGGGCACGTCGTAGACTCCCGGGGGCTCGTGCCCCATGGGGTTCCAGTCGAGGGTCGCGTGCCGGAAGGGGGTGGGGTTGCCCTCCGGAAGATCCAGCTCCCATTCGATGAGGGCATGGCCGTCGGGAAGGATGGTCATGAGCGGGTCCTCCACATCGGGGAGGTGATTCATGACGCCCTCGTCGATGGCGATGCCCACCTCGAGGGTCCGGTCGCCCTCCTCCAGGAGGTAGGTGCGGACCGTGCCTCCCGGAACCGCCAGGGGGGTGCCGTAGCGCAGGGTCGGGGACTCGGCCGCGGCGGACGGGGTGCCCATGGCGTCTTCCGAGGTGTGCGCCTCTTCGCTCTCGCACCCTCCCACGAGGACCAGTGCGGCCCCCACCCCTGCGAGAAGGGTGAGCCTTCCCGCATCGATCCGGCGATTCGTGCTCCATCTGGACATGGCTTTCTCCCTGTTCGAGGAATGATTCCGGAGGACGCAGGCGCCCTCGCGCTCTCGCTGCGGCCACCCCAGTTCGTTCCCTCCCCCGCGAGCGTCCTGCGAAAATTTCACCATCTCGGGGTATTTGCAAGTTTCTTGGCAGCGCCTCCCTTGTTCCGAGGGAACGAACCGGTCCGAACAGCCTACTACCAGACTGATTCTCAACCCCTCACCCCTTCAGGAGCGCTCATCCATGCCGTCCCCCCGGCGCCGGCGCAGGTCGGATCCGCCTGTCGCAGGCATCGTCATCGGAGTCGTCCTCTTCCTCGTGGTGGCCGGTGCCGTGTGGTTCTGGTTCCAGCGCGATGCGCCGGTGGAGGTCGATCCGGACGCCCCTGCCGCCGAGGCTCCCCCGGAGCCCGAGGTGGACCCCATGGAGGAGCCGGAGGTGCCCCTCCTCGACCTCCCCGAGCTGGGGGCCAGTGATGAATTCGTGCGAAGCATGGTGGCGCGCCTCTCCGAGCACCCGCAGCTCGCCGCCTGGCTGGTGAATGACGAGCTGGTGCGGCGCTTCGTGGGGGTGATTGTCGACCTCTCGGGGGCCTCCAACCCGGCTTCCCATGTGCGCTTCATGACCCCCGACGAGGACTTCCGGGCCCGGGAGATCGATGGCCGCCTGGTCATCGACCCCGACAGCTACCGGCGCTACGACCTCCTGGCCGCCACCTTCGCCTCGCTCGACACCCAGGGCACGGTTCAGCTCTACCGCCAGATGCGACCGCTCATCAACGAGGCGTACAGCGATCTGGGCATCCCCGACCATACCTTCGACGAGCTTCTCGCCATGGCCATCCGGAACCTCCTGGCCATCGAGGTGCCCACGAGCCCCCCCGAGGTGGAGCTGGTGGAGGGAATCTACGAGTACCGGGACTCGGCGCTGGAGAATCGCCCCGGGGCCGCGAAGGCACTCATGAGGATGGGACCCGACAACACCCGTCGGATCCAGGAGCAGGTGCGGGCGCTGGCCCGTGAGCTGGGCGTGGAGCCGAACTGAAGGGAGGGGCGGGTCGGCAGGGGGACGCCGGGCAGCGGATCGCCGGATCGGATGGGCCGCACCCTTTCCGATCGGGAGGGTGCGCCGTATGATCGTGGAAACCCCGATGTGCCGTGCCCATTGATCGCCGGAGGACCCGGATGCGAAGCCCGTCTGCCCCCGTTCCCCTCTTCCACTTCCTCCTTGCCCTGGCCCTCGGTGCCATCCTCTGGATGGCGCCGGCACCCCTCCTGGCCCAGCAGGCCGACGCCGGGACGGAGGCCTCCGCCGAGCCCCCGGTCCCGCAGAGCTTCGACTGGCACCTGGATCGCGATCTCCCGATGACGGCGCCCTGGGGCCAGCCCCTCGACACCGCCTACGCCCGCGACATCCTCTCCTGGACCACCGCCGAGGAGTTCACCAACCCACTGGTGGACCACCTTCCCCTGGCCGAGGGGGTGGTGACCCCCATGGAGCACTTCGGCTACGCCATCGGCCAACCCGGCACTCTCCACACCAGCGGGGAATTCTACGACTGGTACGAGGCCCTCGCCGGTTCCTCTCCCCGGGTGGCGATGGAGTACCTGGAGGAGACCGAGGAGGGGCGCCGCTTCGCCCTGGTCCAGATCGGGAGCGAGGAAAATCTGGCGCGTCTCGAGGAGATCCGCGAGGCGTACCACCGGCTCACCGATCCGCGGCGGACTTCCGAGGCCGAGATGGAGGGGATCATCGAGGACCTTCCGGCCATCTACATGGTCTTCTCGGGGCTCCACTCCCCGGAGACGGGACACCCCGAGGTCACCGCCGAGCTCGCCTACCGGGTGGCGGTCTCGGAGCACCCCATGATCCGGGAGATCCGCGAGAACGCGCTCCTCTTCATCATGCCGGTGACCGACCCCGACGGGCGGGACCGGGTAGTGGAGTGGTACCGGCTCCACGACCAGGGCGAGGCGTACACCTCCGACGACCGGGTGCCGGGGCCACCGTACTGGGGCCAGTACATCCGCCATGACAACAACCGAGACGGCCTCCAGCTCACCCTGGCGCTGAGCCGCCAGGTGGTGAGGCTCTTCGAGCACTGGAAGTATCCGATCGCCCTCGACCTGCACGAGTCCGTGCCCTTCCTCTACGTCTCCACCGGAACCGGGCCGTACAACCCGCACATCGACGCCATCACCCGCCACGAGTGGCAGTGGATCGCCCACCATGAGGTGACCCAGCTCACGGCTCACGGAATGCCGGGGGTCTGGACCCACGACTTCTTCGATGGATGGAATCCCGGCTACATGGTCTTTGCGCTCAACAACCGCAACGCCATCGGCCGCTTCTACGAGACCTTCGGAAACTCGGTCCCCGCCACCCAGGAGCGCACCGTGGGGGGCAACCGCACCAGTGTGGAGTGGTTCCGGGCGAATCCCCCCTACAGCGAGGTGACCTGGTCCCTTCGCAACAATGTGAACTATGCCCAGTCGGGCGTCCTCCACTCGGTGCACCTCATTGCGCGGAACCGCGACGAGGTCCTTCGCAATTACTGGCGGAAGAACCGGAACGCGGTGCAGCGGGGCGCCGTCGAGGCCCCCCACGCCTGGCATGTGCCCGCCGAGCAGGCCCGCCGCGCCGATGTCTCCCACATGCTGAACCTGCTGGCCACCCACGGGGTCGAGCTCCACCGCGCCGACGCCGAGATGTCGGTGGCGGACTTCGCGGCGGCCGGGGTCGAGCCCCCGCACGGCCTCCCCGATACCCTCCGGATCCGGGCGGGAGACTACCTGGTCCGGGCCGACCAGCCGTATGGCAACTTCGTTCGCAATCTGATGGAACGGCAGGACTTTCCCGAAGACGCGCCCCGACCCTACGACGATGTGGCGTGGACCTTCCCCCTCATCTACAATGTGCAGGTCCATGAAATCGCCGAACCGGAGGTGCTCGAGCTGGGAATGACCGCGGTCACAGGTCCGGTGAATCTGCCGGGCCGGTTGACCCTTTCCGGCTCCGGTGCGCCGGACTGGTGGGTGGTGCGGTACGAGGCTTCGGCCCATGCGCTGGAGGCCCGGTGGGCGCTCGGAGAGGAGATCCCGGTGCACACCGCTCGCGAGCCCGTCACTCCCTCGGGCGTCGACGAACCCTGGGGCGCCGGGGCGTGGCTCATCCCCTCCGAGGCCATGGAGCGGGAGGCGGTGGCACGTTGGGCCGAGCGCTGGGGACTCGAAGTCGGGGGGCTCCCGGCCGCCGAGGTGGACTCGCTGGAGCGGAATGCACAGACGCTCCCCCGGATCGCCCTCCTCCACAGTTGGAGGAATACCCAGGATGACGGATCGGTCCGGTATGCCTTCGACCAGATGGGTATCCCCTACACCTACCTGCCCGAGGACCGCCTCGCCGATGGGAATCTGCGGAGCGCCTTCGATGTGATCCTCTTTCCCGACCAGGGGCGGAGCGCTTCCGGGCGCCAGATCTTCGAGGGTCTGAATCCCGACGACGGCCCCCTTCCGTGGGAGCCGCACCCCGACTTTCCCTCCATCGGGATGCATTCGCAGACTTCCGACATGACCGGGGGGATGGGGTACGAGGGGCTCGCGGCGCTCCGAGACTTCGTGGAGGGCGGGGGCACCCTGGTGACGCTGGGCTCGGCCACCACGGTGCCCGTGGAGTTCGCCATGGTGCGCGGGGTCTCGCTTCGGAGCCCGGGGAATCTCTTCAGCCCGGGATCCATCGTCCGGGCCCGGACCGATGGGGCGAGCCACCCCCTCTTCTGGGGGTACGAGGAGGAGTTTCCGGTCTTCGATCGCTTCGGGCCCTACCTGTCCACCAGCGGCTCCCGGAGTGACGACGTGGTGCTTCGCTTCGCCCCCACCGACCGGCTCTTCCTGAGCGGGCTGGTGGCCGGGCCGAACCAGCTCGCGGGGCAGCCGGCGGCCATCGCCAGCCGGATCGGCGACGGGCACCTGGTCATGTTCGGGGTCCGGGTGCTCCATCGGAACCAGACGAGGGGCTCGTTCGCCCTGGCGTGGAACGCAATCCTGAACTGGGATGCCCTGGACCGGATGGAGGAAGATGAACCCGACGAAGCGGTGGCCGACGACGCCGAGGCCGACGGGGGCGCCGGTGCTTCGCCCGACACCCTGGAGGAAGGGTGATGGGGCGCGGGGTTCGACCCGGCGCGAAGGGCAGGGGCCGGATCGGCGGGGCGGGCGGCGGAGGCCTGGTGCTCCCCCGGCCGGTCCTGGCCGCGGTGGCGGGGGTCTTCGTGGCTCTCGCCCTGTGGGCGGCTCCCGCATCGGCCACCTGGACGGTGCTCGCCATCGATCGATCCACGGGACAGGTCGTCATCGCGTCGGCCACCTGTGTGTCCCAGGGCGCCCTCCGGAACTTCCCCTCCGAGGGACTCTGGGATGTGCAGGCGGTGGTGGTCCCGGGGCGCGGGGTCGCCGCAGCGCAGGCGGCGGTGGACCGGAGCCGCGAGAACCAGATGCTCCTCCACCGGGAGCTCCAGGCGGGGACCGATCCGGAGGCGATCCTGGAGCAGCTCCGCACCGACCCCGCCATCGAGCGTCGGCAATTCGGGATCCTCGACCTGGAGGGGCGGGCCCTGACCTTCTCCGGCCAGGAGAATGGCTCGGTGGCGCTGGGGGTCACCGAAGCGACGGAGGGACCCGACGGCGCCTCCATCCACTTCGCGGTCTTCGGCAACATCCTGGCGTCGGAGGCGGTGGTGCACGAAGGCGCACGGGCCTTCCGTGAGGCCGAGGGGAGCCTGACCGACCGGGTCATGGCCGCCATGGTGGCCGCCGATCTCGAGGGAGGGGATCGCCGGTGCGGATGCGACACCGAGCCGGTTCCGGAAGCGGCGTGTTCCCACCGCACCGCCCATGTCGCCTACATCCTCGCCGCCGATCCCGACGATGCGGTGAAGCCCGAGGGGCACAACCGGGGCGACTGGTCGCTTTTCCTCCATGCGACCGACGAGAACATCGAGCCCCACGAGGACGCGAACCCGGTGACAACCCTCCAGATGCGGTACCAGGCCTGGCGGGAGGACCCCACCGGGTGAAGCGCACGCCGGCTGACTCGGTCCCTCGCCGGGAAGCGGACGGCGGCGGTGGGACCCCGGATCGGCGTCCCCGCGTGGTGGCGACCGTCGCCCTGGTCTTCGCCCTGGGGGTGAACGCACTGGCGAATTGGCTTCCCCTGGGAGGACGGACCACCGGCGAGCTGTCCGCCCTCTACCCCAACCTCTTCGTGCCCACGGGGGCCACCTTTTCGATCTGGGGGGTGATCTACCTCCTCGTGGTGGGGTGGGCGGTGATGCAGTTCCGCCCTTCCGACGCCGCCCTCGGGAACCGGATCGCTCCCTGGTTCACCGTGTCGTCTCTCCTCAATGGTGGCTGGCTCCTCGCCTGGCACTACGAGCAGGTCGAACTCTCCATGGCGGTCATGCTCGGCCTTCTGGGGGTGCTCATCGCCCTCAATGACAAGATCCACCCGGATCGGAGGAGGGGGCCCGTGGGCATCCTCCCGCGAGCGGCGTTCGGGGTCTACCTCGGGTGGATCCTGGTGGCGGCACTGGTGAATGGCACCGCCCTCCTGGTGGCGTGGGAGTGGGGGGGATGGGGCCTCCCGGATGCCGCCTGGGCCATGATCCTCATCGGGGTGGGGACGGTTGCGGCGATCTTCACCCTCCGTGCCCTCCGAAATCCCTGGCTGGGGCTGGCGGTCCTCTGGGCCTTCGGGGGGATCGCCTTCAACCGATGGGACGATGTGGCGTCCATCGCATGGATGGCGGTGGCCGCAGGGGTCATCGTTGCCGCGGCGACCCTTCACCTGGGGTTCCAGGAGGCGTCCGACCGATCTTCGCCAGCAGCCGATCGGGGAAGTTGGTGAAGATCCCGTCCACCCCGGCCTCGATGAGGCGGTCCATTTCGGCAGGCTCGTCCACGGTCCAGGGGTGCACCACCAGGCCATGACCGCGTGCTGCGGCCATGAAGTCGGCGTCCACCAGCTCCCGGTGCGGGCCGACGCCCATGGCGTAGTCGGCGATCTCCGCCATGGCGTCTTCGGCGCTTCGTTCCCCGAGGGCGTCGGCCTCCAGGAGCTGGACCCGGGGAAGGTCCGAATCCAGCGCCTGGATGTGCCGGAGGGACTCGGGGCTGAACGACTGGATCAGCACCTGGCCCCGCTCCACTGCAGCATTGCGGAGATCGTACCGCTCGAGTAATTCGAGGAGCGCCTTCTCCATCCCCGGAGCCTCGTCGGGATTCTTCGTCTCCGGGTACCACCGCACCCGGTCTCCCCACCGCTCGAAGAGCTCCGCGAGGGTGACCACCTGGAGACCCACGAAGTCCGGATGGGCCCGCTCCGGATGGGCCTCGTTGAACCACCTCCCCACATCGCACGTTCGGAGCTCCTTCAGGGTCCGTTCGATCACGGGGCCGGTGCAGCGGCCCCCGGGTCGCCCCGTCGGGGACCTCGAGGGCCGTGCGGTCCGGTCCAGGGTCGAGTCGTGGAAGGCGATGAGGTGCCCGTCCCGAGTCATCTGGAGATCGGGTTCCAGAACGTCGGCTCCCATCTCCACCGCGAGCTCGTACGCCGGCCAGGTGTGCTCCGGGGCGTGCCCCGAGGCACCGCGATGGGCGATGACGGCGAAGTCGGCTGCGGCGCCGGATTTCATCGTCAGTCGATCACCTCCACCCGCACATTCACATAGCCGATGCTCCCGCGGTCCCGGGCGATCACCTGGAGCTGGTTGACTGCTCCAGGGTTCAGGACTTTCGCGGCGGCCGTGAAATAGACCGAGTCGATCCAGGCACACCCCTCGTGCACGAGGAATCCCTTCGAATCGAGCTTCGGCTGGAAGGCGGAACTGCCCGGTTTCCCGCTGGAGTCCGGGTTCTCGATCCAGCTCCCGGTGATGTCGGTTCCGTTCACCCGGACCTGGATGTCGTTGTCGATGGCGGCCCACACCCGGATGCCCTTGGCACCGGAGGGCACCAGGAAGGATTTCTCCAGGGTGAGGATGCTCCCCTCACCCTCCCCGGTTCCCCCCAGGGGCCAGACCGTCGATCCGCCGGTTCCGCCCTCGACGGAGAGGTTGGGACACTGGCTGAAGTCGCCGGGGGTGAAGAAGGGAGCCGGACCGATCCCGCTCCCGGCCGAGCCCTCCCACGCGAAGGCACCGCTGTAGCCGAAGGGAGCCTCGTCGGCGAGGGTGGCGCCGAATTCACTGAAGACCGAGGTGGTGGTGTTGAGCCCTCCGTGGAGCGCCCCCAGGGGCTGGGCCCGGAGAAGTCCGGCGACGGCGTCGATCCCCCGTCGGAGGAAGGGGCGGGTGTCTTCCCACGCTCCGGACGAAGCGTGTCCGGCGAAACACTCCGGGGTGTTCCGCTGCGTGTCGAGGACCTCGGTCAGGCCGTCCGAGACACGGAAGATGTTGAGTGATGCGATAGAACCGGTGGAGACATCCGACGGCTGGCAGAGGGCGAGGTACGCCGCAGGTGTGAAGGAGACCGGGTTTCCGCCTCCATCCACCGCGTCCACCTGGAGGAAGAAGGGAGTCTGATCGTTGCTCGGAATGGAGGCGCCGCCGATGGGATGTGCCAGGTGCCTCAGGCTCGCGAGGTAGCTTCCGAAGTCGTGGTCGTCCTGTACCGGAATCCGGACGAGGCCCGCCACCCGGCTCCCATCTCCGGACCGGACGGTCAGGGTGGTCACCTCACTCCCGTCCCCCATCTGGACATCGCAGTCCACGATCACTCCTCCGATCTCGCACTGGTCCTGGAGGGCCCGGAGTACGGCATCTTCCTCGATCCGAAACCGGATGGGTACCGTCCGATCCGTGCCCGCCTGTTCGTTCCGGCCCCGGGCGCGGACTCCACCCTGCGCCTCGAACTCCACCTGCTGGTAGCCGAGACGGACCTGGCCGAGCCATACCTCGATCTGGAAGAGTCGACCCTCCAAGGCGTCGGATTCACCCGACCGCCAGAGGACCTCGTAGTGCTCTCCCACCTGTCGGACGGTGCCCTCGGGGAAGGTGGGGGTGGTGCCGCAGTCGAGGGAATCGTCCGAGGCGACCCGGCACACCTCCACCCGGGGAGACTGGGAGAGATCCACATTTCCTCCCACCGGGCTCTCTGGAGCGAGGGGAGGGAGGAAGCGGAAGCCCGGCGACACCAGGCCTCCCTGCGAGGCCAGGGTCAGGGCCACCTCCGGCTGGGCGGGAACGGAGGCCGAGGGCACGTCGGGCGCCTCACACGACGCGACCAGGAAGAGGAAGAGGACGACAGGAAACAGCGGCGCACGAGACATGGGGCCTCCGGAGAGAAAGGCGTGAGAACCCCGGGTCCGGTCTGGACGGAGTTCCGAGGGAACCACCCGTCGGGGGATGTTCCCACAACACCCTGCCCGCAAGCAAGTTATGGGCCGTGAGATTCCCGGGAAAAATCCCGGACAACCGAGAGGTCCATGGCGAGGACCGTGGCGAGCACGCCACCGCACCGTACCAGGTGTCGCGACCCTGCCTCAGTTTCCGGTCGAGGCCGCCGGATCCCCCACCAATGCCCGGAACTCCGGGTGGTCCTGGAGCCCCCGCCACCACCAGTGGGAACTCCAGCGCCACCCACCCCGATGGCTCGGGCTCGCCGTCAGGTAGGTCTTCACCAGCTCGAGGGCTTCGTCGGTCTCACCCATCTGGAGCCGGAAGACCGCCTCCAGGCCCAGGAGCTCCCGTCCCGGATCGATCTCGGGTGTGGAGCGTGCCCGGGCGAAGACGGCGTCGGCGCTGTCGGCCATGCCTGCACGGGCCAGGACCCCGCCGACGATGATCCGGGCGGTCCGGTCGGAGAAGCTTCCGGGCTCGGCGCCGGTGAGGTCGAGATAGCGCTCGTGGAGCTCCCATGCCCGGTCCACATCAGGTGTGCTCGCCCGCGACGCAAGGAGCCAGAGCTGGCACTCGGTGAAACGGTAGTGGGTGGAGAAGCGCCTGGCACCCTCGGCACAGTAATGGATGGCATCCTGAAACTGCTCCAGGTCGTACGAGGTGGCGTAGAGTCGCCAGAGGAGCTCGTCGGCGGCCCTGGAAAAGGCATCCTCGTCATACGCTCGCCGGGCGGTGAGCTTGGCGTTGACCGGGTCCGACTTCTCGGAGTAGATGATGCTCAGGACATTCCAGGCCGTCGCCATCGAGGGGTCGATCCGGACGGCCGCATGCAGATCCGCCTCGGCGTTCTCCACGAGGCGGGTGGCCGCCCCCGGGTCGGGTTCCAGGTTGTAGCGCCAGCGCAGATAGCGGAGGAGCCCCCGGGTCTCCAGCGCCGATGCGAACCGGGGATCCCGGTCGAAGGCTCGGAGGAGGTGGGCGAGTCCTTCGTCGATGGCGCGCGAGGCCTCCATGGGATTCTCCCTGGAGATCTGGGCATACCGGAGGGCGATCTGGGCCCGGGCCGTGGGAGGGCGTGCCCACGAGGGATCCCGCTCCTCGGCCTGGGCGAGGTGACCATCGGCCTCCTGGAGCGCATCCTCGAATCCGGCGAGATCGTGTGCGGCCAGGCGATCCTCCGCCGCCTTCCGGGCCCGCTCTCCACGCTGGAGAAGCGCCCACGCCTGTGGATCGGCGGTCTCGTCCGACTGCCTCCGGAGCTCCACTTCCTCGCCGAGCCACTCTCTCAGGAGGTGGGCCACCTCCTCGGCGACGCCTCCGGTGAGTTCGAGGAGGTCTTCCTCCGGGTAGTCCAGGGTCGCTCTTCGGAAGATCACGCCACTCCCGCCATCGGCGATGCTGAGCGCCACCCGCACATCCGTTCCTGCAGCGTCCACCGATCCACTCACCACTGTGCCGGCGTCAAAGATCGAGGCGATGCTGTCTCGCGAGAGATTGAGGCCCTTGACCTGGAGCGCTCCATTCCGGCTCACCACGTCGATGGAGCCGGACTGTGCCAACTGGTCGATGAGGGACTCGGTCAACCCGTCTGCCACATGCCCCAGGCTCTGGTCCCGGCTGTCATCGTCGAAGTAGAGGACGGCGATCCGACGCGGGTCCAGGTCACCGCTGGGGGCGGTGGGAATGGCCATCTCCGGCGGCTGGAGGTGGCTCCGGACCACGAGTCCCACGACGGAGAGGGTGACGATGGTGACGATGGCGAGGAGAACGGTCTCGAGACCGGTGACCTTCTGGCGGCCCTTCTCCCCGTGGTACCAGCCGAGCACAATGGCCGCACCGATCCCACCGAGGTAGAGGACGAGGGTCACACGGTAGAAGAGCTCGGGGAGGATCTGGCGATCCACGAGCTGGTCCACCACCGCCAGCACGAGCCAGCCTGCGGCAAGATAGGCGATCACGACCTGGGTGATCCGCCGCTCCTTCAATTCATCCCAGAGCTTCATCGGTGTACACGGCTCCCGGGCCGGCTTGTGGCGGGTTCTTCGGCAACGGGGAATACCGAAGATGCTTCAACATTGAATCCTCGCGCTCCCTGCGCAAGTTTGCGGGAAGACGATGGGGCGCCGCCGACTCGACTTCCACGAGCCTCTTGTACCCCGGCGTGTTTCCTCGCAACCCTTCCCCTGGGATCCGTTCGACCTCACTCTTCCTTCCATGGATCATTCATCCCCCGGCCCCAGCCTCCTCTTCGATTTCGACTCGACCCTCGTGCAGGTGGAGGGGGCCGACGAACTCTTTGCGGAGACCCTGGCGAATGCGCCGGACCGAGGTGGGCGCCTGGCCCGCTTTCGCGAGATCACCGACCAGGGAATGGCGGGAGAGATTCCATACGAGCAGTCTCTCCGGCTCCGGGTCGGCCTTCTCAGGGCGTCCCGAGCCGATGTGGCGAGGGTCGGGGAGGCCCTGGTAGGCGAACTCACCCCTTCGGTGCACCGAAACCGCGACTGGATCGTGCGAAACCGGTCTCGAATCTGGATTGTCTCCGGAGGTTTCCACGAACTCATCGCTCCGGTGGCGACGGAGCTCGGCATCGCTCCGGCGCGGATCCTGGCCCATCGCTTTCGGTGGAGCGCCGAAGGCTTTACGGTGGGGGTCGATCCCGGGACCGCGCTGGCCCGCGGGGGGAAACCGGCGGCGGTGCGAGAAGCGGGGATCCCGGCGCCCATCTGGGTGATCGGAGATGGTGCCACCGACCTGGAACTCCGGGAGGTGGGACTCGCCACCCATTTCTTCGCCTTCGTGGAGAACCGCCGACGTTCGGCGGTGGTGGAGGCGGCCGACGGCGTGCTCGAGCGCCTGGAGGACCTCCCCGATCCGGCGTTCACCCACCGACATCGGTCCCATTCCTCCCCATCCCCGACGCAGGACAAGAACTGAAGATGGCAGAGCTCCACACTCCCAGACGCCGCGCCCTCCTCCTGGAGCGGATCCATCCCACTGCAGCAAAGCGCCTGTCGGAGGCCGGGCTCGAGGTCTCGGAGGTGCCGAGAGCACTCTCCGAGGAGGCCCTCATCAAGGAATTGCAGGGGATCTCGGTTCTGGGCATCCGGTCGAAGACCCAGCTCACCCGGCGGGTTGTCGAGGCGGCGGAGGATCTGACGGTGGTGGGTGCCTTCTGCATCGGAACGAACCAGATCGACCTCCATGCGTGCATGGAGCGCGGAGTGCCGGTCTTCAACGCCCCCTACGCCAACACCCGGAGCGTGGTGGAGCTCGCCCTCGGCCAGATGATCATCCTCATGCGGGGGGTGCTGGAGAAGAGCAACCTCCTGCACCGGGGGCGGTGGTACAAGTCCTCGGGAAGGGCCCGCGAGCTCCGCGGCAAGCGCCTGGGGATCGTGGGCTACGGAAACATCGGAACCCAGCTCTCCATTCTCGCCGAGGCGCTGGGGATGGAGGTGGTCTACTACGACATCGAGGAGAAGCTCGCCCTGGGAAACGCGAAGCCCTGCCGCACCCTCGACGAATTGCTTCGGACCTCCGACGTGGTCTCGGTCCATGTGGATGGCCGCCCGGGGAACCGGGACCTCTTCGGTGCGCCGGAGTTCGAGCGGATGAAGGAGGGGGCGGTCTTCATCAATCTGAGTCGGGGGATCGTGGTGAACCTCGAGGCCCTCCGCGATGCCCTGGAGGAGGGGAAGCTCAAGAGCGCCGCCGTCGATGTCTTCCCCACCGAGCCGGGGGCCGATGGGGACGCCTTCGATTCGCCCCTGCTGGGGCTCGACAATGTGCTCCTCACCCCGCATATCGGGGGGAGCACCGAAGAGGCCCAGGAGAATATCGGGACCTTCGTGCCGGACAAGCTCCTCAACTACCTGGAGTGGGGCTCCACCAGCCTCGCCGTGAACTTTCCCAATCTCCAGCTCCCCGAGCTCCGGGGGGAGCACCGGGTCGTCCACATCCACGAGAACGTTCCGGGGATCCTGGCGCGGATCAACCAGGTCCTGGCTTCCCGCGAGATGAATGTGAGTGGCCAGTACCTCAAGACGAATGAGAAGGTGGGGTACGTGATCACCGATGTGGGCCGGGACTACAACGAGGGCGTGGTCCAGGAACTCGAGGAGATCCCCCGTACCATCCGGGTGCGCGTCCTTTACTGACCGCGGTCACACCATGGCTCGAAGCTCCATCGCTGGCGAGATGCCGGCCGGCATCCCACTTTGAGGTTCACCCGTGCCGTGCGGGATCCGGAAGCGCCGGAGGCCGGACGACGCGGCCCGAATAGGGGAGTTGCCATGAGGATCCACGAAATCCTGGGTCGGAAGGGACAGGACATCGTCGCCATTGATCCCGGAGGCCGGTTGTCGAAGGCGCTCCGGCTCCTGGTGAACCACGGAATCGGCTCGGTCCTGGTGAAGGAAGGGGACAAGACCCTCGGAATCCTCACCGAACGGGACATCCTCAGGGTGCTGGACCGGGATCCCGCGGCGCTCGAGGAGCTGACCGTCGGGGAAGCCATGACCCACGAACTCATCGTGGCCGTCCCCGATGACGATGTCTCCTACGTCATGGAGATCCTTACGAAGAACCGGATCCGGCACCTTCCCGTGATGGTGGACGGGACGATCCAGGGGATCATTTCCATTGGTGACGTGGTCAATGCGCTCCGCCGCGAGACCGAGTCCGAGAACCGGTACCTGAGGGACTACGTCCAGGGGATGGTGCGCTGACCCGACCCGTCTCCGCGTCGGTTCACCGTTCCAGGGGCGCGTCGAATTCGGTCATCACCTTCAGGATCGGCACCAGGGGGGCCGGGTGGGTCTCCGGATCGTCGAGGTGCCTCCGGAGGGCCTCCCCGGGAAGGAGAGGGGCCATGCGGCCCCAGTAGATCACGCTCTCGGTGGTCTCGGCCTCCAGGAGGTGGGTGATGACCCGTCCGAGAGGCTGGTCGGTCCGCACGAGCCAGCTTCCGGCCTCGATGGTGCGAACTTCGTCCACCACCTCGCCGATCTCGACCCGGGTGACCGACTCGGACTCGTCACGTCCTTCCTCCTCTCCCAGGCCTGCGAGCCGGTAGCCCCGCACTTCGAGTTCCATGGATTCTGTCAGGCGCTGGACCTGGATCCCGTGCCGCTGGAGGAGATCGACGGCCTCTGTGGCCTCCGAAGGGAGGAGATAGGCCAGGGGGCGCTCGCGGAATCGGGTCCCCTCCGGACGCTTCACCAGTTCCCCTTCGGTGACCTCGAGAAAGTCCCCGGGGCGATCGGGATGGGGGATCCGGTACCGAACCGGATCCGCCTCGGCCACCATCTCTTCCTCTACGGGAATCGGTGCGTCGGCTCGGCCTCCCAGGGCGAGGGTGCGCCGGCGGGTCTCCAGGACCTGGTCCAGGAGCCGGTCCCCGTCCTCGTGGGCGAAGTCGAGGATGGTGGTGAGGGCGAGCACCCCGGCGTCCACCGAATCGTGCCACTCCGGCCAGGCGGCCACCTCGAAGAGGATCGAGAGGATGTCGGCGAGGCCCCCGTAGTTTCGACCCATGCGGGGGGCGGATCCGCCGCCGTACCAGGCGTCTGGCTCCCCCCGGGCCCAGTAGAACGCCTCCAGTCCCTCCCCTTCGAACCGCTCGCTGATGCGGGGGAAGATCTCGCGGTCGGCGAGTTCGGTGAGGGCGGGATCGGCCGCCGCGGTGGCGGGGGCCTGGTAGAGCAGGGCGTACGGCTCGGCGCCTCCGTACTGTACGGCTCCCCCGTCGTGTCCATCCACCAGGAGGTGGGGGCGCCACCGGTTGACGACCGAACCCACGTATGCGGCGGTCTCCGGTTGGTCCAGCGTCATGTAGTCCCGGTTCAGATCGGCACCGGCGGCATTGAAGCGGCTCTCCGCCTGGAGGCCGTCGGGGTTCTTCGAGGGGGCCACCAGCACCACCATCCGGTCAAGGCGTCGGTTGAGTTCAGTTCCGGGTGTGGCCATTTCGCGAACCAGGAGGAGGAGGGACTCCCTCAGGGTGTAGTTGAAGCCATGGGCATTCGCGCCGAGGAGGAGGATGGGGTGACCCCGGTCATGGGCCTCCTCCGGGCTCTCCGGCGTGGATGCCCCGAGTCGGACCAGGACGAGTTCCCGCCCCTCGTGGCTCTCACCGTAGGACTCGACCTGGAGCTCCCCACCTGCCGCCTGGAGCGCCTCCAGGTAGTCCATCATCTCCTCGTGGGAGGTGTGCCGCTCCCATCCCGATGCTTCGGCGGCCGTCCGGATCTCCGCCATCTCCTCTCCCACCGGTGTTGGCTCCGGGGCACCCGGGTCGCAGGCCCAGAGGAGGGGCAGGAGGGCGAGAGCGGTGAGCTTCCGTGGTCCAGACACGTGGTGGCCTCGGGTCAAGTTCGTTTGAAACCGGCGATGGCCGGAAGGTACTGCGGGTGTCCCGGTCGCGCATGAGGGGGACGGCCAGGCCGACGGCTCCCGCGCTTCCGGCCCGACAGGTCTGTCCGCCTCCGAGGCGGTCCCGGGGCGAAGAAGCCGCGTACATACTGGAAGGACCCGACCCCCGAACGTAGGAGAACCGATGGCCACGCTGAAGGAGCTGGGTGCACTCTCGGAGGATGTCTACAATCGAAGCGACAACAAGCTCTCGCGGAGGGTCGGCTACACCCGGAGCGATCCCCAGAACTGGACCGCCGGATTCGCGGGAGGGGCCTATAGGAAACAGGGGGAGACGGTGGTCGCGTTTCGTGGCACCGATGACGGGCAGGACATGGTGAGCAATGCCATGATGGTGCCCCTCCTGGAGCCCGGCGCGGCGCGCAACGGACTCCGTGCAATGGCCGAGGAGCTCGAGGTCGATGACGACCTCGTCATGAGCCGGGTGTTGCCGTCCATGGCCGAGGATATCATGAGTCGGCGAAGCGTACGAAACCGGATTGCCCGCTCGGCGAATCGGGTACCGGAACAGCTGGACGAGGCCCTGGCCTACCTCGATCGACAGAGCCCGACCCCGTCCTGGGTGACCGGCCACTCCCTCGGCGGGGCGCTGGCGCAATTGGTGGGAGAGGCCAGAGGTGTGCCGGCCGTCGCATTCAATTCTCCGAATCTGGGGTTCATCGGAGGGGCCACTCCCGTGACCTCCACCGGAATCCTCCTCTTCAACGCCCGGCTCGACCCCCTGAGCCTCGTGACCCGCGAGGTGGGAAATCCCGCGCATGGACGGGTGGAGTCGGTGGAAGTCGCCCGCTTTCGAAGGCCCCCGAGCCGCACCCGTCGGGAGTTTCGTTGGCGCGATATCCTCACTCCGATTCCGGTCCGGGTCGCACAGCGCGTCCGGAGCGAGTCGGAGCACTACGCCGCACTCATCTCCTACCTGTTGGAGGCGATGTTCCACTACCACGGCATCGGTACCCTGAACACCTATCTCGGCAAGCACGGCCGCTACAACCGGACGCTGGCGACCGACTTCTCGGGCCTCTGACCGGAGATTCGCCTCCCGTACTCTTCCGGTGGTGCATCACCGCGGGTGGAGGGTCACCTCGCCAAGTCCCAGCGCGTCGACTCGTCCCGCCTGCGACGCGGCATCCCCCACCACGAGCCAGATCATCCGCTCGGGATCAAGGTAGCGGTCGGCCAGTGCCCGGATGTCGTCGACGGTGAGCGCTTCGGCCTCGTCGGCCCGCCGGAGGGCGATGTCGGCGGGGAAGCCGTAGGCACTCATCTCGGCCAGGAGTCCGATCTTGTCCCCCAGCGTCTCGAAGGCCATGGCGTTGTTTCGCAGGTAGAAGTTCCGGGTCGCCTCCAGATCCTCCTCGGTGAAGCGCGTCCCATGGTTCCCAACCAGGTCGAGGATCAGTTCGAGGGACTCCAGCGTCACATTGGCCCGCACCGCCGACGAGACCTGGAAGGGCCCCGGTCGGGTGGTGCCTCGGAAGCCCGAGCTGATGCCGTAGGTGTAGCCCCGCTGTTCACGGAGGACCTGGGTGAGCTCCGAGGCGAAGCCACCCCCGCCGAGGCGGAAGTTCGTCACGGTGGCGGGCCAGAAGTCCGGGTGGCTCCGGGGCATGGCCAGGTACCCGATGCGGAGTACCGACTGCGGGGCCCCCGGCACATCGACGAAGTGGAGGCCGGCCTCGCGGTCGGAGGCTTCCGGCGGGGGAGGGAAGTCCGGCAGGTCTCCCGGCTCCCACCGTTCCACCAGCCCGGCGAGGGCGTCGCGGACCTGGTCCGGACGGGCATCGCCTGCCAGGTGGAAGGCGGCCAGGCCCGGACGGAGGGCGCGTCCGTGGTACTCGCGGAGGTCGTCCAGGGTGATGGCCTCGATGGAGGCCAGCGATCCCTGGGGGTCCCGGGCCAGGATGTGGTCTCCATGGAGGAGGCTGGCGAAGGTGTCGTCGGCCAGGGCGTTGGGGTTCCCGGCCCGCTGCTGGATCCGGGTCTGGACCCGCATGCGTGCGATCTCGAACCGTTCCGGATCGAAGCGGGGCTCCAGGAGGACCTCCTCCACCAGTTCCAGGGTGGGGCGGAGGTTCCTGGCGAGGGTCGTCCCGCTGATGGAGAAGCTCTCGCGGCCCGCGTTCACATTCAGGGTGGCCCCCAGGAGTTCGATGGCCTCCTCCAGTTCCTCCGGAGTCCGGTTCGCGGTTCCCTCGGTGAGGGTCTCGGCCAGGAGGTTCGCAACCCCGATGCGGTCCGGGTCGTCCAGGAGGAGTCCCCCCTCCATGCGGAGGTTGAACTGGACCAGGGGAAGTTCATCGTCCTCAATGATATAGAGCGCCAGGCCATTGGCCAGGGTGTCGACCTCGACCCGGGGAGGGTTGAGCACCGGGGGATCACCGAAGGGGGGCTCCACCGACCGATCGATGGCCGACGGGGTCCGGGGGATGTCGCCCCGGTCCCGGACCTCGATGGGTTCCTCGGCTCCCTCCACGATGGGCTCCTCCACCACCTCGGCCACCGAGGAACCGCTGAGCGCCAGCTCCCCACGGCCGCGGGGGACGAAGGAGACGGCCACATGCGGTTGATCCTTCAGGTAGGTCTCGTAGACCCTGACCAGGTCGTCGGTGGTGACGGCCAGCGTCCGCTCCAGGTCCTCGCTCACATAGCCGGGGTCATCGGCGAAGATGGTGTACTGGGCAAGTTGGAAGGCCTTGCCCAGCACAGAGGAGAAGGACTGGTAGAAGGAACGCTCGATCCCTGCCTTGACCCGGGTCAGTTCGCGTTCCGAGACCCCTTCGGACTCGAAGCGGGCGAAGGCCGACTCGATGGCCTCCATCACCTCGTCCAGCTCCCGGTCGGCGTAGGCCCGGACCTGGAGCTGGAAGCGACCGGCGAGCTCCTGTGCCCCGTGCCCTGCGGACACTCCGGGGGCGAGTCCCTCCTCTTCGACGATGACCTGGTGGAAGGGGGTCCGTCTCCCGTCGGTGAGGACACGGGCGAGGATGCCGAGGGCGTACGAGTCGGGGTGGTACTGGGGCACGCCCGGCCATGCCAGGGTGAGCTGCGGAAGTTGGGCCAGCCGGTCCTCGTGCATGAGGCGGACGGTTTCCTCGAGGCGGACCTCGGGGGGCTCGGGGCTCTCCGGGGTCGGCCGGGCCGGGATCTCGGCGAAGTAGCGTTCGATCCACTCCCGAGTCTGGGCCACATCGATGTCGCCGGCCACCACCAGGGTGGCGTTGTTGGGGCCGTACCACTGCTCGTGGAAGGTGTGGACATCGTCGAGGGTGGCGGCATCCAGGTCCTCGAGAGAGCCGATGACCTGCCAGCGATAGGGGTGTCCCTCGGGGTAGAGGGCGCGATCCACCACATAGTTCAGATGGCCGTACGGCTGGTTGTCGACCCCCTGGCGCTTCTCGTTCTTCACCACCTGCTTCTCCTTCGCCAGCACGTCTTCGGTGACGGTGTTGATGAAGAAGCCGACTTTGTCGGATTCGGCCCAGAGGGTCTTCTCGAGGGCATCCCGGGGCACCACTTCGAAGTAGTTGGTGCGATCCCGGTTGGTGGATCCATTCGTGGAGCTTCCCACCCGGGTCATGAGGCGGTCGAGGCCCCCGGGGCCGAGGTTCTCGGAGTCCAGGAAGAAGAGGTGCTCGAAGAGGTGTGCGAAGCCGGTCCGGCCCTCCACCTCGCGGGCGGACCCCACGTGGTAGGTGAGGGCCACCGCTGCCACCGGGTCCGAGCGATCCACATGGAGGACCACCTGCATCCCGTTGTCCAGCTCGTACCGCTCGAAGGGGAGTTCGATGGAGGCCTCTCCACTCCCATTGCCGTCCTCCGGTTCACACCCCGCGAGGACGAGGAGTGGGCCGAGGGCCAGGATAAGCGCGAGGGGTGCCGCCAGGCGCCGGATCCGGGGCGTCATGCCTCCGACGGGCGCGGGTAGGATCGAAACGGGGGACATGGATGGCTTCCGTGGAATGGGGGGTCCTGAAGAACGGGAGTGGCCACCGGGACGGGGGCAATTCAGGAAAATAACGTGCCGGGCCGGATCCGGGCCATGGGAGGCGTGCTCGTTTCGGAGCCGTCACTCTCCCGTTCGGATAAGCCGGTCCGACTCGATCCGATACCGGAAGGTGTCGCCGGAGCGGGCATTCATGCTCCGGATCGAGGAGCGACGGGCGGCGAAGTCTGCCCGGATCGACATGCTTCCGGGGCGATACGCAACGAGAAACTCCCGGATCTCACCCGCCGGGACCCGACCCAGCCGCTCCACACCCCCGTCGCGCAGAATGGCGATATCGGCAGCCACGGCTCCGGCATTCTCGATGATGATGGTGACCCCGGGAGCGAAGGGGTCGTGCCGGGAGGTGAAGGTGCACGCCGCCGTCGCCAGGAGGCTCCCGAGCACCACCAGGAGCAGCGCGCTGCGTCCCGTGGCGGAGGTCACGATCCCCCGCCCTCCGCCGCGTCCACCACCAGCCCCATGAGTTCCCAGAAGTCGGGGTGGGCCACCGACCGGCCTCCCCCGGGCACCGTCTTGTGCGCCACCACCATGTCGAGGACCGGGAGTGCCACGATGTACTGACCCACCGCACCCACCCCGGCGTACGCTCCCTCCCAGGGTCCGGTGGCCGCCTCGCCGTCCCAGACCCACCACATGTAGCCGTAGCCGTGGGGGCCCTCCCGTCGTCCCTCGGGATTCATCTCGTGAACCGGGGTGATGACTCCGGTCATTTCAGCCATCCACTCCCGGGGGACGAGCTGCGTATCGTGCCACCGTCCCTCCCGGAGCGCCAGGTAGCCGATCCTCGCCATGTCACGGGTGGAGAGGTGCATGTGGTAGGAGGGGTGGACCGACTGCTCCATATTGCCCCCCTTCACATGCCGCTCCCGGTCGAAGTCCCGCATCCCCAGGGGGAGGGCGAGGTCCTCGTGGAGGGCGTCGAAGAGGTCCCGGCCCGACTGGACTTCGAAGGCGGTTCCGGCCGCGTTGAAGTCCCAGTTGGAGTAGAGGTAGTAGGCGCCGGGGGGCTGGCTTCCTCGCTCCGGGGCATCGGCCAGGTTGTCCCCCGGATTGGAAGCGGGGTGGTAGATCCCCGAGCGGGAGGCGATGAGGTGGCGGGTGGTGGCCTGGCGTTCATCGGGGGTGAGTCCCTGGACATCGTCGATCCCCATCGCCTCCAGGGTCCGGTCCAGGTCGATGGTTCCCCGCTCCACCTCGATCCCGTAGAGCATGGCCAGGATGCTCTTGCGCACCGAGGCCAGGTAACTGACCTCGGTCACATCTCCATACTCCCACGCCACCCGCCCCCCGGTCACGATCATCATGGCCGAGGTGGACATCTCCTCCACCCGATCCTGGACGGCCTGGAGGGCCTCCGACGAGAGCCCACCTGCCTCCGGCGAATCCCAACGCTCCCAGGCCTCCTCCGGGAAGACCGGCTCCGGCGCAACGTCACACGCCGCGAGAAGGAGGAGCGCGAGAAGGGGTAGGAGGAGGCTCGGCCGGGGGCGCGGTCGGTTCATCGGTTCGGGCGGAGGCTGTTGAAGAAGAGGGGCCAGGACCCGACGGTCTGACCGCGGAAGTTGGGCTGGAATCCGAAGAGGATCACATTCCCCGCTCCCACGGGGACATCGACGAGTGCCGGGCGCCCGGCCACATGCTCTTCGCCCAGGACCCATCCTGCCAGACGCGGATCGCCCTCGCCGAAGCTCCCCACGATGGTGGCGTTGGGGTCGGTGACCTCGAAGGCCCGGCTCGTCCGCCAGTACCAGGCGAAGTTTTCGGTGGGTACGCCCTCGGAGATCTCATGGGCGGGATTCAGGTCGAGCCGGAGGATCGAACCCGGAATGTAGAAGTCCTGGGCCGGCAGGTCGGTCACCGCGTTCGCGACCCCGAGATCGAAGGCGTCGATGGCCCAGTCGGTGGCGGCGTCGACGGCGACGATGCGTCCGCCCTCCTCCAGGAAGTCCCGGAGGGCCGCTTCCCCTTCGTCGCCGATGCCACCGGCGTAGGGGGCGGGCATCCGCTCCGCCGGGTAGCCGTTCCGGATCGAGTTGGGGTTCTGGTCCTGGAAGATGATGACATCGTAGCGCGAGGCGAGGTCGCCGGCCTGGATGTCGTCGTTGCGCAGCGGGTCGTAGCGGATGCCTGCCAGGTCGAAGAGCCAGCGGGTCCATCCTTCCGGCATGGGCTCGGCGTAGGCCCGGTAGAGGCCGATGCGGGTGGGGCCCTCCCTCAGGAGGTGCGCCGGAACGGGGAAGGAGAACTCCTCGAAGGTGGGGATGGGGTCGGAGAGGGCGACCTGGGGCATCGTCTCCAGCTCGTGGGCCTCGATCCCGAAGAGGAGGGGGAGGGTGTGGGCCGTGGCGTCATAGGGGCGGATGGGAGGCCCACCCGGATACTGCCGGAGGTCCGGGTACTCCTGGCGCTCCATCATGGTCTGGGCGAAGGCGGCGTATGGCTGCTGCATGGGGATCACGAAGGAGCCCTCGGGGAAGGTCTCGGTCCCATTGGTGAAGGACTGCTCGGTCCGGTGGACCTCCACATCGGCGGTGGTGAGGACCCGGAGGAGCTGTTCGACTCCCGCCTCGTAGTCCTGGCCCCCGGGGATCACCCAGGCGGCGGGCCAGCTGTCCCATCCCTCGACGGCATCACGGTGGATCTCGTAGAAGTTGCGGAGCCAGAACTCCCGGTTCTTCGCCGCATTCACCAGGATCGAGACGGCAGCCGTCTCCATGTAGTCGACGATGTCGTCGAGTCCCCACCGTCCGCCCAGCCAGGGAGAGGGGAAGTTCGAGCTCATGACCTTCGCGTCGTACTCCGCCGAGCCGCCGAGGTCATCGAAGTCGATCTCGATGGCGCGGGCCGAATTCGCACTGGCCGTCTCCGAGAGGATCCGGACCCCGCCATGGTAGTGCATGTAGGCGCGTGCCGGAGTGTAGATGTCGAAGATGGCGTCGGTGACGATCCCGTCGTACCCCTGGGTCGTCATGTCGGCCCGGATCCAGGTGCCGAGCTGGTTCAGTCCCGAGATCAGGCGGGAGTCCACATTCGGCTCCACCGGATCGGTGTAGGGCGGCACGAAGAGGCGGGCGCCATTGCTTCCCATCTGGTGCACGTCGTGCACGATCTGCGGACGCCAGATATTGTGGGCGCCCAGGACCGTCATCCGAGTCTCCTTCTGGGCGAAGAAGAACCAGTCCCTGTTGTTGTTGTGCCCGATGTAGTGGTGATAGAGGCGGGGGAGGGGAGCGCCCTCGAACTCGGTGTCAAGCCACTCGTTCCACCACTCCGAGACCATCTGGGTCCCGTCGGGGTTCAGAGAGGGAATCAGGACGAGGATCGTCTCGTCGAGGATCTCGAGGATCTTCGGGTCCTCGGAGGTGGCCATCCGGTAGACGAGGTTCGCCGGCATCTGGCCCGCGCCCACCTCGGTGGAGTGGATGTGGCTCGTGGTGAGTACCACGGTCCGCCCTTCCTCGATGAGGGCCTCCACCTCGGCCTCGGACCCGATTCGACGCGGATCGGCCAGGAGGTGCTGGATCTCGAGGAAGCGGTCGAGGTTCGCATGGTTCGCCTCGCTGGTGATCACCATCTGCACGAAGGGTTCACCCAGGGTGGTGGGGCCGAGGGTGTCGATCTGGACCCGGGGGCTCGCCTGGGCGACCCGGTCGTAGTATGCCGAGAGCTGGTGCCAGTCCGCGAGGAAGCCGTCGCTCCCGATCTCCTGACCGAAGTGCTCGAGAGGGGAGGGTACGGACTGGGCCTCCACCGGAGCGGGAAGCGCCAGAACCAGGGCGAGGGTGAGCAGGGCGAGGTGACGCATCAGGAGTCCTCCATGGACGCCCCTTCCTCCGGCCCACGCGGCGGGTCGAAGGGGGGAAGCGAATCGAATTGTCGAGAATCATTCAAGCTACGATGTCGGGGTCCGACGTGCCACCCGGTCAGGGGCGTTCCACCGCCGTCATGACGATCTCGACCCGGGCATCCCGGGGGAGCCGGGCGGCCTCGATGGTGGCCCGCGCCGGATGGGGAGCCTCCAGGTACCCGGCATAGATCTCGTTCATCACCGAGAAGTCGTCGAGGTCCGCCAGGAAGACCTGGGCCTGGACCACATGGCCGAAGTCCATTCCCGCGGCTTCCAGGACGGCGCCGAGGTTCTCCATCACCTGATGCGTTTCCGCCTCGATTCCGCCCTCGACCATTTCGCCCGTCTCGGGGTCGAGGCCGATCTGTCCCGAGAGGTAGAGGGCATGGTCGGTCCGAATGGCCTGAGAGTAGGGACCGATGGCTTCGGGTGCGGCCGCGGTGGCGATTTCCTCGAACTCCGGCTGCGGCAGGACATCCGTCTCGGCTTCGGGGATCTCCACCTGGCATCCGGCGAAGAGGACGAGGAGGAGCGGGGAGAGGGGGAAGGTGCACCTCGGGGTCGGAATGCCGAAGGCGCCAGAGTACCGATGGGTCGGTCGTTTCTTCATGGGAGCTTCCCTGGAAGGAGTGAGAGGATCCTGCTTCGCCAATCTTCGAGAGAGCTTGTGACGGTGGGGCTGCGGCCGTCAAGGAGGGAGGCCGTCGCGCATCGATCCGGGTGTCTGGCAGGCCCATTGCAGCGTAGTTAGGATTGAGGCTCCGGACGAGTGATCCGAGCCGATCTGTCCCGCCCCATCTTCATCGGCATCTGTGGAGCCCCCGGACACCGTAGACTCGCAGGGAGGAGAAGAGGCCAGGTGAGACGCACCATGTTCGTCGGATTCGCACTGCTGCTCGTCGTCCCCATGGTTCGGGGGGCCGGAGGCGAGGTGCATGCGCAGGAGCTTCCTCCCAAGGTCGAGCTTCCCCCTCCGGCCCCCGGGCCGTGTGAGGCGGAAGCGCTCCTCGCCTTTTTCGAAGAGGAGATCTCAGATGCAGATCGGGAGCGGGCCCGTGGCCTCCTCTCCGAGGCGAACCAGGCCGCGATCCTGGGCGATGACGGATCAGCGCTGGAACTCCTCCGGGAGGCCGCCGAACTCGACCCGGAGGATCCGGAGATCGCCTACCGGCTCGGGCGCCTGCTCGAGGGCGCCGACGAGGTGCCCGCTGCGATCCGGGAGTACTGTCGCTACCTCCTCCTGGCCCCCGAGGGGTCCGACGCCGAAGAGGTCGATGCTCGGGTGGAGGCGCTGGCCGGGCCCGAGGAGGACGAGATTCCAGCGGTCGCGAGAGTCGCCTTCCAGCAGGGGGTGACGGCGCTCGAAGGATCGAGCTACGAGGAGGCCGTACTCCACTTCTCCCGGGCCCTCGTGGAGCTTCCCAACTGGCCCGAAGCCCACTACAACCGGGGGCTCGCCTACCTGGGCGACGGTCGGACGGGCGCCGCGGAGTCCGACCTCGAACGGTACCTGGAGCTCCTTCCCGATGCCTCGGACCGGGCCCTCGTCGAGGTCCGGCTGGAGCGGCTCGCACCCCAGGCGCCGACCCGAAGCGCCGGTACCGCGCTTCTCACTGGAATGGTCTTCCCGGGAATGGGGCACTTCTACCTGGGCTCGAACCGGGCGGGCCTCCTGGTGCTCGCCGGGGCAGGAGCCGCGGCGGCGACAGGCGTCCTCTACACCGAAGTGACGGAGCGATGTCGGGTACCGGCGGTGGATGGCTCCTGTCCCGCCGGCGAGGTCGCTTCCAGAGAAGTGGAGCGAGCCCTCCTGGTGCCGGGACTCGCCGTGGCGGGTGCGGTGACGCTGGTGGGGGCTATCCACGCATTCCGGCGGGCGGGTCGAAGTGGCGAGGGGAGCATTGCCCTCACCCCCGACTCCAGAGGAGTACTGGTGGGCCTGGACGTGGTGGGTCTGGGGTCCGGGGCTGCGGCACTCGAGCTCTCGACACCGCCACCGGGGCGGCTCCAACGGATCCGGGCGGGGCTGAGGGTCCGTTTCTGATGAAGACGAGAGGACGGGCGGAGCGGTCGAAACGGCCCCCGGCGAGGCGGTCTTCCCGGGGATGGCTCGCGCTCTTCCTCCTTCCTCTCCTCGGTGGTTGCGAGGACATCACGGTGGAAATTCTTCCGGTGCAGACGATCACCGTCATGCCCTCCTCCGCCCAGATCGTGACCGGAGAGGAGCTGGAGCTTTCCCTCGAGCTGCGGGGTGCCGGAGGCGAACTTCTGGGAGGGCGCGAAGTGGAGTGGATTTCCGACGCTCCGGCCATCGTCGAGGTGACTTCCCCGGGAATGATCCGGGGGGTCGGACCCGGGGAGACCCTGGTGCGCGCGAGGAGCGAGGGGGTGGAAGGTGCGGTTGAAGTGGTGGTGGAGGAAAGTCCGTCCATCGCATTGGACAGCATGAACTTCACCTTTAGTGCCGAAGCCGGGTCTGGTGGGGTGGCCGAAGTCTCGGTGGCCATCTGGAACGCCGGGGGTGGGACGCTCTCGGGCCTCGATGCGGTGGTGGGGTCCGGGGAGGATCCCAGCGAGCCGGAGTGGCTCGAGGTGGAGCTCTCCGCACTCGTCGCTCCCAGCCAGCTCCGGCTCCGGGCGGACCCGTCCGAACTGGAAGTGGGCGTCTACTCCCGCGGGATCGAGCTCCGTTCGTCGGTGGCGGACAACAGTCCGGTCACGCTCTCGGTCACCTTCGAAGTTCGCGAACCCCCACCCCGGATCGCTCTGTCACCGGGAAGTGTCTCACTGGCCGCGAACGCCGGTTCCCGGGAGCCGGCCTCCCAGGGCGTGCGGGTGACGAATGCCGGAGGAGGAGCGCTCTCCGGTCTTTCGGTGGAGGTCGAGCCCCTTGATGGCGCGCCCTCCGGGTGGCTCACAGCATCGCTGGAGGGGAGTTCGGCGCCCACCGACTTACTTCTCGAGGCATTCGCCACCGATCTCTCTCCCGGGGTCTACCGGGCCAGAGTTCGAGTCTCCGCCCCCGATGCGGTTCCAGACCACGCAGAGGTGGACGTGACCTTTAATGTGGGATCGTCGGTGCGGGACGGTATTCCGCCCCGTCATCCCGGTCCAGCCGGGAGCGGGGGACCATGATGCCCGTTCTCCACCCTCTCCGTCTCCGCACCGCCCTGGCGGCGTGTCTCCTCCTCTTCCTGGGGGGCTGTGAAGATGTGACCGTGGTCACCGTCCAGGTGGAATCGGTGATGGTGGAGCCGAACGACGTCCGTCTCCTCCCCGACGAAGAGATCCACTTTTCTGCGACCCCCGTCGATGCGGAGGGGGGGATTCTCGGAGGGCGGGACATCGCATGGAGCTCCAACGCACCGGGAGTCGTGTCCGTCGATTCCACTGGGATGGCAGTGGCCCTGGGGCCCGGGAGCGCGGAGATTCGGGCCTCCACCGGCAATGCGAGTGGGGTGGCCACGGTGGTGGTGGATTCTCCTCCGGCGCTGGGGCTGTCCACCTCCGACCTTCACTTCGGTGGTGCCTCCGGGAGTGGCCTGGCCCAGGTGGAGATCGTGAATGAGGGCGGGGGGGAAATCGGTGGCCTGGAGGTGGAGGTGGAGTACGATGCTCCAGGCGGTGGGGACTGGCTCGACTGGAGCCTCTCCTCCACCTCGGTTCCCTCGGTTCTGACCCTGGTGGCCGATCCGACGGATCTCCAGCCCGGGACGTACGGTGCCACCGTATCCGTGGCCTCGAGCCAGTTGCCGGACGCGCCGGCCACCCTCCAGGTGACCCTCGAGGTGGATGCTTCGCCCCCGGTACTCGCTGTGACTCCGGAAGCGGTGGGCTTCGCCGCGTCCGAAGAGGAGGAGGCCCCGGCCCCCGAGACCGTCCAGGTCACCAATGAGGGGGGCGGGACCCTGACCGGGCTGGCCGCCGAGATCCACTACGATGCTGGAAACGAGGTGGAGTGGCTGCAGGTGGACCTCGAAGACGACTCGGCGCCGACGACCCTCCTGCTCCAGGTCGACTCCGATGGACTCGAGGTGGGTGTGCATGAGGCGGAGGTTCACCTTTCGAGCGCGTCGGCGCCCGGGACCTCCGCCGTGGTGGCCGTCCGTTTCCGCCTCGGGGAAACCCCTCCGCAGATCGTGGTGGGCACCGAATTGATCCAGCGGTCCATGGAGGAGGGAGGGAGTGTGCCCTCGTCGGTGACCGTGGCGGTGGAGAATGCGGGGGGAGGGACCCTTGGCGATCTGACCGGATCTCTCGTGTGGGCCTCCGGCGGAAGCGAGGGATGGGTCGAGGCGGTCCTCGCCTCTTCCAATGCGCCCACCGAGGTGGGCTTCATTTTCGATGATCCGGGCCTCCTCCCCGGAAACCATCTGGCCCGGTGGGAGCTCTCATCACCCGACGCCATCAACTCTCCCGTCTCCATCGACCTGGTCCTGTCGGTGAGTCCTCGGCCCGTGCCCGGGCAGTCGGAACTCCAGGTGGCGCCGGCCGAGATCACTGCCGACGGGGAGTCGGAGTCGGTCATCACGGTGATCCTGAGAGACGCCCGGGGTGAGCGCATCCCCGCGGGTGGTGACGAGGTGGAGATCCAGGCGAGTGCCGGGACCCTCTCCCCAGTCTCGGACCTGGGAGGTGGGGAATACCGTGCAATTCTTACCGCGCCCACCTCGGTCGGGACCGCCGAGGTCACCGCCTCGCTTCGGGGCGAGCCCCTCGCCGATTCGACGTCGGTGACCTTCGTGCCCGGAGCGCCCTCCGTGGAAACCACAACGATCCAGGCCTCTCCCACCCGGATCACCGCCGATGGCTCCAGCACTTCAACCGTTACGGTTCAGCTCCTCGACCGGTTCGGGAATGTGGCGGAGACGGGCACGCACGAGGTGGAGTTGGAAACCACCGCGGGGAGTCTCTCCGATGTGAGCACCGGTGGAGACGGTCGCTTCATCGCCACGCTGACCTCCAGCACCGATGTGGAGACGGCAGAGATTACCGGAACCCTGAACGGGGAAACCATCCGCGATGGGGCCACCGTGGCCTTTGTCACTGGCGCGCCCGATCCGGAGACCTCCGAGGTGACGGTGGAGCCGACTTCCATCAGCATCGACGGCTCAGCCGAGGTCACTGTCCGTCTCTTCGATCCAACGGGGAATCCCATCGACTCGGGCGGAGATGCGGTCTTCCTTGCGACGACGCTTGGGGAACTCGATCCCGCCGCCGGCGAGACCGAGAGCGATGGCACCCTCCGGAGTGTGTTCACTTCCACCGAGCCCGGGACGGCCGAGGTGACGGCGTACCTGGGCGAAGATGACACGGGTGAGGTGATCGGGACGGTGACGATAGAGGTGACGGCGGGCGCACCCGATGCCGGGGAGTCGACGGTGGAGGCGGCGCCGGAGACGATCAGCATCGGGGAGAGTTCGACGGTGCGGGTGGAGCTGCGGGACGCCTCGGGCAATGCGCTGGATACGACCGGGGAGCAGATCTGGCTCGAGACGACCCATGGCGCGCTGGACCCGCAGGGAGGGACGACGGAGGATGGCGCCTTCGAGTCGGTCCTGACGGCGAGCGAGCCCGGGACGGCCGAGGTGACGGCGTACCTGGGCGAAGATGACACGGGTGAGGTGATCGGGACGGTGACGATAGAGGTGACGGCGGGCGCACCCGATGCCGGCGAGTCGACGGTGGAGGTCACTCCGGACACCATCACAACGGACGAGAGTGCGACGATCCGAGTGGAACTCCGGGACGCCTCGGGCAATCCGTTGAACCTGACCGGAGACACGATCTGGCTCGAGACGACGCACGGAGAGCTGGACCCGCAGAGGGACACGACAGAAGAGGGGGTGCTTGAATCGACCTTCACAGCCAGCGAGCCGGGGGTAGCGGAGATCACGGCGCGCCTGGGCGAAGACGATGAAGACGATGTGATCGGAACGGTGGAAGTGGAGGTGACGGTGGGCGAGCTGGATGCCGGCGGGTCGACAGTGGAGGCGACCCCGGACAGGATCACCACCGACGAGAGCGCGACGATCCGGGTGCAGCTCAGGGACGCGTCCGGGAACGCACTGGACCTGACGGGCGAGGCGATCTGGCTCGAGATGGCGAGTGGAGAGTTGGATCCGCAGGGAGGCACGACGGAAGATGGGGTCTTCGAATCCACCTTTACGGCCAGTGAGACGGGGTCAGCAGTGATCACGGCCTACCTGGGCGAAGACGATGAGGGCGAGGTGATCGGGACGGTGCAGGTGGTCGTGACCGGAGGCGAGGCCGATGCCGATGAATCGACGGTGGAGGCGACCCCGGAGACCATCACCACCGACGAGAGCGCGACGATCCGGGTGGAACTGAGGGACGCGGCGGGCAACCTCCTGGACCTGGATGGAGAGCCGATCTGGCTCGAGACGACCCATGGGGTGCTGGAGCCGGAAGGGGGCACGACGGAGGACGGTGCCTTCGAGTCGACCCTCACGGCCACCGAGCCGGGAGTGGCGGAGATCACGGCCTACCTGGGCGAGGACGATGAGGGTGAGGTGATCGGGACGGTGGAGGTGGAGGTAGATGAGTCCGATGGAGGTACAGCTTGACACGATTGTGCATGGGAAGGGGACCCTCACCCGGTGGTACCCGGGTACGTAGACGGGACGTGACACAAGCCGGGAAGCGGACGGGAGGCAAGGACCGAACATGGACAACGCGATGAGCCTGGGGATCCTGGAAGGGATCTGTCCGGCGGTGCCCACCGGCTTCGTCGAGAACGCCGCCTGCCTGGTGGCTGCCTGGGAGGTCCCGATCCTGGGAGGGCTCCTCGTCGCGGTGGTTCTGGGAATCCTCTGGCGGCGCCGCACGCAGCGGAGATCCGTCGAAGGCCGCCCACTCCTCGTCTTCCCCCTCGCCGGGGGTGGTGGGGTCGGAGAGACTCGCAGGCCCGGTGCGAGTGTGGCCCCCGGCTGGCCGCCGGAGGGGGCCGCGCCCGGGCCCGCAACGCCACCTGGAGGCCGGGAGCCCGCCACCTCGGCGGGGCCGGAGCGGAGGGATCCGGGACCCGGGACCCGGGAGGGCTCCGCACCCGACCCCACGAGCCGCATGACGATTCCCACCGGGCCGGCCGGACCGGACGCCCCGTCAGGGGATCGTGACGAAGCGACCCCTTCCCGTGACACCGGTACGGTGACCTATCAGCGCCCTCCCGACGGCACCCTCCAGCTGCTGCCCGGCCGCCTCGAGATCGAAGTGGGGCCGGACCGTGGCGACGAGATCCGTTTCGTCCGGCTTCCCGGTGCGCCTGCGGAGATTTCCTTTGGTCGGGAAGAGGGACCGGAGTACCGGCACGTCCGCCTCGACTCCCCCACCGTGAGTCGTCGTCAGGCCCGAATGACCTTCAGAGGTGGGGTCTGGACCCTCCGAAACGAGTCGAGCACGAATCCGACCACCGTGAACGGCCGAGTCCTCTCCTCCGATGTGGAGGAAGTGCCGCTCGCCAATGGAGACCGGATCGAGATGGGGGACCTGGGATTCCGGTTCCGCCACGAGGCATCGCAGGACCGGCTGCCCTTCCGGAGTTCCTGGTATACCGACCAGGGGCGTCGCGCCACGAATCAGGATGCGGTCATCGTCCGTTCCCTTCCAGGAGGACGCGAACTGGCGGCCGTCTGTGACGGCATGGGCTCCCACCACGCCGGGGGCATCGCGAGCCACCTGGCGCTCGAGACCCTGGTGCGGGCCCTCTCCGATGGGAGTGATCTCGGTCCGGCGGTAGAGGAGGCCCACCGCGCAGTGCTCGAAGAGGCGCAGAGGGAATCGGATCGGGAGGGGATGGGCACCACCCTCGTGGCACTCCTGCGCGACGGGGATCGCTACGACATCGCCAATGTGGGAGACAGTCGAGCCTACCGGGTCGATGACGGAGGAATTCGGCAACTCACGCTGGATCACTCCTTCATTGCCGAGGCGACGCGCGACGGTCGGATGAGCGCCGAGGAGGCCGCGCGGTCCCCCTGGCGGAATGCCGTGACTCGAAACCTGGGCGCCGAGTCCGGGATTGAAGTGGATCTCTTCCAGGGATTCGATTCTTCGGAGGGGCACCTCGTACTCCTGTGCACCGATGGCATCCATGGTGTACTCTCCTCCGAAGCCATCGTCGAGGTCGTACGCGGGACTGCCGACATCCGTGACCTGGCCCGTGCCCTCTCGGAGGAGGCGCTGGTCCGGGGAGGAGAGGACAATGTGGCCGTGGCGGCCATGGCCTTCGGAAGCACGGTGGCCGATGCCTCCGGTCCCGGGGGTGCGGCTCCATGAGCCAGCGGCGCCCGGACGACCTCCCCGAGATCCCCGAACTCGCCGGGGAGTACGAACTCGTTCGGGAGCTGGGGCGGGGAGGCACCGCTGTCGTCTACCTGGCCCGGGACCGTGAACTCGGGCGCGACGTGGCCATCAAGCTCATCCGTCAGAGCTATGTGCAGGACGAGGATGCCGTGGCCCGGCTGGTGCGCGAGGCGAGAACGGTGGGAAAGCTCCAGCACCCGAACATCGTGATGCTCCTGGGCACCCGGCGGCTCGCCGACGGAGGGCTGGCCCTGATCCTCCAGTACGTGCCGGGACGCTCGCTGAAGGACCGGATCCGCGAGGAGGGGCCTCTCCCCTTCGATGAAGCGGAGCGGATCCTCCGGGACCTGGGCCGCGCGCTTTCCTACGCGCACCGTTCCCGCATCGTGCACCGGGACCTGAAGCCCGAGAATGTCTACCTGGACGAGGCGCTGGGAATTGCGCGGCTCGCCGACTTCGGGATCGCCCGGGCGTGGGACAGCGATTCGGGTCTGACCCTTCCGGGCACCGCCATCGGCACGCCGGCCTACATGTCGCCGGAGCAGGTGGATGGCCGCGACCTCGATGGGCGAAGTGACATCTACTCTCTCGGACTCCTGGGCTGGGAGATGCTCTCGGGGAAGCAGCCGTGGGCCGGTGAGAGCCTCTACTCGGTCATCGGGAAGCAGAAGAACGAGCACCTTCCCGATCTGGAGACCCTTCGACCGGGTATCCCGAAGAATCTCCGGCGCGCCCTCGAGGGTGCCATGAAGAAGGCGCCGGAGGACCGGTGGCGTTCGGCCGACACCTTCCTCGAGGTGCTGGCCGAGGGTTCAACCCTCGAGGCGGACCCTCCTTCGGACCGGAGCTTGACCCCCGCCCGGGGAGGGGCCGTCCCCTTTCCGGTGCCGTCGTGGAGCCCCGACGCCCCCGACGTTTCCGCTCCCCCGGGTGGAGCCCGTCCTTCGGGAGAGCCCCCGGTGCCTCCCCCGGGAGCCGGGATCCCCGGTGGCAGGCGTGCTCCCGGACCGGATCCACGGGCTGCCTTGCCACCCCACTCTCCGCCGGCGGGAGCGGCCGAAGGGGAGCCGAGTCGGTGGGTCGTCCGGGTGGGAGCGCTGGTGGCCCTCCTCCTCCTGGTGATCGGGGGCTTCTGGTTCGCCGGTCCGGAAGGCGAGGCGGGCGCCTTCGTGGACCGGATGAACCCCCTCAGCGGGAGCGACGGTGAGATCTTCGACGATTCTCCCTGGCTCCGTGAGGACCTGGATCCCGAGTCCACGCCCATCGATACCGATGCGCCCCTTCCCACCGTCGCCGATGGGGAGGAGGGGACGCTCCTGGACACACTGGGCCTGGAAGGCGTGGAAGACGCGGGAGAACTGCTGGGGGAGGAATCTCTGCTCCTGATTCTCCAGGGCGATGGCCAGGCCGGGGCTCCCGGCCGGGAGCTTCCGACCCCCCTCGTGCTCCAGCTCATCGATGCCGAGGGTGCCGGCATCCCGGGTACCACCCTCGAATTCGAGGTGGTGTCGGGAGGGGGCGCTGTCGATCCCCCTGTCGATGTCACACGACCCGATGGAAGCAGCCTGGTCCGTTGGACCCTCGGCGACGAGGGCGATCAGCAACTGGTGGCGCGTCTCGAAGGGGATGAAGTCGAGGTCCAGTTCCAGGCATTCCTCACCGAGGCCGTTCCCACCGGACTCGAAGCCGTGCAGGAGGAGCCCGTCACCGGAAGAGTGGGCGAAGTGGTGGAGGCTCCAGTGGAGGTACGGGTCCTCGACGCCGGAGGGGATGCGCTGGAGGGGGTTTCCGTGCGCTTCCAGCCGGAAGAGGGCGCCGGAGCGGTGGATCCGGAGACCGCCGTCACCGATTCCGACGGGATCGCTCGCACCCGATGGACTCTGGGAAGCTCGGTGGGCAGACAGTCGTTGACCGCTCAGGTGGTGGGTGAACCGGGTCTTCTGACGACGTTGGATGCCGATGCCGTGCCGGCGAGTCTTCCGGTTCGGGCCGGGACCGTCGTGGGAGGGAGTCATTCGTGTACCCTTGGCTCCGGTGGCACCCTCCGGTGCTGGGGCGGAAATGCTCATGGTCAGCTCGGCGATGGCACCCGGAACCGCGCCACCACACCGGCGGCTCCCGTGGTGGGGAGCCCCTTCGCCCGGGTGTCTTCCGGTGTCTCGCACCTCTGCGCGCTTTCCCCCGCGGGCGAGGCGTGGTGCTGGGGGTCCAATGACCGCGGTCAGAGTGGGGGTGGAGCCGGATCCGACCTCCTGGAGCCCCGCAGGGTCGGAGGCGAGGTGACCTTCACCGAGATCACCGCCGGTCTCGGACACAGCTGCGGACTCACGGCCACCGGCCAGGCCTGGTGCTGGGGGGCGAATCCTGCCGGCCAGCTCGGCGACGGGACGACGACGGCCCGCTCCGAACCGGTTCCGGTGGCCGGCGATTTCCGCTTCTCGTCCATCGTGGCGGGATGGGACCACACCTGCGCCCTCGATGACCAGGGGAAGGCATACTGCTGGGGGACCGGGGGCGCCGGACGACTGGGGACCGGGTCCAACGCCTCGGCGTCGACCCCGCAGCGGGTGATCGGAGGCCTCGGCTTCGTGGCGCTGGCGGCAGGGAATGCCCACAGTTGCGGGCTCTCCACCGATGGCCGCATTCATTGCTGGGGGGCCAATGAAGATGGGAGGCTCGGCACGGGCGAGTTCGGCAGCAGCCGATCCACCCCGGCCCTGGTGGCCTTGGACGAGACCTTCGTTGCCCTCGCCGCCGGGGGCGTCCACAACTGCGCCATCGCCGAGGGTGGACGCGCTTTCTGCTGGGGGCGGAACCTCCATGGCCAGCTCGGCGACGGGACCACCGAGGACCGGAACACCCCCACCCCCGTGGAAGGGGGTTACACCTTTCAGTCCATCGTCGCCGTGGGCTCCCACACCTGTGGTCGAGTCTCCGGTGGAGAGATGCGCTGCTGGGGCTACAATGTGGACGGCCAGCTCGGGGACGGGTCACGACAGAACCGATCCAGCCCGGTGGCCGTGCCTGGGAACTGACCGCGTCAGAACCGGTAGCGGAGCCCCACCTCGACCTGGAATCTCGAGGTGAGTGCCCTGGTGGAGAATGGGGGCTCGGTGAGTGTGAAGGGCTGAAGCAGGAGCTGGCCATCCACCACATCGTCCCCATCTTCCACCGCCAGGAGTGGAAGGGTGCCCGAAGGCACGAAGGGCGCGCGTCCCCAACCTCTTCGCACGAGATTGCCGAGGTTCAGGACATCGAGGGTGATCTCGGCCCGGTGCACCTCGCCGAATCCGACCTCCTGCCGGGCCCTCACATCGATGCGGTGACTCGACGGAGCCCGGCAGGCCCCCGGGTCGAGAATGCTTCCCCGGGCGTCCCGCAGACAGGCCACGGCGTCGATGAAGCGATCAAGGCGGTCCCACGACTCCTCGGCCGAGAGCGAGGGTCGGCCCGGGACATCTCCGTCGGCGTTGTCGAGAAAACGAACCTCGTCGGGCCCCGCGGGAACCCGGATGAGGTCGTTGGTCCGGATACCATCGCCATTCACATCACCCTCGTACCGGAAAGCGTAGGGACCCCCACTCTCTCCGATGTAGAGGAGCGCCAGGTGGAGGGGTGAATCGTCGAGGAGGTCGAAGGCAAAGGTGGCGCCAGCCACGAGCCGATGGCGGGCCAGCTCCCCCGGACGTCCGGCCGCCGGTGCGTTCGGGTCCCCCGCCGTGGGTGTGAGGGCGGAGAAGGAACGGGTGCTCCACCGGGCGCCCGGATCCACCACGCTGGCTTCCGAGAGGGTGTAGGCGGCGTGTGCCCCCCATCCATCGGCCACCGGCCTCCGGAGCTGGGCAGTCAGGCTCCAGGCGTGTCCCTCGTCGGTGTTGGTGAGCTCGATGGCCTCTCCGACCCCGAGCCCGCCGGGGCCCCCGGAGATCCGGACCGGCCGGTGGACCTCCCGGCCCTCCCGCATCCCGCCATCGGGATCGGGCTCCACCAGGAGATTCCGGCGGAGGAGGTCCGACCGGGTGCCGGACCAGACGAACTCCACCGTTCCGAGCAGCTCCCTCACCCCGAGCTCCCGGTCGACCCCCCCGGCGATCCGGAGGAAACGGGGTGGACCCAGTTCGGGATCGACCAGGTGGATCGTGCGAGGCGTCACACGGAGCCCGTCGGCACAGATCCCCGGCGCCGACGAGGGATCGGGGGTGAAGGTGGGGACGCCGGATCCGGTGCAGACGATCCGCCACGATTCGGCGCCGACCCCGGCCCGGACCCCGGCGATGGCGCCGGTGGGCATGGGCTCGGTGAAGAGGCCCACACCTCCGCGGAACTGCGTGAGTCCCGAATCGGCTCGGCCCCAGTGGACGCTCAGCCTGGGGTTGAAATGGAGGACGCCTTCCACCGCGCCCCGTCGGTACGGGTCGAAGTCGCTCCGCTGCGGGAGGCCGGCCACCGGAGGGAGTCCCGAAAGGCTGCTCCCGTCGAATCGGGCTCCCAGTGTGAGGGTGAGTTCGTCGGTGGCCTCCCAGCGGTTGTGGGCATGGAGAGCCCAACCCTCGATGGAGAACGCCGATCCGGCCTCCCCACTCCCCACCCGGACGGTGCCGACATAGCGTTCCGGCGATTCGTTCCGGAGGGCCTCCACCGAACCGAACTCCCAGAGGCCGAAGGCGTCGATCCGGGGCCCCGGCGCCGACCGGAGGGTCGTCCGCTCGGCTCCCACGGTCAGATCGTGCCGCCCCCACGAGAAGAGGAAGTCGTTGGAGATCTCGACCCGCTCCCGGTCCATGGGTCCCGGCCCGGCGGTGGGTGTGGGACCGAAGTGCGCCAGGGCCCCCCCGCCCAGGTCCACCTGGATCCGGGCGAAATCCCCTCCGGCGGTGCGCCTCTCCTCGCCCCGGGCATGGCCGATCCTCAATTCGTTGTAGAAGCGACCGCCGAACTTCGAGTTCAGCCGGGCCACGGTGGCCTGGCCATCGCTCCGGATCCACTCCCGGGCGTCGCCGCGGAGAAAGGCGAGGCCCCGGGCCTGGGGAAAGTGTTCGATCCCATCGCTCACTCGATGGTGGTGGAGGGTCAGGTGGTGTTGGGGAGTGATCCGCAGATCCACCCGCGCGAAGAGCTGATCGACCTCGGAGTCGGGCCGGAGGGCATCGAGGGAGGCCGGGGAGTGATCGTAACGTTCGAGGAGGAAGTCTGCGGCGTCCTCGGCGCGCGCAGTCGCTTCGGAGTCGGGCATCCGGATGCGCCGTTCCAGCAGATCGGTTCGGCGGGACCGTTCGGCGGCCACGAAGAAGTGTGCCCGATCCTCCACCAAGGGGCCGCCCACCGCCAGGGCGAGATCGCTCCCGGTCACCCGGCCACCTCCGGGCCCAATGCCTCCGAAGCGGGAGGCGGTGACCCTGAATTCGTTGGTCCCGCGGGCGGTCCCCGCGTCGAAACGGACCCCGCGGCTTCCGCCGTGGCGGGGGTCGAAGGTGGTGAGGTCGCTTCGGAGGAGGGGCGTCGCGGTTCCGGGGAGGACTCCCCGGTGTCTCCGGCCCTCCGGGGCCTCTCTCGCGCCCGGGAGGAGGAGGATTCCCGGGAGTCCTCCCCCGAACCGGAGGTCGTCCACCGCCGGACGGAAGCCTCCCACCTGCGGGAGGGTGCGCACGGGGTCGATGCCGTCGCGGGTGAGGGAAGGGAGGGGGGAGGTATCGGCGCCTCCGAAGGTGGCATCCAGCCCGTTCCGACCGGCCGAGAAGGTCGAGCCGGTGCCAGCCCCGAAGTGGAGGGGACCCTCGTCGACCCCCTCCGGTCGCGAGAGGACGAAGTCGATCCTCTCGACCCGGCCGGAGAGGAGGTATAGGGACTCGAGGGCCTCGGTCCGGTATCCGATTCCCCGGGCCTCGATCCGGTAGGGGCCTCCGGGATCGACTCCCGGAAGGGTGTAGCGCCCGTCCGCTCTCGAGAGGGCCGACACCTCCATGCCCCCGTCCGGGTCCATCACCACGATGCGGACGGCCTGGAGCGGATTCCCCGCGGCGCTCGTCACCTGGCCGGTGACCTGGGCGGTGGTGATGCCCTGGGCCCACAGGGGGCCGGCGGGAGTGAGCGCGGCGAGAAGAAGCCCTCCGAGAAGGGCCGGGAGGATCCCGAGGTGGCGTCGACGGAATTGCGCCGCGCCCCTCTCGCCGGAGTCAGTCGATGGGGAGGGGGTGGATTTGGGCCCGGACGGTACCGGCATCGATCTCGACGGTGGCGAGGGTGACAGGGAGGCCGAATCGCCGGGGACCACAGCTTCCGGGATTCAGGATGAGTTGGGAGCCGACCTGGTCCTGTCGGGGCTCGTGGGTGTGTCCGTACACCACCAGGTCCGCGTCGGGGAAATGAGCGGAGAGACTCTCTGCGGTCAATGGGGTGACGGTATGACCATGGGTCACCACCATGCGCACCCCCTCCACCTCGAGGTGGGCGGTCTCGGTGGTCCGGTGCCGAATGTCGAAGCCGTCGGTATTCCCCCAGACGGCGGTGACGGGGGCGATCGCCTCGAGGGCGACGAGGATCTCGGGGTCGCCCACGTCTCCGGCGTGGAGGATCCGGTCGACCCCTTCCAGGAAGGGGAAGACCTGGGGGCGGAGTTGTCCGTGGGTATCGGAAAGGACTCCGAGTTTCATGCCATGGCTCCGGAATCGGTGGCGGCTTCGAGAAAGCGGTCCGTGTGTCGATCGAGGGAGTAGCCCTCGACGCGGCGGATGCCGGCCTCACCCATCCGCATTCGGAGCGCCGGGTTGAGTGCGAGTTCTCCCAGTGCCCGCCCGAGTTCCTCGATGTCTCCGGGGGGAACGAGTTGACCGATGACCCCATCGGTCACCACTTCGGGGGTGGCGCCGGCCCGGGCGGCGACGATGGGGAGGCCGGCCGCCATCGCCTCCAGAAAGACGATCCCGAAACCCTCCTGTAGGGAGGGCAGACAGAAGAGGTCCGCCTCCCGGTAGAGATCGAGGAGGCTCTCTCTCTCCTCCAGGGGGCCGGTGAGAGAGACGACATCGGAGAGCCCCAGGGTGCGTGTCACCTTCCGAAGGCGAGGCAGTTCGGGTCCGCCCCCCACGATGGTGAGTCGCACCGGTACCCCGGCTCTTCGCACGAATGGAAGGGCGCGGAGGAGGGTCTCGGTGTCCTTCCGGGGATACTGGCGTGCCACCGACAGGATCCGGAAGGGGTGCGCCTCGGACGGGCGGGTGGGAGGTGAGGGGCGCGGGACCGATGGCGTCCTCTCCCACGCCTCCAGGTCAATGGCCTCGGGCACCACGTGGAGGTGTCCTCTCTCGAGTCCGTACACCTCCTCCGCCACCTCGGCCGAGTACCGGCTGGGCACGATCACCCGGTCCGCGCCCCGGGCATTCATGGACTCGAGGCGGGCAGCCAGGGAGAGGATGAGGGAGTCGGTGCCCCGGGCGAAACGGGCTTCATCGGAGGCGATGCCCTTGAGCCAGAGGATGAAGGGGGGTGGCTTCCTTCCATTCCCTGAGTTTCGCGCCTCCCTCCGTCGGGACCAGAGAAAACCGTCCATGTCGAAGCCCACCACCAGGTCGAAGGGACCGGTGTCGTCGATCCGGCGTCCGACGGACCGATTGAAGTGGAGCCGATGGAAGAGGAGAGGGAGAGGTCCCGGTGTGCGGCCTCCCTCCTTCCATGGCGTGAGGGTCACCACCTCGTGTCCCCGGTGGGAGAGGCCCTGGGCGAGATTGCCGATGCTCACGGCGGTTCCGGACCCCTCGTGACTCGGTTCCGGCCAGGAGTTCAGGAAGGCGATGCGCAGGGGCACGTGTCAGCGACAGGGTGCGGTGTTGGATGCGGGCGCCATCAATGTGTCCGGGCCTCGATCCGGGCCGCGAGAATGAAATCGTTCTCGCTCAGCCCGTCGATGTCGTGGGTCCAGATCCGCACCGTCGCCTTCCCCCAGGTCAGGGTGATCTCGGGGTGATGGCCTTCCTCTTCGGCCAACACACCGACGTCATTGGTGAACTCGAGGGCCTCGACGAAGTTCTCGAACTCGAAGGTCCGTTCCAGGTGGTGGTCATCGATCACCGTCCACGCGTCGGAGATCGCCCCGACATAGTGTTCAAGTGCCTCTCCCTGGAGGGGCTGGGCATTTTCGCCCATGGGCTGGCAATGTCTGGAGAGCAGGTCCATCGTCATGGCGAGTCCTCGGTGGTTTCATCGGGGAGGGAAGCCGGATGCGGTCGGTCGTCGGGTACCCGAGACCCCGGGCGGGGATCCGGTCGGCCCCGGGCACGATCCGGACGACTACAGATACCATCGGCCCTCGACCCGGTCGTGATGGAGGGTGAGGAGTCGACCGGAGTCGAGGACGACCTCGTAGTAGTCCCGGGAGATCGGGTTTCGCCACCACTCGTCGTCGATCCGCCACACCTCGCGGACTTCCACGATCCGGACCGGCCCCCGGTGGCCATGCACCCGGAGGGGGCGTCCGGCTGCATCCACCTCCACTCGAAGGGGGCGCCGGCGCCGCGCCGGCCGCAGGGATCCGTCCCGAGGGGATCCGGCCTTCTTCAACGGTCGTCCAGGGAAAGAAGAGCGTGCCGGCGCTCGGGGATCCGCGACCAGGGGTCCACCTCCACCACCCGGTAGAGGGGAGCGTGGCCCAGCCGGAGGTGGAGTTCCCGCACCGCCTGGCGGAGTGCCCGGCCCACCGGACCGGTGGTGAGGGGGTCACTTCCGGGATCCACCCGCTCTCTCGCCCCGGCTTCACTTCGCTCGAAGAGCGACCCCTGGGTCACCGGCGCCCCGAAGTCGAAGGCCTCGACGAAGAGACTCTCCAGCGCCCGGGGCGGAGGGTGGAGCGCGATCCGGCTCCGGATGGGAAAGGCGAGGGGCTCCCGCCGTGCGGCGGCGTCCCGCAGGGTGACCTCGATCTGCCAGGACCCTCCCTCCTCGAGATGTCCTCCCACCCGGAGGCCCTTCAGCGCCCGATCCTTTCGCTGCGGGTGGGCCAGGAGTCGGTCCAGGACCCGGTCCAGGGCCCGGTGGAGCGCGTGTCGTTCGCCGATGGCGGTGGGAAGATCCAGGGAGGCCCGGAGGGGGCGGGGACGGTGCCGGGCCCGGACTGGCTCGATCCGCTCTCCCCGGGCCAGCGCCCGGGCCTCGCGCCCGGCGCTCCCGAAGTGCCGGAGGAGTGCCGGGAGGGGAAGGTGTCCCAGCGTCCCCAGGGTCCGGATCTCGAGGCGGTGGAGCTGTTCGATGGCCTCCCGGGGGAGGGGAAGTGTCTCCACCGGCTGGTCCTCCAGAAAGGAGAGGAGCTCGCCCTCGTCGACGAGGACGGGGGCGCCCGGGCGGGCGGAGACCGCGGCGACCCGGGCGGCGAAGGTCCCCGGCGCTCGTCCCACTCGCATGGCAGCCACAAGGGGACGGGGAAGGAGGTGGAGGAGGCTCTTCAGGACCCGGGTCACCTGGTCGGCCGGCGAACCGTAGAGGCGCTCCATCCCATCCATCCCCACCTGGATCATGCCCGGCTCCACCGGTTCGAGGATCGGGCTCACCTCTCCGAGGCACCCCAGGATCTCCTCCATGGCGGCCCCGTAGTGGGCCGGGTCGGGCTCGAGAAGGGTGAGGGACGGACAGAGGGAGATCGCCTGCGAGACTCGCATCCCCGGACGGACCCCGGCCGCCGCCGCCCGCTCGGAGACCTGGTGGACCTCTCCCCGGCCCGCGGCCCCCTCTCCGGCACGGAGAAGGGCGACCGAAGTGGCGTCGAGTTCGGGCGAACGCACCAGTTCGAGCCGGAGCTCGAAGGTGGGGAGCCAGAGACAGAGAGCGGTGCGCGAGGTCGTCATGCCTTCGATGATAAACCGAAGAAAAACCGAAATCAACCGGGGTGACGCCGGCATCCCCGTGGGGTACCTTCAACATCCTTCTGGAAGTCCGCTGAAGAAGGCGAGGGGCCACCGCCGCCGGGAGCCCCCGATCCCGAAGCCTTGCGGAGGAGTGGCGGGTGCTGAAGACCCTCGAAACCGGAACGATCCACCTGCTCAGGGGGCGACTCGATCCCCCCGGTGGCGTGGTGCGCGCTTTAGAGGAGACCCTTTCCGCCGAGGAGCGGGAGCGGGCGGATCGCTTTCGCTTCGATCACCTCCGCCGCCGCCACATCGTGGGGTGGGGCACGCTCCGGCGGATTCTCGGCACCCTCATGGACCGGGCCCCCGGCGTCCTCCGCTTCGAGCGTGAACCGGGCGGAAAGCCGTACCTGGCGGAGCCCGGGGCGCCGAGCTTCAACCTCTCCCACTCGGGGGAGCACCTCCTGGTGGGAGTCGCCGCCGAGGGACGTCTAGGGGTGGACCTGGAGGAGGCGCGGGGCTTTCCGGACCTGGAGGCCCTCGCCCGCCGCACCTTCGCCGAAGAGGAGGTTGCCGAGCTCCTGGCACTCCCCTCCGGGGCCCGGGTCGGCGCCTTCTTCCGGGGATGGACCCGCAAGGAGGCCTTCATCAAGGCGGTGGGAGGCGGACTCGCCATTCCTCTCACCGCCTTCGCGGTCCGACTCTCGCCCATGGGAGGCAATGCGCTCCGCCGCCTCGATCCGGAGGTGGGCGAGGGACCGGTGGAGGGGTGGTGGGTCGCGTCGTTGTCCGGGGAGGACGATCCGGGGGCATCGGGGGATCGGTCCGGGAGCCGGCGGGAGAGTGGGGAAGGGGAGCGGGATCCGGAGGCCGGGGTGGCCATGGCGGTGGCGTGGGACCGGGTGCCGAGGCGGATCGCCTTCCGGTCGCTCTGACCTTCACGGCCCTCCAGAACGATCCTGAATACCGGGGACCGTGTAGGAGTGTGGCGTTTACGGGCTCTTTTCCCATACCGCATTGGCTCTACCCCGGAACGCCGCAGGCCACGGAGGGCAAATATGGAGATTGTAGCGTTTGCGCTACAATCATCTTCATCTATACCCTCGAACGTAGCGTATTCGCTACAATGACTGCAGGATTCTGTGCCGATGAGCTGAAGGATGGTATGGGGGGCGGGGCCATGTAGCGTATCCGCTACAATCACCCTCCGGGGCCCGGCCGCAGCCTTCGCTCCGGGGACGAAAATCCTGAAAACGCGACAAAAAAGCCGGCGCATTCCGGATTCTATGCGAATACCGACGAAAATCCGGAACGGGCCCTCGCGCCGCCGCCGCCCAATCCGGATTCTCTGCGAATATCAACGAAGATCCGGAAAGTGCCTTCGAAAGCGCGGCGTTTTCAGCTTTTTCGTCCACCCGCATCGATTCCACCTGCCCCGGGACCGTCACCGGGGGAGATCGACCGGGTCGGAGTCGGGACCCCACTTCGGAGTCGAAGCCGCAACACGGAACGGTGCCCCACACCGAAACCAGACCTCCCCCTTCGAATCGACCCCACTTCGGAACCGAAGCCCCAAATCGGAACCAAGACTCCACACTCGAGGGGGACTCGCACGACGTTGGCACCAAAACGCTCCCTATGGGAGACGAAGTCCACAACCGTCGCTCGCGAGAATCGACGGTTGTGGACTTTGCGGTCTCTGCGGTGACGCAGAGCGCAAGCGTTGAGAAACGAGTCGTCCGGTGTGGAGTCAGGGTTCCCTTCAGCCCTCCAGTCATCCGCCCTCCCCTCCCCTGCGGAGGGTCGGGTGCTGGTGATCCCGCCAACCATTCGGGACTCTGGTGAACCGAACGCGATCCTGAACCCCGCACCCACGCAGAAGAGGAAAAGGAGCCCGTTTACGCTACAGCCGCCGATCTGATTCCCTGGGTCAGGTGAGGTGCGCGGGCTCAGCTCCCGGCGGTCCGGAGCACGTCGAGGGCGACGGCGCGAACACCATCGATGATGAACTGGACGGCGATCACCGCCAGGAGGAGTCCCATGATCCGGGTCAGGACATTGACTCCGGTCTGGCCCAGGAGTCCCGTCAGGTAGGGGGAGGCCCGGAGCACCAGGTAGAGGATTCCCAGGACGATGCCGATGGAGAGGAAGAGGGCCGCCACGAAGGGGAGAGTCGCGGCGTCCCCCGCCAACACCATGACCGTGGTGATGGCGCCGGGCCCCACGAACATGGGGATCCCGAGGGGGGTGATTCCCACCTCGTCCTTCTCCATCCCCTCTTCTTCCTCCTCTTCGGTGCTCTTCACCCGGGACCGTCGGGCCTGGAGCATGTCGATGGCGATGCCGAAGATGATGATGCCCCCGGCAATGCGGAAGGCGTCGATGGTGATGCCGAAGAGCTGGAAGATGGCACCACCCAGGAGGGTGAAGACCACCAGGACCACCGCTCCGGTGAGGATGGCGGTACGGAGGGTGCGCAACCGGTGCTCAGGGGTCTGGCTCTCGGTGAGTGCCAGGTAGATGGGAGCCGCGGTGAGCGGATTCGTGATGGCGAAGAGCGAGGTCAGGCTGAGGAGGCCGAAGGCCAGCACGCCCTCGGGGATCATGGGAGCACTCCGACTCCCGGCTCCATGGCAGAGACCGGGTGCGGGGAGAGGTCATGCGAGGGCATCATGGACGCGACCGAGATGACCACGGTCAGTGCGAGGTTCCCGTGGGGGGATCGGGCGCGACATATCCGGCGGACCGGAGGAGGAAGACCGCCCGTCGACCCATGGAGAGGGCGAGGGGGAGGGGATCGGACGGGGGAGGGGACCGGTGGGGCCCCGTGGCGCCTTCGGCGAGGGTCCGGATCATGGCACCCACGAGAAGGGCCGCGAGATCCTCCGGGGTGATCTCCTCGATGGGGACGGCGATTGGGAGGCTCTGGTCGATCCGGACACGGATCCAGCGGCTCCAGAAGTCGGAGAGGAGATCGGCGCCGGGGTCCCTCTCCGAACGGAGGGCCGGAGGTGTCGAGAGGGAGGGGAGCCGGAGCGCCACCTCGCGGGTGACGGCGGGGTCGGTCTCGAGCCGGCGCATGACGCCGTCGAGGGTGTGGATGATCTCGTCGGTTCCCCGGTGGCCTTCTCGCGTCGAGGCTTCGGCGGCCTCCTCCCAGACTCTCCCGACGAACTCGGCGAGAATGGCTTCCTTCGTCGGGAAATGGTTGAAGAAGGTCCCCTTGGCGACCCCGGTCTCCCGGGTGAGCTCTGCCACCGAGGTCTGGTCGTACCCCTGGGCCCGGAAGCGGGAGAGTGCCGCCTCGAAGAGGCTGTCCCGGATCTCCTCCGACGACATGCGGGTGCGACCCGATCGCTTCCGCCGGGGAGTTCCGCGGGCTCGGCGTCGGGGGCGGTCGGGGTGCGTGCCGGCCTTCCGGCGGCGCGAGGTCTCGGGCGGTGGATCAGATTTCGGAGTCATGCCGAATCATGACCCCGGTCATCCCTTCCGGTCAAGAAGGTCGCTCCGGAGGGGACCCGCTTCAGTGGAGGGGCTCGAGGGTGCCCTCACTCCAACGGAAGGAGCGGAGTCCGTCCTCGAAGCGGAACTCCACCTCCGACTCCCCCCAGAGATCCATGCGGAGCGAGCCGTCGCGGATCAGCCCCACCAGGGCGCCGCTCTCCCGGTCCCAGACCGACACCACGGGGAAGATGGCGGGATCCCACTCCAGCGCCTCGCCACCTCCCGCTGCAGTGAGCCGCCGGACCTCAGCCTGGGGGGCCGCGAGACCTTCGTCCAGCTCCGCCACCCGGCTGAACTGACCGGGAGCTTCCGAGGGAGGGGTGGCCGGATCCCGGGTACCGGGCCCGTAGCGGCCGATCCCCGGGCCCTCGATCCGGATGGTGTGGAGCGAGGCCCGGTCCTCCCGGTTCAGGGGGATCACGTAGGCGAAGTGACGCTCCGTCGGATCGGGGGCGTGGGAGAGCTCGGCAGGAGTGAAGGAGTAGCCGAAGAGTTCCTCGTCTCCCTCGGTCACTCCCACGAGGCGATAGGGTCCCTCCGCGTCCGGGAGCTGCACCGGTGCCTCGGTGGTGAGGACCGGCTGGAGCTCAGCTCCCCCCTCCGAGAGGATCCCACTTACGAGCAGCCGCTCACTTCCCGGAGCCTCGGTCAGGATCGACGCGGAGGGACCAGGGGTCGGCTTGTCCCGTCGCCACTCCAGCATGAACTCGTAGTTGTAGTCACTGATCCACCGGGGACTGCAGTAGCTCATGAGATCGCGGGCGGCGGTGGGAGGCTGGATCGAACCGGACCCGGGGTCCCATCCGGCGACCCCGAGCAGTGCGCCGCTGTGGGGAAAGTTCGGGTCCACGCCCGAGGGGTTTCCACACGGTGCGTGCCGGACATTCAGGTTGTGGCCGAGTTCGTGGGCGACGGTGGCCGAAGCCTGGGGGAGCCGATCATAGGTCAGGCCCACCTGGACCGTGAGATTGGTGATGTCCCCCGGGAGATAGGCGACCCCTGCGAAGTTGAGGGGGCCGTCGGAGGGAAAGATGCCATGGAGGTAGTGGTCACCGATTTCATGACGGGTCGACCGATAGTGCTGGAGTAGAGCGGAGAGTGCGGCCGTGTGCACCCGTCCTTCGGCGTCGTAGAGGCCGGTGGTGAAGACCCCCGCGTAGTACGCCGAATCACTCCCCACCGGCAGGGCGCGGCGGGTGAAATCCATGAAGTCATCCACATTCGATTCATCCACATTTCCGGTGGTCCCCGAAGAGGCGTCGCGCATGGCCAGGAAGCGGACATGAAAGGTGGGGATCTCCTCGAAGTGGTCGAAGTAGTGGATCGACCCGTCGGCGGGAAAGCCGTTGAAGCGACGGGTGACTGCGCCGAACTCCTCGTCGGGATCGATCTCGATGCGCACGCCCAGGCCGGGGCGAACGAGGTCGGCATCCAGACGGAGATTCCATGAGTTGCTCGAGCCATCCTGGGACGTGGCGGTGGGAGTGAACCCGGTGGCGCTCGAGGTGACCCGATGCCGTTCGATCTCGCGGTCGCCCTCATAGAGTACCAGGTCCACGGGGGGACGGGGGACGCCGGATTCGCTGGCTTCCACGAAGGCACGAAGGAGTCCCTCTCTCCCCCCGATGAGTGGCATGGACCCATCCATCCGCTGTGAAGCCTGGTTGATGTGCACCCCATGGACCGCGTAGTAGGGGCCCTCGGGCTCCCAGCTCTCGTCCATGGCCTCGACCTCGAGGGTGACAGACGGGAACCCGGGTGTGCTCGCCTCGACCCGGTTCAAGCCGGGGGTACTGCCCAGGGTCCACCGGTCGACGGTTGCCAGACCCTCGTCGTCGGTGATCGCCTCGGTCACGGTGATCTCGCTGTCTCCTTCGATGACCTGGAACTCGACGGGAAAGCCCGGAAGCCCGTTCTCCCATTCGTCCTGGACTCGGACCGTGGGCCGGATGGGAAGGAGCGAACCCACCTCCGCGCGGAGCCCACTGTCTTCGGTCCAGACGAGGGCATGGGCCGGGCCCGGCTCCGCCTCGATGGCGATCCGGGTGACGAACTGGTTCCAGTAGCGGGCGGTCAGCTCCTGGCGACCTGCGCGACTCCCCAGGGTCCAGGTGGGATAGGCGATCTCGCCGGAGGCGTCGGTGGCGCCCTCGCTGTACTCCACGTCGCCGCTCCGATTGGCCGAGAAGAGGATGGGGGCGTCGGGGATGGGGTTGTCGAACTGGTCCACCAGTCGGACGCGGGGGAGATCGGTGACGCTGGACGCCACCTGGGCCGGGTCGGGGTCCTCGCCCAGGAGGTGCAGCGCGACGGCGGGTCCGGGGCCCGATTCCACCTCGAGCTCGAAGGGGTCGATCCCTTCGGCCTCGAGGGTCACGGCGTTGGGGCCCGGGCGCTCCCCCATCCGCCAGTCACCGATGAAGAAGTGTCCGTTCTGGTTCGTGGTGTACCGTTCGCTTCCGATGGTCCCCCCGCCCTGGCTGACCGAGGCGGAGACCTCCACCGCGGGGATCGGGTTCCCATGGACATCGCGCACCTCCACCCGGACCGGCGAGGGGAGGACCTCGCCGGCCTGGCCCGCGACGCCCGCTTCCGACGCCACCGATGCCGCCACGACACTGGGGGGTGGGAAGAGGATGGAGCCCTCGTCGTCGCATGAGGCGACCCCGAAGGCGACGAGAAGGAGGAGGGCCCAGCGAAAGGGGCTGCGTTTCCTGGAGATGAGGCGACTCATCGACCGACTCCAATGAAGAAGCGAAGGCCATCGGCGGGAACCGGGTTCACCGCGATCTCGTCGGTGTACTCGGCATACCACCCGGTGAGTCCAACCGCTACATGCAGGGGACCGGTGGGGATGCGCACCAGGGCCGATGCCGCGGGACCGAACACCGAGCCGGAGCGGCCCGACGCATCCACCGATTCACCGTAGTATCCGAAGCCCGCCATGACCTGGAGGTCCGCCCGGGGGTGCATGGGGATCCGGATGGAGGGGCCCCCGGTGAAGTAGGTGGAGGAGAATCCACTCCCGGACCCCACCTGAAGCTGGGCCCCGGCGCCCCATCGTTCGCCGGTGAAGGAGGCGTGGACGCCGCCGAAGCGGTGTACCGAACCGGTGATGGCGGTCTGTCCGGCCACGACCTCGCCGTGGAGACCGGGACCGGCTCCCGAACCCTCCTCCGGCGCTCCCTGGGCCGCGAGGGGTGCTGGGCCCCCGGGGAGAACGAAGAGGAGCCCGAGGAGCACAGCGGAGCGAGCAGTGGAGGAGAGCATCGATGGGTGGGCTGGGGGGAAGGGGGCGGGCAGGGTCGGGCCCCGGCCGCAAGAACCGATCCTTCTATGTACACCTCGTTACGGTGCGGGGCCAGTACTCCTCCGTTCGGACGAGGGGTCCGTTGGGCCGAAGGGGTGCGCCTCCGGATCTGCGTCGGGCCGCCGGCAGGGGCGATCAGGGAGTCCAGCGGGCAAAGGCTTCCCGCAGCTCGTCGGGGGTCATGCCCACCTGCACCTCGGGTGAGTAGAGGAAGCGGAAGGCGTCCCGCTCGAGGGGGGCGAAGGTCACCGGAGGCGCATCATCCTCTTCCGGGCGCGCGGCCATCACGTACCGATCTCCGGGAAAGGACGGGTGACCCATGATCCCGAAGGCGTGACCGATGGCGTGGAGCGCCGCCCGTTCCAGGGTGGGCTGGTCGAGCTCCCGCGAGATCCAGATCTCCACCTCGGTGATCCCCTCGCTCTCGTTGGCGGTGACGAAGGTCCGGCTGTGGGACCAGGGACGGGTGGGATCGACCTCCCGATACTCCTCCGGAGGGAGGGTCCGCACCACGATGTCTCCGTCGGTGTCGACGGTGAAGGTGGCAGGCATTCCGTCGACCGCAATTGCCTCCAGTGCCCGGTCGACGGCGGCGCGCTCTCCCTGGGGGGTGTCGTTCCAGTAGTGGATCCGAAGGGGATCATGGGTCTCCCAACGGAAGCGCAGCCGATCGCCATCCCGGCCGATGAGGGTTCCTTCCTCGATGTAGCGGAGGAGGTCCGGGTCCTCCGGTTCCTCGTCGCCGGGCGCCTCGGGCGGCGGTTCGGTGACAGGATCCTCGAAGAGGTTCGTGCCTTCGCACCCTGCCAGTATTCCCAGGAGGAGCAGGGCGGAGAGGGACAGGAGGAAGCGCGGCGGGGTGGGGTGTCGTCGTGCCGGGCCCATGGGACTCCAGGGGGAAGAGAGAGATGGATGGGGTAAGCGCCGACCCCGTGAGAGCGCCAGCCGATCCCGCGGGTGCGCCAGTCTCAGTACCGACCCGGGATCGCAGGGGTCCATCCGCCCGCCCGCCCGGATCCTCGCGCTCGTGCGCTACGGCCTTGCTTCAGCGCCACTCCTGTCGCACTCTCCTTCGCAGGACATCATCTACCACGAACCATTCGACCGGTCGGTCCGCAGAGGACCGGCGGAGGAGTCAGGAGCAGGCCATGAATCACCCCCATTCCCGGGTCCGGACGGCGTTCGCGACGGTCCGGCACCGTGGCGCCATCGTCGTCGCCCTCGCCGGCGCGACCCTTCTTCTGGGCGCGCCCCTGACGGCGCAGGATGTGCTCATCCCCACCGATACCACCTTTACCAGCGAGAGCACGGTGGAAGTGCTGGGCGAGACCATCCCGTACCGGGTGACCGCAGGATTCCAGCCCGTCTGGGATGGCGATGGCGAGGCCATCGCCTCGGTCTACTACACCTACTACGAGCGGAGCGATGTGGAGGATGTGAGTCGGCGCCCCCTCGTCTTCTCCTTCAACGGGGGACCGGGATCGGCGTCGGTCTGGATGCACATCGGGTACACGGGACCGGTCTTCCTGGAAATCGATGACGAGGGCTTTCCGGTGCAGCCCTATGGATTTTCGGACAATCCGCACTCCATTATCGACGTGGCCGACATCGTCTACATCGACCCCGTCAACACCGGGTTCTCGCGTCCACTCCCCGGCGTCGACGCCTCGCAGTTCTTCGGGGTCTACGAAGACATCAACTACCTGGCCGGCTGGATCGAGACCTTCGTGAACCGGCAGGCACGTTGGGAGAGCCCCAAGTTCCTGAAGGGAGAGAGCTATGGGACAAACCGGGTCGCAGGGCTCGCCGGGCGGCTCCAGGGAGCCCACTGGATGTATCTGAACGGCGTGATCCTGGTCTCGCCCACCGGGATGGGTGTGAGCGCAGGAGGACCGGTGAGTCAGGCCCTCTACCTCCCCCATTACGCGGCGACGGCCTGGTACCATGACGCCCTCGAGCCCTCGCTTCAGAACCGGGATCTCGACGAGTGGCTCCACGAGGTGGAGGAATTCACCATCGAAGAGTACCTCCCGGCCCTGGTTCGGGGTGGCTTCCTCCCCGAGGCCGACCGGATGGAGATGGCCGAGGCGGTGGCCCGCTACTCGGGCACCAGTGTGGACTTCGTGCTCCAGAACAACCTGGCGCCCGGTGTGGGTGCGTGGCGGAAGGAGCTCCTTCGTGACCGCGGTCAGACCGTGGGGCGCCTCGACGCGCGCTACAAGGGGGTCGACCGATCCGATGCCGGGACCTCGTACGACTTCGATCCGGCCCTCACGGCATGGAACCATGCCTTCACTCCCGCCATCAACATGTACCTCCGCGACGAGCTGGGGGTGGAGACCGATCTCCGCTACTTCATCTTCGGGCCCACCTCGCCCTGGTCCCGCTCGCCTGACAACACGGGAGAGAACCTCCGGACGGCGATGGCACAGAATCCCTTCCTCAATGTGATGATCCAGGCGGGGTACTATGATGGCGGAACGGACTACTTCTCGGCAAAATACACCATGTGGAATATGGATCCCTCGGGGAAGCTCCAGGATCGCTTCCGCTTCGAAACCTACCGATCGGGGCACATGATGTACCTACGGCAGGAGGACCTGGAGAGTTCGAATCGCCATATTCGCGAATTCATCGAGGCCTCCATTCCTCCCGCCGGTGAACCGGCGATCTACCGCTGAACGATGGGATGATACCGGTGGTGGCGGCAGTGATCCGGAAGGGCGACACCTTCCTTCTGGCTCGCCGCCCCCTCCGGAAGCGGCATGGGGGACTCTGGGAATTTCCCGGGGGAAAGGTCGCCGAGGGGGAGGGTGAGACGGCGGCACTGGCACGCGAACTGCAAGAGGAACTGGGGGTACGCCTGCTTCGGAGCCGGGAGGTCGAGGCGGCGATCCGCGATCCGGGGTCGCCTTTCGAGATCCGGTTCCGGAGCGCCGAGATCGAAGGCACCCCCCGGGCCCTGGAGCATGTGGAGTTGAGGTGGGTCACCCGCACCGAAGCCCTCGCCCTCGAACTGGCGCCATCGGACCGACGCTTTCTGGAGAGCCTCAACGCACCGAACCACCCAGCGAAGGACTGCGAGACACTGGACCCCGAAGCCGAACCTTGATCTTTCTCCCCATGCCTCCAATGCGCTCCATCCCCCGCGCACCGCGCCCGGCCCACCGCTCCAATGGAGTGAACCGGTGAGCCCCGAGCTCTTTCGGCGTCTCGGTGTGGGCCCTGCGGCTCCGGTGGTGGTGGAACGGGCCGGAGGTGGACTCTCCCGTCCAGAACCCAGTTCCAGCGTCCTCGGGCCGATCCGGCGTCTGACCCGGGAGGCCACCCGGGTCTTCCTCTGTGACCGTGCGGGGGTCTGGCGGATCGAGCCGGATGGGACGTCACCGGTCTGTCTCACCCGGTATCTGCGAGGTGAAGGGCGTCACGAGGAGGGGGTCAAGTACCCCGATGCCTTCGGACGGCATGCCGCCCTCCTCCTCGATCGCCTGACCTTCCTCTCCATGGAGGGGAAAGAAGGAGCGCCTCCGGCGCGTCCCGCGCTCGCCCGTTACCTGGAAGGGGAGGGAATCCGGGCGATTCTCGCGGTGCCCATTCGACCCAACGGGATTCTCCGGGGGTTCTTCGCATTGGAGACCACCACCGGACCCCGGGAGTGGAACGACGACGATCGAGCCCGCGCGGTCGCGTTCGCCCACCAGGTGACACGGATCTGGGACGAAGACGGGGCAGGGCCGGATCATCCCTCTTCCCGCTCCGACCCTCGGGTGAGTTCCACAGGACCGGCGGGCTCCCCGGCCAGAGATTCCGAGCCGATCTCCCAGGCTGCCGAGGTGACCGTCCGGGGGACCGAGGCGTCGCCCCTCCACTCGGACCCGACCGCCCTTTCCGAACCGGGACCGGGTGACGAGGTTCCGGCCTCGCGGGGGTCTGCCGCTGCGACGTCGCACGACCCACCGAGAGGCGCAGGGGAGGAGATCACTTCCACTCGATCAGAGGTCGAGGCCGCCCCCTCCGGACGCCGGATGGAGATGCGGGTCCGACGCCTGCGGGAGATGGAGGGAGCCGGGCTCCTCGGGATCGAGCTGGCGTCGGACCTGGAGCGACTCCTCTCGGTGCAGCACGGGTACCTCGGGCTCCTGGATGCCCTCGAAGAGGAGGCAGGTGACGAGCCCTCGCCCCTCCAGGAAGCCCGGGAACTCTCCGAGCGGATCCGGAGTCGGCTCCTCGACTTCCTCGACTGGAGCGAGGACCATGCCCGGGGCCGGACACCCATCGAGCTCAATGCCTTTCTCGGCGAACTGGCGACCCGCCTGGGCCGTGTGGCGGGAGACCAGGTCCGGCTCCTCCTTTCGCCCGCATCGGCGCCGGTGCGGATCCAGGCCAACCGGACCCTGCTGGAGCGGGCCGTCGAACACCTGGTGGACAACGCCCGCAAGGCATCCGACGAAGGAGCCCGGGTCCGGGTCGGTGTCCAACCGGGGGATCCCGGCCGCGAATCGCGTGCAGTCCGGATCGTGGTGGAGGACACGGGACACGGCATCTCGGCCGAGGATCTCCCCTGGATCTTCGAACCCTTCTACTCGAGGTGGAGGGAGCGGGATGAGCGCCACGACGTGAGACGAGGGGTGCGGAAGGGAGGGGGACTTCCCTTCGTCCAGGCCGTGGTGGAAGGACATGGCGGGTGGGTCGACGTCGTCTCCACCCCGGGCGAGGGAACCCGCTTCGTGCTCAACCTTCCGGTGGGACCGGACTCGATGCCCCTCCTCCCGGAGGGCGCACAGGCCACCCCCGAGGTGGAGGGACGACCGGTGGCCCTCGTGGTGGAGGACGACACCGATCTCTCGAGGCTCCTGGCCCGTATCCTCCAGCGGGGAGGCTTCCATGCGCTCCGCTGCGACTCCGGTGTGGAGGTGGACCGGCTCCTGCAGCGACGGGGCGGCGATGTGGCACTCCTCGTGGCCGGATCCCGGCTCGAGGGAGGTCGGACCGGTGCCGAGCTCGCGGAGCGGGGCAGACTCTTCGTTCCCGGCCTCCCCGTACTCCTGGTGGATGGGGAGGCCTCCCAGGGACGCGCCGAGGACTCGGTGGCCCCGGAATCCGAGGGCGAAGCGGGTTCTCCGGATGAGATCCCCCTCCTGGTGCCTCCGTTCGATCCGGGAACGGTGCTCGATCGGGCCCGGGCCGCAGTGGGCGTTGACCCCGCCGGTCCCGGGCAGGACGTGCCGCCCCCCGGAGAGGACGAGGCGCCCCCGGTTCACTGATGCAGGGTGCCGGAGGGTCCTACTGTACCGCGGGGATCAGAAGAACCCGGGCCACCGCCTGACGGACCACCTGGCGACTCGCGCTTCCCAGGACGATTTCAGGAAGGAAGCCCCGTCCATGGGTCCCCATGATGACGAGCTGATCCGGGTCCCGGGCTCCGGCGTTGAGGATCTCCTCGGCGGGCTCCCCGCCCCGGATCCGGACCTCCACTTCGTTGGCGCCATTCCGCTTCAGCCGCTCGGCACGGGCTTCCAGGAGGATCTTCGCCTCGCTGCGTGCCACCTCGTCACCGACAGGGTGCACATGGAGCAGGGTGAAGGCGGGGATCCCGAACTCCACCATGCTCTCCACCCAGTGGAAGGCCCGCTCCGCCAGGTCGGAGAAGTCGGTTGGGTGGAGGATCCGGTTCGGGAGACCCGTGCCCCGCACATTGAGGGCCGCCTCGGGGTCCGGACGGGATGGCTCGATCCGCTGAAGAATGACCGGGACCCGGGTGCGGCGGACGATCTCCCATGCCACGCTCCCCACGAAGGCCTCCTGAACCCGGTTCCGGGAGCGGGAGCCCACGAGAATGGCGTCGATCCCCCGATCCTCGGCGTACTCGCAGATCTTGGGGGCCGGTGCTCCCGTGGCGACCGAGACCTCCACGGAAAACCCCTTCTCCTCGAGGGTCTGTCGGAGAATCCCCAGCCGCTCCCGGATCCCATCGATGGCCGAGAGGGAGGCAGAGACCGGATAGGCGACCGGCCGCGCCACATGGAGAAGGTGGAATTCCCGGGTTCCGAAATCAGCGAACTCGGGGAGCTTGGCCACAAGGGCCTCGCTGGCAGGGGTGAGATCCATGGCGACGAGGACCTTCTCGAACATGGCATTGCCTCCCGGTGATGGTGGCGTGCGTACGGGGCTGCGTCCCAATTCAAGTGTAACGGGGGAGCGGGCCGCGATGAAGTGGTAGCGAATACGCTACAACCATCGGTGCACGTCGATCCCCATGGGTGGGAGGCTGGGGGAGGGAGCGAGGCTGTGTAGCGTTTACGCCACCAGGATCCCGGGATCCCGTCCCCATGCGCCGGAGGCGGAGGCGAGCGATGTCTGGTTGTAGCGGAAACGCTACACCCGCTGTCGTGCGATGATCCGGCTCAGCATGATGACCGGAATCACCCCCACCGCTACGATGAGGAGTGCCGGGAGAGCGGAGCGGGCAAGCTGCTCGTCGGCGGCGAGCTGGTATGCCCGGGTCGCCAGGGTGTCGAAGTCGAAGGGGCGGAGGATCAGGGTCAGGGGGAGTTCCTTCAGGACATCGACGAAGACGAGAAGGCCCGCCGAGACCAGGGTGCCCCGGAGGAGGGGGAGGTCGACCCGGAGGAGGGTCTTCATGGGTGGTGCGCCCAGGGAGCGGGAGGTCTCGTCCAGGTTGCCACAGACCCGGGTGAACCCCGAGTCCACCGGGTTCAGCGCCACCGCGAGGAAGCGGACCACGTAGGCGAAGACCAGGGCCGCCACCGTCCCGGTGAGGATCAGCCCCAGCGGGGTCCCGAAGAGGTCGCGCGCGGTCGATGCAATTTGTCGATCGACCCAGAGGAAGGGGACCATCACCCCCACGGCGATGACGGCGCCCGGAATGCTGTACCCCAGCGACGCCGCCCTCGAGGAGAGGGTGAGGAGAGGGGTCGGGGTGAGGCGGACCGAGAAGGCGATGAGCACGGCCACGGCCACGGCGATGAAGGCCGAGGCGGTGGCGAGTCCGAAGGAGTTCAGGGCCAGAGTGAGAAAGCGGGGGTCCATCGCCTCGGGCCAGACCTGGAGGGCCCAGGCCAGGAGCTGGAGGACCGGAAAGACGAAGCCCAGAGCCACGGGGATCAGGCAGACCAGGAAGGCGCCTGCCGCCTTCCATCCGCCGAGCTCGTAGGGGACCACCGGGCGGAAGGTCCGGGAGCCGCTGTCGAAGCGCGCCCGCCCCCGCTGGGCCCGTTCCACCACGATGAGGAGGAAGACCAGGACCAGGAGGCACGCCGAGAGGCGGATCGCCGCCGGCCCGTCGCCGAGGGAGAACCACGCCCGGAAGATCCCGGTGGTGAAGGTTGCGACCCCGAAGTAGCTGACGGCGCCATACTCGTTCAGGACCTCCATGAGGACGAGGGTGACTCCCGCCACCAGGGCAGGGCGGGCCATGGGGAGGGCGATGGTGGAGAAGGTCTGCCAGGGGGACTTCCCCAGGATTCGGGAGCTCTCGAGGATCCCACCGGACTGTTTCTGGAAGGAGGTCCGGGTGATGAGGTAGACGTAGGGGTAGAGCACCAGGGCCATCATGACCCCCGCGCCCCCCACCGACATGAGACCGGTGCGGAGGCGGGCGGTCTGGCTCGGCTCCAGTACCAGTTGGAGAAGCTGCTGTACCGGCCCGGTGTGCCCGAGCATCTCGGCGTAGGTGAAGGCGATGATGTAGGTGGGAATCGCCAGGGGGAGGATCAGGGCCCATTCGAAGATCGATCGACCTGGAAAGCGACAGGTGCTCACCAGCCACGCCGTCGACACCCCCGCCAGGAGGGTGAGGCCACCGACCCAGAAGACGAGGATCACCGAGTTCCGGACATAGAGCCCCAGAACGGTGGAGGCCAGGTGGTCCCACGTCTCGCTTCCTCCCGCCAGGACCCCCAGGAGGATGGAGGCGATGGGAAGGAGGACGAGGGCGACGACGATGAGCGTCGCCACCGTCCAGGGGGTGAGGGTGACCCGCCAGCGGGGTCGGAGTTGATCCAGAAGCTGGCTCCAGCGGGGGGTCAGCGCCATCCGGCCCGGTCGAAGATCTGGACGGCCTCGTTGTTCAGTTCACCGAGGGTGGAAAGTGGGAGGCGGTCCGCCTCGAAGTCTCCCCACGACTGAAGGGTGGGCGACCAGTCGACCCCCTCCCGCACCGGGTACTCGAAGTTCCCCTCGGCAAAGGCCCGCTGGGCCTCCTCTGCCACCAGGAACTCCAGGAGACGCACGGCGTTCTCGGCATTGGGGGCGTGGGTAGTGACCCCGGCGCCACTCACATTGACATGGACGCCCCGGTCGTCCTGGTTGGGGAAGAAGAGCCCGATGGCTTCACCCAGGGCCCGGGCGTCCGGATCCTCGTGGTTGAGGAGTCGCCCGACATAGTAGGAGTTGACCAGGGCCACATCGCCGACACCCGCCGCCACATCACGGATCTGGTCGGTGTCATTCCCCTGGGGGGACCGGGCGAAATTCGCCACCAGCCCACGGGCCCACTCCTCGGCCTCGTCGAGACCGAGGGCCGCGATGATGGAGGCCATGTGCGAGATGTTGTAGATGTTCTCCGAGCTCCGCACGAGGATCCGGCCCTCCCACTCCGGCTCCACCAGCGCCTCGTAGGTGGAGAGCTCCGAGGGGTCGACCCGGTCCCGGGCGTAGGCGAGGATCCGTGCCCGGACGGTGAGGCCGAACCAGTGGTTGTCCGGGTCCCTCAGATGGGCCGGGATCGTCTCGGCCAGGACGGGTGAGTCGATGGGACGAAGGAGACCCCGCTCCACCGCACGGTGGAGCCTGCCCGCGTCCACCGTGATGAGGAGATCGGCCGGAGAGGCCTCCCTCTCGCGCTCCAGCCGGGCCATGAGCTCGTCCGCCGACGCGCTCACCACCCGGACCCGGATCCCGGTCTCCTCGGTGAAGCGGTCGAAGAGGGCCTCGTCGGTGTCGTAGTGGCGGTGGCTGTAGACATTCACCACCTCTCCGTCTCCGTCGCCGCACGCCACCAGGAGGAAGGGGAGGATGACGAGCACGGCGAGGAGCGCAGGGATCCGGCTCCCGGAGCTCCGGATCCGTCGGTGGGAAGGAGGGTTGGGGAAAGACATCGTGCGGGAACGACTCCTTTCGATGCTGCGGGCTTGTTGAGAACGAGTCTCAACCTAAGCCGCCACCCCCGGTTCCGGAAGCCCCCCGAGGGGATTCTCCCGGGAGCCTTCCGCCGGCGGGGAAGATGGAGGGATCACGGAGATCCGAGGGTGAGCGGGATGGCGGCGCCATTCACGATGGCTCCCTCGTCGGAGAGGAGGAAGCGGATCACCCGGGCGATCTCCACGGGGGCGAGCCAGCGGGAGGTATCGGCCTCGGGCATGGCTTCCCGATTGCCGGGGGTGTCGATGATGGAGGGAAGCACGGCGTTCACCGTGATCCCCGCCTCGACCCCCTCCTTCGACAGGGTGCGGGTGAGATTGAGCACCGCCGCCTTGGCGGCACCGTACGCCGAGAGGCCGGACTGTCCGCCATCGAGGGCCGGGAGGGCAGAAATGTTCACGATCCGCCCGCGACCGGCCCTCTTCATGGCCGGAAAGGCCGCCCGCGACAGCAGGAAGGCGGTGGTGGCATTCATCGCCCAGAGGCGCTCCCACACCCGGGGGTCCGTCTCCTCGACGGGCGACATGCTGAATCCGCCGGCCAGATTCACCACCGCTTCCGGTGCACCACTGCCCGTCTCCGTCACCCGTTCCACGAGGCGGTCGACCTCCGCCGCCGCGGTGAGGTCGATCCCTTCATGGAGCTGCAGGCCATGGAAGGCATCGCCCAGATACCCCTCCAGTCCCGGGATCTCGTCGGGATCGAAGATGGGGAGATGGAGTTCGGCCCCCGCCTCCAGGAGGAGCTTGACGACGCCCCGCCCCAGGCCGCCCGACCCCCCACTCACCACGGTGACGCAGCCCTCGAGACTTCCCGTCCAGTCCGCCCTCCCCGGTCCCTTCATCGTTTCGGTCCCTCCGCACTTCCAATGGTGGCGGGCTCCCGTCGCGCACCGACGGGGCCCACTCCGCCGCTACCCCGACCCGACGGCGGTGTGCCCGGGCCCGTTCCAGGGCACGCAAGACCCCGTTCCGGTGGTCGCTGTACTTCTTCAACGGCAACGTAATGGGGTTGGAAGGCCCGCCCGACCTTGCCCGCCACCGAAGGAATCCTCTAATTTCGAAGGCTTTCGCTCCGACGGTGAAGGCCGCCTGCCGACGCATCCGGCGTCGGGGGGCATCGATCGACGGGGAGGATGAATGACGAGCACCCGCACTGAGAAGCTTCTGAAGCTTCGACCGGCCTCCAGGACGCCGGCGAAGGAACCTGCGCCCCTGGTGGCGGTGGGGGTCTTTCAGGACGACGACACCCTCTCTCCCGTGGCCCGGAGTCTCGATGACCGGGTCGATGGAGCCTTCTCCCGGGTTCTCGAGGCAGGAGACTTCCGGGGGAAGGAGGAGGAGGAAGCCCTCTTCTACACCACGGGTGACGGACCTCGTCGGGTCCTCTTCGTGGGGATGGGGAAGGCGGAATCCTTCGACCGGGAGACGGTCCGGAAGCTCGCGGGACGGGTGGTGCGCCGGGCCGAGGCGCTCTCCGTCACATCGGTCCACCTGGTGGTACCCGCCCTCTCCCACGAGGAGGGGGGCGCGGCGGCCGCAGTGCAGGCCGGGGCCGAGGCGCTCCACCTGGCCGCCTTCGACTTCCGGGAGCTGAAGGACCCCGATCCCGACGACGGACCGAAGCCCCTGGTGACCCGGGGCCTCCTTTCGGTGGATCCCGGCGAGGGCGGCTCCCCACCTGCCGAAGAGATCGTCGAGGAGGCGATTCGGATCGGAGAGGCCCATGGTGCCGGCGAGAACCTCGCCCGCGTCCTCCAGTTCCGCCCGGGCAATGTGGCGACCCCGACCCACCTGGCCGGAATCGCCCGGGAGCTGGCCGCCGAGGTGGGACTCGACGTCCGGATCCTCGGCCCCGCCGAGATGGAGGAGGAGGGGATGGGCGCCCTCCTCTCGGTGGCGGCGGGCTCCGACGAGGAGCCCCGTCTCATCATCCTGGAGTACCGCGGGGGAGGGGAGGACGAGGCCCCCCTGGCACTGGTGGGGAAGGGGCTCACTTTCGACACCGGGGGGATCTCGCTCAAGCCCCCGTCGGGCATGGAGTCCATGAAGTTCGACATGTCGGGGGGCGCGGCGGTCCTGGGCGCCATGAAGGCCATCGGGATGATCCGCCCCCCGGTGAATGTGGTGGGGGTCGTCCCCTCCTCCGAGAACATGATCAATGGCCGGGCGACGAAGCCCGGCGACGTGATCCGGACCCGGGCCGGCAAGACGGTGGAGGTCATCAACACCGACGCCGAGGGTCGTCTCATCCTGGCCGATGCCCTCTCCTACACGGTGGACGAGTACGGACCCCGGGCCATGGTGGACTGTGCCACCCTGACGGGGGCGTGCGTGGTGGCCCTCGGGCACCATGCCGCCGCGGTCCTCGGCTCCGACGACGACCTGGTGGAGGCGCTTCGCGAGGCGGGGGACCGGTCCGGTGAGCGCTGCTGGCCCCTTCCCCTCTGGAAAGCCTACCGGAAGCAGCTCGACAGCCCGGTGGCCGACCTGAAGAATGTGGGAGGCCGTCCGGCAGGTGCCATCACCGCGGGCCTCTTCCTCTCGGAGTTCGTGGGGGAGACGCCTTGGGCGCACCTGGACATCGCGGGAACGGCGTACGGCGAAGTGCGGGCCCCGTACCAGCGGACGGGAGGCTTCGGCTTTCCCACCCGCCTCCTTCTCGAGTGGATCCACTCGGCACACGGATGAGGGGATTGATGGCCCATCCGGATCGGAGGCTCCCCCTGGTCCTCCTCGGGGCCCTGGTGCTCCTGGTGGCGGTGGGCCGGGGGCACGCCGACGCCCACCCCTCTCCTGCGGGGTGGGGGATCGAAGAGCCATCGCACCGGGGGGGCCTCATGCCCGACACCATCATCCGGGATACCATCCGTCCGGTGGTGATTCCCCCCATCGGCACGCCCCCGGACTCGGTGCTGGAGGGACTCGCTCCCGAGAGCGACACCCTCCTGGCAGACGAGTTCGAGGAGTTCCGGCAGGTTCTCCCCCGGAATGTCCCAGACGCCCGAGGCGGGGTCCCGGCCCGACCCGAGGCGGGAGTCTGGGAATTCGACCGTGAGGCCCTCCTGGCCACCCACGCCCTCACGGTCCATGACCTCATCTCCCATGTTCCGGGAATGGTCCTCCTTCGGGGAGGAGACATTGGAAATCCGGTGGTTGCGACCACCTTCGGCCTGGGGCCGGGCGAGATCCGGGTCTTCCGGGACGGGGTGGAGGATCCCCCCATGGAGGGAGGAGTCCTCGACCTGGGACAGGTGGCGCTCGCCGGACTCGAGTCGGTGCGGGTGGAACGCCGGCCAGGCGAGGTTCGCATCCATCTCCGTTCCCTCCGGATCGCCGATCCCCGGCCCTACACCTATCTGGATGTGGCGACGGGGGATCTTCGCACCAATATCTTCCGTGCCACCTTCGCCCACCCCGATGCCTTCGGGGGCACCCTCCTCTTCGCCCTCGACCGCGCCGACACCGATGGTCCGGGGCGGAACGAGCCCAGTGCCATCTATGGCACCCACATCCGGTACTCCCTCTTCCGGGGACCGGATCGGGGTCTCGCGCTCTCGTACCGGGGGCGTACCTCGCAGCGTCCGGAGGGCTTCCTCACGCCCCTGGAGGTCAACCGGCGCGACCTGGGCTTCCGGGGTGGATGGGAGATCTCTGAAACCCTGACCGTGGAAGGGTTCGGAAACCGGACCACGGTGCAACCCGGGAGTGGCGCCGAGGCGGGGGCCGACACCCTCCTGCCGGCGGGAGCCCGCAGCCATCTCGGAGCACGGCTCTCCGGAGAGTGGGATGCCCTCTGGGCCCGGGGCGAGGCCCGGATCCAGTCGGGAGACGGATGGCCCACCTCGGTGCTTGGCCTCGAGGTGGGAGGGACACTCGAGGGCCTGGGCGGAGGATCGGTGGGCATCGAACGGGAGCGGTGGGAGGATGGGGAGGCCGGTCGATCGCTCGCCGCCCGTGCCTGGACCGAGCCTCGTTTCGGGCTCTCCTTCTTCGCCGACTACCAGGAGGCGGAACGGGGCGTGCCCTTCTTCATCCCCCCCGAGCATGTGGAGGAGGAGAATGGCGAGGAGAACGGCAATGGGAATGGCGACGGCTTCGGAGGCGGGATGTCCACCGGCTTCCCCGATCACGAGGACGACGACGAGGTCCTCCCCGACGAACTCCTCCGTTTCGGGGAGCGAAGTGGGGTGCGCGCCGGGGTGCGGGCCGAGTGGCGAGGGGTCGACCTGACGGCGGCGGCCCTCCGAGTGGAGGCCGACAGTCTCCGTCCAATGGGGCTCCCTTTCGACCGTGACGGCGTCACCTTCGAGGGGGGGAGCCGGAGCGGGATGGAGATCTCGGGCCGCGTGCCCCTCCGTCCGGTCCTGGACGGGCTCCAGGTCTCGGGGCACCTGCAGGTGTGGGAGACCGCCCCGGCGTGGCGGTACATGCCCGACCGCACCTGGATGGGAGCGCTCAACTGGCACCACCTGGGCTACGACTCGAACCTGGAGGTCTGGTTCGATGTGGGAGCCCGGGGTCGGGATGCCATGGTCTCGCCCGTCGCCGGCTCCGAGGGGGACTTCGACCTGGCCCCCTCGGCGCTGAGCTGGTTCGGACGCCTCCAGTTCCGGGTGCTCACGGTCCGGGTCTTCGTCCACTGGGAGAACTTCACCCTACGCGACGACATCCGGGAATTTCCCGAACGGCGAATGCCCCAGACCCGTGCGGTCTACGGCATCCGCTGGACCATGTGGAACTGAGGGGATGGGAGAGGCCATGACGACGACCCCCGTGCGCAGCATGACCGGCTTCGGCGATGCCGAACTGGACACCGCCGCCGGTCGCCTCCGGGCCGAACTCCGGACGGTGAACCACCGGTACCTGAACTTCCAGATCCGGAGCCCCAACGGCTTCGACCGCCACCATCCCCGCATGGAGGCGGTCCTCCGGAAGTACTTCCGGCGTGGCCACCTCTCCCTGGCCCTCTCGGTGGAGCGTTCTCCCGACGAGGTGGGGGGGACCACCGTGGAAGTGGACCTGGAGCGGGCGAAGGGCTACCACGACGGGCTCGTGGCTCTCGCCGAATCCCTCGGCATGGAGGCCCGGATCGAGCTGGAGACCTTCACCGGCTTCCGCGATCTCTTCAAGGTGACCGAAGTGGACCGGGAGCTCCCCGAGGTAGATCCCGACGACGCCGAGGCGGTGGTGGCCCAGGCGGCGGAGCGGGCGCTGGAAATGCGCGAGGCGGAGGGGCTCCGGATGGCGGAGGACCTCACCCGGGGTCTGGACCGGATGGAGTCGGTCCTCCACCGGATCGAGGCACAGGCGCCCATCCGCCTGGTGCGGGAGCGGGACCGGCTCCGGGAAGCCATCGCCCAGCTCCTAGAGGGTGATGCCCCGGTGGACGAGGATCGGATCGCCCGCGAGATCGCGCACCTGGCCGAGCGGTGGGATATTCACGAGGAGATCGTTCGTTTCCGGTCACATCTCACCCTCTTCCGCGATACGCTCCGGAAGGGGAGTGACGACGGGGTGGGGAAGCGATTCGGATTCATCTCCCAGGAGATCCTCCGCGAAGCGAACACCCTGGGGTCCAAGGCCAATGACGCCGAGATTGCCCGAGAGGTGGTGACCCTCAAGGAGGAGATCGAGCGCCTCCGCGAACAGTTGGAGAATGTGGAATGATGACCGGCATCCCCTCCCGTCCATGTCCCCTGGTGCTGGCGGCGCCCTCGGGAACCGGAAAGACCACCATCGCCCACGCCCTGGTGGAGCGCTTCGCACGCTTCGTCTTCTCGGTCTCGGCCACCACCCGGCCCCCGAGGAGCCAGGAGAGGAACGGGATCGACTACGACTTCCTCTCTCGGGAAGCCTTCGAGCGGATGATCGACGAAGACGAGTTGATGGAGTGGGCCGAGGTCCATGGGAATCTCTACGGGACCCCGTATCGGAACCTGGAGGAAGCCAGAGACCGGGGGGAGCACGTGGTCCTGGACATCGATGTTCAGGGGGCACGCCAGATCAAGGAGCGGGTCCCCGACGCGGTCCTGATCTTCGTCTTTCCCCCCTCCGCCGAGGCCCTCTGGCGACGGCTCACCGCCCGGGGCACCGAGGCCCTCGACGAGGTGCGCCACCGACTCGAGGCCGCCCGGCGCGAGCTGGAGGAGGCCGAGCACTTCGACTACATCGTGGTGAATGACGACCTGGATCGGGCGATCTCGAGGGTTCGGGCCATCGTGGAGTCCGAGAGCCACCGGCCCTCCCGGGCCCTCGACCTCGACGCCGAGGTGGGTCGGCTCCGGAGCGAGATCGACGCCGTCGTGCGGGAGGCGCCCGACGTCCGGGCGTGACAGGGGCCCGGAATTCGTTAGCTTAGTATCGAGTTCATATGTAGCAGTCGGGCGGGCCTCCGTCCGGTGCGCCGGTTCGATCGCCAAGGAGACATTCCAGGATGCGCGTTTTCACGCCGAAGGAAGTTGCCGCTTCCACCCAGAGCAAGTATCTGGGTGTGCTCGTCGCCTCGAAGTACACGCGGGAGCTGAATGCCCTCCCTCGCGACCTCAAGCCCCTGGCGAACGAGAAGAAGCTCACCACCCGGGCCCTCGAGGCTCTCACCTCCGGTCAGATCGAATTCCGGCTCGTCGGCCGCCGCCGCCGCGTCGAGTAGGGGGGTGGAGGGGCGCGCGCCCGGGATTCCTTCCCGGAGACCGATGGGCCCCCGACCTCCCTGGGAGGGGCGTCGTATCCTCCTGGGGGTGACCGGGGGGATCGCCGCGTACAAGACGGTCCAGCTCGCCCGCGACCTCACCCGTCTCGGTGCCGAGGTCGATGTGGTCATGACCGAGGCCGCCACCAACTTTGCCGCACCCCTGGCATTCGAGGGCGTCACCGGTCGCAGGGCCCTTCGCTCCCTCTGGTCGGTGGAGGGGGCCGCCCGTCACATCACCCTGGCCCGTGAAGCCGACGTGGTGGTGGTGGCGCCGGCAACCGCCGATTTTCTCGCCCGCGCCGCCCAGGGGCGGGCCGACGACCTGCTCACCACCATCCTCCTGGCGACCCGGGCCCCTGTCCTGGTGGCGCCCGCAATGAACGATCGGATGTGGGAGCACCCCCAGACCCGGGCGAATGCGCGACACCTGGAGGAGAAGATCGGCTACCACTTCGCCGGTCCGGTCTCGGGCCCTCTCGCCGTCGGGGAGGGGGAGGGCCCCGGACGGATGGAGGAGCCCGAGGTCCTCCTCATGCGCATCGGTCGGCTCCTGGGCGACTCCTCGGCGTGGGCCGGGCTTCCGGTTCTCATCACCGCCGGACCGACCCGTGAGCCCCTCGATCCGGTGCGTTACCTGGGGAACCGCTCCTCCGGTCGCATGGGGTACGCCCTCGCCGAGGCCGCGTGGCTCCGGGGGGCCGACGTCCTCCTGGTGAGTGGACCGGTCTCCCTTCCCGACCCGGTGGGTGTGGAGGTCGTGCGGGTGGAGTCGGCCAGCGAGATGGAGGCGGTGGTCCGGGAGCGCCTCCCGGAGATGCGTCTCCAGATCTTCGCGGCGGCGGTGGCCGACTACCGGCCCCGGACCAGCGAGTCCCGGAAGGTGAAGCGGGAGGCGCGCCGGGAGGCCGGCGGATGGTCGGTCCCCCTGGAGGAGAATCCCGATGTGGCGGCGGACACCCGCCCGGCACGGGCCCCCTCGAGTGTCACCATCGGCTTCGCCCTCGAGACCGAGGAGCTCCTCCGCCGGGCCGAAGAGAAGATGGTGAAGAAGGACTTCGACATGATCGTGGCGAATCCGGCTGGCGAGGACGGCGCCGGATTCGAGTCGGGGACGAACCGGGTGACCCTCCTCTTCCAGAGTGGGACGTCGGAAGAGCTCCCCCTCGACGAGAAGACCGGGGTGGCGTGGACGATCCTGGATCGGATCGAGCCGGCGCTGGACTCCTCCGACCCCTCGTCCCATGGCTGAGGGGGCCGGTGGGCGTCCCGGGGTCCTCGACGAAGTCGTCCGCTTCCTTCGGCAGCAGGAGGAGCTGGGGCTCGACCCCGTTGTCCTCGAGGCGCTCGACCGGACGGAGGTGGGACGACTGGTGGCGGCGGCGTTGCGGCGGCCCACGGTGCACTCGACGAGGGGGGGCGAGGGGGAGCGTCCTCCGGCCCACGCTCCGGCGTCGAAGGCGACCCCTTCCCATGCCCCGGAATCGAAGTCGAGCTCTCCCGGTACCCCGGCCCAAACCCCCGTGTCGAAGCCGACATCTCCGGCGGATCCGCCCTCGGCGGCGGCCCGGCCCGATTCCTCCATCGCCGTGGAAGACCTCCCCGACACCCACGACGCCCTTCGCGAACTTGCCCTCGGATGCACCCGGTGCGGGCTCTCGGAAGACCGGACCCAGGTGGTCTTCCACGACGGGAATCCGGAGGCGCGCCTCATGGTGGTGGGCGAGGCGCCCGGCGCCAACGAGGACCGGACCGGGGTGCCCTTCGTCGGGGCCGCCGGACAATTCCTCGACCTGATCCTGGCGACGGTGGGGCTTTCCCGGGAGGACTCGGTCTACATCTGCAATGTCATCAAGTGTCGGCCGCCGGGGAATCGGAACCCGAAGCCCGACGAGATCGCCGCCTGTGCCCCCTACCTGAAGCGGCAGATCGAGGTGGTGAAGCCGGAGGCGATTCTGGCGGTGGGGACCTTTTCTGCCCAGCTTCTGACCGGTAAGGACATCGCCCTCGGACGGATTCGGGGCGAAGTTTATTCCTACGAGGGGACGCCCCTGGTGGTGACGTACCACCCGGCGGCGCTCCTGAGGAACTCAGGATGGGTTCGTCCCACCTGGGCGGACCTGCAACTCCTCCGCGGCGTCCTCGACGGAACGGACGCCTGAATCGATGGATCTGCACCCCCAGCGAGACCAGCCAGTGAATTCCCCTGAAGTGGGACCCCCCACCTCCCGATTCGATCGGGAGCCGCCCTTCTCCGTCGAAGCCGAGATCTCGGTGCTCGCCGGGGTCCTCCTGGACCCGGACTCGATGATCCGGATCGAGGACGTGGTGGACGACTCCATGTTCTACCAGGAGCGGCACCGGACCATTTTCCGGGCCATGCGCCACCTCCACGAGAAGCGGACCGGCATCGACCCGGTGACGGTGGGCGACCACCTGCGGGGGACCGACGAACTCGAACGCATCGGGGGGATGGACTACATCGCCGAGCTCCTCGATGCGGTGCCCACGGCGGCGAATATCCAGTACCATGCCCGCCTGGTGCGGGAGAAGGCGCTCCTCAGAAGGCTCATCGAGGTCTCCACCGAGACGATCCAGGATGTCTACCGGCCCGGCGAGCGGTCGGTGGAGGAGATCGTCGACGAGGCCGAGCGCCGGATCTTCCAGGTGGCCGAGAGCCATGACCGGGGCGGCTTCGTCTGGATCAAGGACCTCCTCTGGGACGCCTTCGAGAAGATCGAGACCCTCCAGAAGAGTGGGGGCGGGATCACCGGGGTGGCCTCGGGATTCTCCGAGCTCGACCGGATGACCACCGGACTCCAGAATGGCGACTTGGTGATCGTGGCGGCCCGACCCTCCATGGGAAAGACGTCGTGGGTCCTCAATGTGGCCCAGAACGCCGCCATCGATCACAAGGTGCCGGTGGCGATCTTCTCCCTCGAGATGTCGAAGGAGCAACTCGTACAGCGGCTCCTCTGCGCCGAGGCGCGGGTGGACGCCCAGAAGCTCCGGAATGGACGACTCTCTCCCTCCGACTACCAGCGGATCGGGACGGCGGGGGCGAAACTCAATACCGCCCCCATCTGGATCGACGACACCCCCGGCGGGACCGTACTGGAGATGCGGGCGAAGGCGAGGCGCCTCAAGGCTGAGGGGGGGCTTGGCCTCATGGTCATCGACTACATGCAGCTCATGGCGGGGTCCGGCCGCCAGGAGAGCCGTCAGCAGGAGGTGAGCCAGATCTCCCGGGGGCTGAAGGGGCTGGCCCGGGAACTCGATGTACCGGTGGTCTGCCTTTCGCAGCTCTCCCGAGGACCGGAGCAGCGGACCGACCACCGGCCCCAGCTCTCGGACCTCCGGGACTCGGGCTCCATCGAGCAGGACGCTGACCTGGTCATGTTCCTCTACCGCCCCGAGTACTACTCCTCCACCGGACAGGATGAAGACGGGAACTCCCTCGAGGGGAAGGCCGAGCTCATCGTTTCGAAGCAGCGGAATGGTCCCACCGGAACGGTGAACCTCTACTTCCACAAGAACTACACCCGCTTCGACGACATGGCTCCCGAGCCCGCCGAGGCACTCCCCCCCGGAATGGGTGGAGGGGGATACGGCGATGACGACCCCTTCTGAGCCGGGGGATGTGGGGGTGCT
>SLSF01000139.1 GCA_007130605.1 Gemmatimonadota bacterium | reverse complement strand
GTCTCGGTGAACCTGGCGGCGACCCTGACCTTCCTTCTGCTGGGCGTCCGCCCCAACACCTGGTGGGAGGAGGGGATCCGAAAGCGTGCCGTCTGGACCGCGTCGGCGCTCTGGACCCTCATGCTCCTGGGGCTTGCCGCCATCGTCTGGTTCGCGTGGGGCGGGCAGCCGCCGTCGCTGTAATCAGCGGACGTAGGGCGTGACCAGGGACTCATGCCCGTCGGGGCCCACCGCGGCGACCCCGTAGACGAAGTCGTCGATGGACATGTCCTCGAGGGTGAACTGGGTCACATCGCCCACGTAGAGGGAGTGCTCCCAGTCGGGGTTCCAGGTATTCCGCCAGACGACGCGGTAGCCGACGGCGCCCTCCGACGCTTCCCAGTTGAGCTGGGCGTCGTAGCCGTCTCCCCGCCGGAGCATCTGGGGCGTCGCCCGCGGAGCCGCCGGGGCCAGCGCCAGCGAGGCGACTCCGGCCACATTGACCCGGGCATTCTTCTGAAGGTACTCGGGGTCGACCCCGTCCGAAGTATCGAGGATGGTGTGCTGGCGCTCGAAGTTCTCGCGGGACTCGGTGAAGCGGACTGCCGCGAATCCGTTCTGGTTGAAGGGGGTGTGGTCCCCGCCCCGTCCGAACCGGTCCTCCCGGGCGATGAGGCGAATCTCGTGGCCGGGCATGTAGAGGGAGCCCACCCGATGGATGTAGCGGGCGAGCTGTCGGGCCGGCGAGTCCTCGGGGCCCGGGGCGAAGATCCGGACGGTGCGGGCATCCTGGATGCCGGTGCCCCCCATGGAGTTTCCGATCATGTCATTGTTGAAGACCGCGGTGATCTCCACCTCTTCGTCCACCATCCGTTCGGCGTGGAGACGGGCTCCGACGAGGCCCTGCTCCTCGCCGGCAAATCCGATGAAGACGAGGGTCGCATCGAACTCCAGCCCGCTCTGGGCGAAGACCCGGGCCAGTTCCATGGCGATGGCGGTGCCCGAGGCGTCGTCGTTGGCCCCGGGGGCGTAGCCGTCCCACGGCCCGTCGGTGGGAGGCTGGGGCACGGCGGTGGAGTCGTAGTCGCCATAGACCACCGAGTCGTAGTGGCCGCTCACATAGATCCGCCGGTCGCTCCTCCCCGGAAGGATCGCCTTCACATTCCTCAGGTCGGTCCGGACCTGGATCCGCCCCTGCGGCTCCACATCGTACGCATCGAAGGAGACCTGGAGGCGGTCCGAGTACGATCCCATCTCTTCGAGCATCCATTCCCGCGCCGCGCCGATGCCCCACTCGGGGTGATCGGTGGTGGACATGGTGTGCCGGGTCCCGAAGCTCTCCAGGTGCTCGACGATGGCCAGGAGGCGCTCGGCGTCGACCTCGGCCACCAGGGCCTCGATCCGCGGATCGAGGACCGGGTCGGTGGATTGCGCCTCGAGGGCGGGGGCGGCGAGGAGAAGGATGCAGAGGGCAGGGACGATGAACTTCATGGAGACTCCTTCGGTGGATCGGGATCGGGATCGTGCGAAGGTAGGGGAGGGGGGCGCCACTCCACAATGGCGGCATGGCCCAGGCTCGCCTCGTCCACCTCCAGGTAGCCCCGGGCGATGCCGATGACCCGAAAACCCCGGCGGATCTGGAAGGAGAGGGTCGGGTCGTATCGATCGCCGGCGGCCACCGCCCGGACGTACGCCTCGGCCGAGAGCCGGTCCGCCACCTCGCCGTAGCCGGGGATCCGGGCGCCGGCGCGGATCGCCTCGAGTTCGCGGCGGCGGAGGAGGCGCTCCCGGGCGTGGTAGAGGGCGGTGCCCACTCCCATCCCCTGGGCCCGCGGGTGGACGGCGACGCCGGCGGCGTAGAGGATGGTTCCGGCGGGGGTGTGGGTGTCGAGGCGCCCATGACCGGTGACCTCCTCCCAGGGAGCGTCCGGCTCGAAGGCGTCGCCATCGATGATGAGAGAGACCGCCATCCCGATCACCGTCTTTGACGCCGGGTCCACCGCCACCAGCTGGCCTTCGGGGAAGAGCTCCTGGTGGTGGAGGAGCTCGGGGGCCTTCCATCCTTCGAGGGTTCCCCAGATCTCCCGGGAGAGCTCCACCAGATCGAGGACGTCTCCACTCCTGGCCCGCCGGACTCGTGCCTTCGACATTGACGCGCTCCGCTCCCCTGCGGTATTCTGGCCGTATCGCTTCACAACCTAGCCTCGTATTTCGGATCCCCGCTGGAGGACCCTTCCGGATGAACCGCATCGACCCCATCTCCGTCCCGCTGCGTGCCCTCGGGACGGCGCTTGCCTTCGCCCTCGTCCTCGTCCTGGCACCCCTTGGGGTGCTCACGGCCCAGACGCCGCCGCTCCCCGACCACGGTCCCCAGCTTCCGGGCGTCGACCCGACAACGGCAGGGGACCACGGGATCCCGCACCCCAACGACGTCATCGGCTTCGAGCTCGGCTCCGACTACATGCTCGCCAACCTGGAGCAGCTCTACAGCTACTACGAGGTCCTGGCCGAGGCGAGTCCTCGGGTCGTCAAGGAGGAGATCGGTCGGTCGGTCCGCGGAGAGCCTCTCTACCTCCTCTACATCTCCTCGGAAGAGAATCTCGCGCAGTTGGACCGCTGGCGCGAGATCTCGGAGCGACTGGCCCGGGCCCATGACCTGAGCGAGGACGAGGCCCGGGAACTCGCCCGCGAGGGGAAGGCCATCGTCTGGATCGACACCGGCCTGCACTCGGCTGAGGTGGCCACCTCGCAGCACACGCCCCTGCTGGCCCACCACATGGCCACCGACGAATCGGACGAGGTCCGGCGGATCCGTGACGACGTCATCCTCCTCCTCATGCCACAGATGAACCCGGATGGCCACACCATCATGGTGGACTGGTACGAACAGGTGAAGCGGACCGACCACGAATTCACTGCGCCTCCGGAGGTCTGGCACGAGTACGTGGGACACGACATCAACCGTGACTGGTTCATGATCCGCCAGCAGGAGACGGTCCACATCGCCCACCAGCTCTACGAGCGGTGGTATCCGCAGATCGTCTTCAACCACCACCAGCACTCGCCCTTCCCGACCCGGATCTTCATTCCGCCCTTCGCCGACCCCCTGAACCCCCATATCCACCCCCTGGTGGTGCGGGGCACCAACATCGTGGGCGAGCACATGGCGAAGCGCTTCGAGGAGCACGAGATGCCGGGGGTGGTGCAGGGGGTGACCTTCACCATGTGGTGGAATGGCGGGATGCGGACGGCCCCCTACTTCCACAACCAGATCGGTCTCCTTTCGGAGGTGGCGCACCGCTATGCGTCGCCCCAGTACCACGCCCCCGAGGACCTTCCCGAGTCGATCCGGGCCGGAAGCGTCGAGCTCTCGATGGTGGAGCCCTCCATCTACTACGCGAACCCCTGGGAGGGTGGCTGGGCCCGGCTGGCCGAGGCGGTGGACTACCTCTTCGTCTCGTCGATGGGCGCGCTGGATATCGGATCCCGCCTCCGCGAAGACTGGCTCTTCAACAAGTATCGGATGGGAGCCCAGCAGATCCGTGAGGGGAACGAGGGTGGTCCCTTCGCCTATGTGGTGGACCCGGGCAACCAGTGGGATCGGGGTGAAGCCGTGGAGATGCTCAATGTCCTCCGGAGGGGGGGCGTCGAGATTCACGAAGCCACCGCACCCTTCACCGCCGATGGCGTCGAGTACCCGGCGGGGAGCTACGTCGCCTTCGCGGGGCAGGCGTACCGGGCCCATCTGATGGATCTCCTGGAGCGCCAGGAGCATCCCCAGCGTGAACTCTACCCGGGCGGACCCCCGGAGCCGCCCTACGGTGGACTTGCGGGGTGGACCCTCCCCATGCAGATGTCGGTGAATGTGGACCGCATCGAGGCGCCCTTCCAGGCACAGGTGGTGGAGGTGGATCGGGTGACGGTCCCCGAGAGCCGGGTCGCCGGGTCGGGGAGCTTCGGCTACGCCTTCTCGGCGCAGCGCAATGACGCCCGCGGGATGGCCAACCAGCTCCTGGTGGAGGGCGAGCGGGTCCACCTGGTCACCGAGTCCTTCCAGGGGCCCAATGGCGAGATGGTCCCGGGTGCCTACATCGCCGAAGGGGACCGGGTCCGGTCGGTGGCCGAGCGCTGGGGGATCGACCTCGTCGCCCTCGACTCGGTGCCCGACGCTTCGATGGAGGCCCTCGACGCGCCGCGGCTGGGGATGTACATGCCCTGGACCGGGAACATGGATGAGGGATGGACCCGCTACATCTTCCACGAGAATGGCTTCCAGCCCGACACGCTCCGGAACGCCGACTTCCGGGAGGGCGACCTCTCGGAGTACGATGTCATCGTCTTCGCCGACCAGGGCGCCGGCTCCATCATGAATGGAAACCCGCCCGCCCGGATGCCCGAGGCGTACACCGGTGGCCTGGGTGAGGAAGGGGCCGCGAATCTGCGGGCGTGGGTGGAGGCCGGCGGGACGCTGGTGACCTTCGACGCCGCCGGCGACTTCGCCATCTCGGCCCTCGACCTTCCAGTGCGGAACGCCACCTCCGGCATCTCGCGCGAGAACCTCTTCATTCCCGGCTCTCTCATCCGTACCAACTTCGACCAGAGCCATCCCATCGGCTTCGGAATGGCCGAGGAGACGGGGGTCTTCTTCCAGAACTCCCGGGCCTGGGAGGTGGACGACGAGGGGCAGGTGGACGTGGTGGGCCGCTATGCCGAGTCCGATCTGCTCATGAGTGGATGGGAGGTCGGTGCCGACGAGTACCTGGGCGGGATGCCGGCAGTGGTCCGGGCCCGGGTGGGCGACGGTGAGGCCGTCCTCATCGGCTTCCGTCCGCAGTTCCGGGCCCAGTCCACCGGGACCTACAAGCTCTTCTTCAACGCCATCATGGGTGCGGGAGCCGAGAACCGCGACGCCCTCATCGGGATGCGGGGCGGCGCACTCTCCGGACAGGCCGCATCGAACTGACCGGACCCTGTGAAGATCCCGGGAGGGGATGGGCCGGAGGTGGCCTGTCTCTTCCCGGGTCTTTGTATTGGAGGGGATGCGAGTGACGGGTGCCCTGCGCTGGCCTGCTCGAGACGACTTCCGGACCGTCGTCAGTCTTGCCGTACCCGTGGTCGCCGTGCAGGTGGGACTCAGCGCGATGGGGCTCATCGACACCCTGATGGTGGGACGGGTCTCGGCCCCCGATCTCGCCGCGGTGGCGCTGGGGAACCTCTTCTTCTTCATGGTGGCGGTCTTCGGGATGGGGCTCCTCATGGGGCTCGACCCCCTGGTCTCGCAGGCGGTGGGGGCGCAGGATCCCACCGGCGCCGCCATCGCAATGCAGCGGGGGGTCGTCCTCGCGGTGGCGCTGACCTTCCTCGCGGGTGCGGGCCTCCTCCTGGCGGAGCCGGCCTTCCGGCTGGCGGCGCAGCCCGACGAGGTGATCCCCATCGCGGTCCGCTATGCCCTCTGGTCGATTCCGGGCGTCCTCCCCTTCTACCTCTTCGTCGTCCTCCGGCAGAGCCTGCAGGCCATGAGCCGGGTGGCACCCATCGTCTGGACCATCATCGGGGCCAATCTCCTCAATGTGGCCCTGAACTGGGTCCTCATCTGGGGGAACCTGGGGGCGCCGCGGCTGGGCGCCGTCGGTTCTTCCATCGCCAGCTCCATCAGCCGGTGGGGGCTCGTCGTCCTCCTGGTGGCCATGGCGTGGCCCCTCCTGAAGCCCTATCTCCAGCCCATCCGGCCGGGGATCCTCCGTCTGCGGGCGCTGGTGGGGATGGTCCGCCTGGGCGCCCCCATCGGGGCCCAGCTCCAGCTCGAGTTCGGGGCCTTCGCCATGGTGGGGGTGGCCATGGGCTGGCTCGGCACCGAATCGATGGCCGGACACCAGGTGGCGCTGACCCTCGCCGCCTTCGCCTTCATGGTCCCGGTGGGCGTTGCGGCGGCAGCAGCGGTCCATGTGGGGCACGGCGTCGGAGGGGAGCGTCTCGAGCTGGCGCGGCGTTCCGCCTCCGCCTCCCTCCTCCTGGGGCTCGGCTTCATGGCGACCACCGCGCTCCTTTTTCTGGTCTTCCCCCGGGCCCTCAGCGGACTCTTCACGGTGGATCCGGGGACCCTTGTCATTGCCGCCGCCCTCCTCCCCATCGCCGGGGTCTTCCAGATCTTCGACGGCCTCCAGGCGGTGTCGGCGGGGATCCTCCGCGGGGTGGGCGACACCCGGGTCCCCATGCTCGCCAATGCGCTGGGCTTCTGGATCCTGGGGATTCCCCTGGGGCTCCTCCTGGCCTTTCCCCTCTCCATGGGGGCGGAGGGGCTCTGGTGGGGACTCGCGATCGGGCTCGCCATCGTCTCCATCCTCCTCCTCCTGCGGGTCCGGAACCAGCTCGGCAAGGAGCTGCGGCGGGTGGAGGTCGAGCGACTCACTTGACGGGCCCCCGCGGAAGTCCCACGATGCCCGGACACACCGACATGCCCCGAAGGCCGGAGAACGCCATGCGTGCCATCCCCCTCCTACCCCTCCACATCGGCGAGAACCGGTCGCGGACCTGGATCACCACCCGGGCCACCTTCGTCTTCGACGTGGAGCCCCCGCCGGCACCCTGGGGCTACGAGGACCGCTGAGCCGACCTGGACGGGGAGGGATCTCCGTTCTCATCCAACACCCGAACGGAGTCTCCCGATGATTCGTGCTTCACTTTCGCTGGCACTCGCCGTCGCCTTTCTCCTGGCCCTCCCCTTGCCGGGCCAGGCGCAGGCGGTGGCCCCACCCACCAGCTACTGGACCCAGACCCCCGACTACATCCCCGAGTCGGACCGGCATCCGGACTGGTACACCGTGGGAGGGGAGCGGCACGGGCCATCGATGTTCCCCCGCGTCCAGCAGCCCGAAGTCTGCTACGAGCCCGGTGACGAGTTGACCTGGGACTGCTACCACACGGTGGATGTCATGTACCACTGGATGTTCCGGTGGGCCGAGGAGTATCCGGACATCGTGGAGGTCTACAAGGTGGGCGAGTCCTTCGAGGGGCGTCCCATCTACCAGGCGACGGTGACGAACCGGGCCACGGGGGATCACACCGAGAAGCCGGCGTCCTACTTCGATGGAGGGCGCCATGCGGGGGAGATCACCCCGTCGGAGTCCACCCTCTGGCTCATGCAGTACCTGGTGGAGGGATACGGAAACGACCCCGAGGTGACCGAGATGGTGGACAACTTCACCATCTACCTCCGGCCCCAGGGGAATCCGGATGGCTCGAACCTCTATCTCCACACGGCGCAGCGGAACCGGAGCTCGGTCCGGCCGGTGGACCAGGACGGGAATGGCCTCTATGACGCCAATCCCCCCGTCGACCTCGATGGAGACGGGACGATCCGCCAGATGCGCTGGTACGTGGGCGAGGGGAATGGGAACGCCGTCCTCCGCGAGGACGACGAGAGTGGGCGCCTCATGCAGCGTGTGCCGATGGGCCAGGGCGACTGGCGCCTCGAGACCGAGGGGATCGACCATGTGGGCGAGGGGCGGTACGGGTCCGACGGGATCGGGGGGCTCGACCTCCACCGCAACTTCCTCGAGAACTGGCGCCCCATGCCCGGGATGGAGGAGACGGGGCGGGGCTACACCCAGGTGGGTGCCGGCGAGCATCCCCTCTCCGAGCCCGAGATCTACTCCTTCGTCATGTGGACCCTGACCCATCCGCACATCTCGGTGGTCAACCACATGGACACCTCGGCCCCCTTCCACCTCCGGGGGCCCTCCACCTCGTCCCAGTACGAGCGCATGTACGAAGAGGACCTGGACCTCTTCTTCTACTTCGACACCCTGGGGATGAGCATCACCGGGTATCCGGGAGCCGGGAGTGTCTACGACGACTTCATCGGGGGGCGGCCCCTCTTCGGCCATGGGCCGGACTACGGCTACTTCTACTACGGCGCCATCTGGTACGGCGACGAACTCTGGAACAACGCCCGCTTCGACGACTTCAACGACGACGGGACCATGGACGACTGGGACCGCCTCTACTGGGACGACAACTACAATGACGGCCAGGGGTGGAAGGACTGGGTCGAGGTGGACCACCCGCAGCTCGGCACCGTCGAGGTCGGGGGCTTCCACCCGAAGTTCTTCCTCCAGAATCCCCCTGCGCCCATCATGGAGGAGTGGGCCGAGAAGCAGGCCCGCTTCAACATCGCCCTCATCCAGCACCTTCCCCGGCTCGAGCTGGACGGAGTCGAGTCGCGGGTGGTGGACAATCCCGAGGAGGATGGTCCGGACCAGGTCCACGAGGTCACGGTGACCTGGACCAATGTGGGCGGGATCCCCACTGCGCTCCGGCAGGCGGAGCTGGTGGCCATCGTCCGGCCCGATCGGGCGGTCCTGGACTTCGACGACGACGCCGAGGTGCGCTTCATCGGCTCGGGGAGCGGGGTCGATGCCGGGCGGACCGACGCCGGCGAGACCAAGTCGGTGACCTTCCACCTGGAGATCGACGGACCGGCGTCGGGGGTGGCGCGCATCGTATCGACCCGGGGGGGGGTGGTGGAGCTTCCCTTCACGGTGGAGCCGTGACCCGGGAAGTGCCATGACCCGGGAGGAGCCCTGGATCGAGACGAAGGAGGGGGGATTCTTCTTCGTGAACTCGCTTCTCGTCTTCCCGTACATGATGCTCCTCCTCCCCCTCCTCACGAGGCTCTTCGTGAGGGGGGTGGTGGGAGGGCTGGCCGAGCCGTCGCAGATCGTCGACACCTTCCCGACGCTGACCGAGTTCCTGGCGCCCCGCTACGGGTGGCTTGCGGTGGTCCCCCTCGTCCTCGTCTGGAAGAATCTGGGGATCGAGCACCGCAGCGGCCCCCGGCTCTTCCTCTGGATCTTCGGGACGGCCCACCTGACGGCGCTCGTCTGGACCGTCACCGGCTGGTTCGGGGTGCACGACTTCGGCCTTCCCGGCGGACCATGACCCGGATCGTCCACCTTCCGGTGACCCGGCGGGCCCGGCTGGCGGTGCAGCGGGGAGTCGAGGGGGGGACGCCCGAGGCGCTCTCGGAGCTCTGGATCCTCCTCCACGGCTACCGCCAGCTCGCCCCCCGCTTCATCCGTCACTTTCGGGCGCTGTTTGACCCCAGTCGCCTCCTGGTGGCGCCCGAGGGCCTCTCCCGCTTCTACCTCGAGGGGAGCCCCGGCCCGCATCGCGGGGGAGATCCGGTGGGCGCAAGCTGGATGACCCGCGAGGATCGTGAGGCGGAGATCAAGGACTACGTGGGGTATCTGGACGAGGTCCTGAATTGGGGGCTGGCCCTCTGTGCAGCGGGGGATCGCCGGACTTCGGTGCGGGTGATCGGATTTTCGCAGGGCGTCCACACCGCCGCCCGCTGGGTGGGGCTCGGGGAGGCCTTCCGGAAGCCGGAGGCGCGGGCGCGGACCCGACTCCTCCTCTGGGGCGCCGCGCTTCCGGCGGATCTTCCGGACGAGGGGCTGGCGCGCTTCCGGACCCTCGAGTCGCTCGTCCTCGTCCGGGGGGAGGAGGACCCGCTCCGGGTGGAGGGGGACGAGGAGGGAGAGGAGGCCCGGCTGCGGGAGGCCGGGATCGACTACCGGGTCCGGGTCCATCCGGGCGGGCATCGGATCGATGGGGCGCTGCTCCGGGAGCTGGCGAAAGGGTAGGATGACCGGATCGCGGACGCGGCGACCGTTGCGGGGACGCCGCCCGGCGTCCCGTTCGGAGGACGAAAATCCGGAAAACGCCGCGCCTTCGAAGGCGTTTTCCGGATTTTCGTCGCTATTCGCATAGAATCCGGATTGGGCGCCGACGGCGCGAGGGCCCGTTCCGGATTGTCGTCATTATTCGCATAGAATCCGGAATGCGCCGATTTTTTCGCTGCGTTTTCCGGATTTTCGTCCACTGCGTGAAGTCTTCGGCCGGCTCCCGAAGAGGGCATGTGGCGAAAACGCTACCTGACGGTGGGAGTGAGAGGCGGCTTGTAGCGTAAACGCTACAGCGCCCCGTCCCCCGCACCCGCCTCCAGCTCATGGGGACAGGATTCTGCGGGCCCTGTAGCGTAAACGCTACATGATTCTGCCCTCCATCCCGGCCGCCGACCCAGCGGAATCGACCTCCGGCGAGAGTTGTAGCGTAAACGCTACATCACGGGAGGGTGTACGACTCGAGTCTCACCAGCCCGGTTTCGGGGCCCTCGGCCATGGCGAGGAGGCGGGTTTCGAAGTCGTGGCGGACGAGGTCGTGGCCCTCGTCGTCGAGGAGGTGGACGGTCAGGAGTCGGCACAGGGGAGTCACCTCAGGAAGGAACCCATTGCGGATCTTTCATGATTCGGGGGATCACCCCGGTCCTGCAACGTTCAGAACTCTCCTACGAATCCGATCTCGGTCTCGAGTTCGTGGCCGGTCTCGCGGAGGACCGTGTCGTGGGCGAGGTCGATCAAGTGCCGGACCTCGGAGGCCCGGGCCCCGCCCAGATTGACGATGATGTTGGCGTGTTTGTGGAAGATCCC
>SLSF01000211.1 GCA_007130605.1 Gemmatimonadota bacterium | reverse complement strand
TCCAGTGAGGGAGGCGCCCGGAAGGAGCACGGTATCCTGATCGTACCTCCGGGTGCGGAAGGGGATCCAATGCCTCGGTCGATCGTCTCCATGGGGATCCACAACCACCTTGACAGGGTCCCGCCATGGGTTGAGGTTATGATGCACCTGAGAATCAATCTCAACAAGCACCCAGGGGTCGCAGCGGCCCCCCACCGGATCGACCTGGCCCATGCCTTCCCAGATGCCCCGAGTCCTCTTGGTGCTTTCCTTCGTCCTCTTCCTTCTGCCTGCCTCCATCGCATCGCAGCAGACGGGCACATCCAACGACGCGACCGCCGAAGTCACCTCGCGGGCGGGGTCGGCGGATACCACCCGGGCCAACGCCATCCGTCTCGAGGAGGTGGTGGTCAGCGCTGCCGGGTTCGAGCAGGCGGTCCGACTGGCGCCGGCGAGCATCAGCCGCCTGAGCCTCCAGGAAATCTCCATGCGCCCCCTCCGGAATCTGTCCGAGGCAATTCGGGACCTCCCTGGCGTGGACATCGACGGCACCGACGCCAGGAGCAACAAGACCGGGAACCGGACCATAAGTCTTCGGGGGCTCCCGTCCGAGTACACCCTGGTTCTCATCAATGGACGAAGGCAGAGCGTTCCGGGGACGGTGGCGCCCAATGCCTTCGACGACTCGGGCGCGGCCTTCTTTCCTCCGGTGGCGGCCATCGAGCGGATCGAGGTCATCCGGGGTCCCATGTCCACCCTCTACGGATCCGATGCGCTGGGTGGGGTGGTGAACATCATCACCCGGCGGCCGCAGGAGAACTGGAGGGGAGAGCTCGCCCTCGATGCCACGCTGCAGACGGACCCGGACTTCGGACACCACGGGGGCGGGGAGTTCTGGGCGAACGGGCCTCTCGTTCCCGGGGTTCTCTCGCTCCAGGCACAGGCGCGCGCCTTCGAAAGGCAGGCCACCGAGGTGGACTTTCCGGGTCGGGACGAGAGCATCGACCGGCAGCGGACCATGGGTCAGCTTCCCACCCGCGGAACGATCCGGACCGGGGGAATGGAGCTGGGCTGGACACCGGCGGAAGCGCACGAGGTGCGCCTGGGCGCCGACCTCACCCGACAGACGTACGACAACGAGTTCGGCCAGCTCGGGCAGATCAACCTGGGAGCCGAGCCTGGAAGTCCGGCCTATCCCGACCGGCTCCGGGGGTACGACCAGGAGCTGGGTTTCAACCGGGATCAGCTGTACGCCAGCCACCGCTGGGCCCTGGGACGTGGTTTCTGGGACAGCTCCGTTGCAGTGAACGCCACCGAGACCACGGGACGGACCATCCCCAGTGGAGCCGCCACCGAGGAGTCGGGGCGGAGGGGCACCCCCCGGACCCTGGAGTCCAGGACCGTGACGGTGGACACCCGCTATGTGGCGCTTCTCGGGTCCAGCACGGTGAGCCTCGGTGGACAGTTTCTCGATGCGCAGATGACCGACGGGATTCCCGATCGGACCTTCCGTAGCGAACAGTTCGGTCTCTTCGCCGAGAACGAGTGGCGGACGACGGACCGGCTCACCCTCACGGGGGGCGCGCGGCTGGATCACCACTCCACCTTCGGGTCACAGCTCTCGCCCCGGGCCTACGCCGTATGGGCCTGGTCCGACACTTGGGCCGTGAAGGGTGGGGTCGCCCGTGGCTACCGGGCTCCGGCCCTGGAGCAGCTCGAGGATGGGATCATCGGCTTCGGCAACAATGGCCGTGATCCCCTCTTCGGCAATCCCGACCTGAAGCCCGAGCTCAGCACGAACTGGGAGGCGGGACTCGAGATGGACCGGGGGCCCGGACTCATGGCGTCGCTGGTCACATTCCGCACCGAACTCACCGACCGCATCGAGCGTCCCGTGGCGGCCACCGGAGGGGAGACGGCGAACATCGGAGAGGCGCTTCTGCAGGGCGTTGAGCTCTCGGTTCGGAGTCGCTTGGGCGACCACTGGCGGGTCCGGGCCGACTACACCTTCACCCGGAGCGAGGTGACCACCGGGGCCGCCGCGGGACTCAGCGAGGGAGACCCCCTCTTCGGGGTTCCGGCGCACATGCTGAACGCGAGGCTCGCCTGGCAGCTCTCCCCATCGGTGGAGGCACGTCTCGGCGGACAGTACCGGAGTTCCCGCCACCGGCCGGACTCCTTCCACGAACCCCACCTGGGGGGGAGCGCACAGGGCGCCACGGAAGCGCTGGGAGACTTCCAGGCCTACACCCTTGTTGACCTGGGTGCATCGTGGAGGATGAATGAGCGACTGACCATGAATGCCACGGTGGAGAACCTCCTGGACTGGAACTTCGTCGACTACCGCCCCTACTCCCTCCGGAACGATCCCGAGGTCACGGCTTTCTCCAATGTCTACAACAACATCCTGGAGCCCCGCCGCCTGTCGCTGACCCTCCGGGCCGCCTTCTGAGATTCCGGGTCCACTGCCGTGGGGCGCGGCTTCGAGTCGCGTCCTCTCCTTCCGGTCAATGGTGCAGTAGTTGACCCATGGTACCCACTCCGATCCCAAAGGCCGCAAAGAGCATCATCAGGTCGAAAAGGGCCAGAAGCACGGCCCCCAGGATACTGATGAGCCAGCCGCGATCCAGGAATCGGCGCATTCCGAGCACGAGC
>SLSF01000143.1 GCA_007130605.1 Gemmatimonadota bacterium | reverse complement strand
GAGGGCGGTGATGAGGGCGATCACCCCATTGAGGGTGAAGGCGACGATGGCCGCGCCCCCCGCCTCGGCGATGGCGACCCCACCCAGCACGAAGATCCCGCCTCCCACGATTGCGGCCACCCCGATCCCCGTGGCCCCCACGAGCCCGATGGAGCGGGAGGTCGGGGCGAGGGGAGGGGGTTGGGAGCTCAAGGGCCCTGCCGGTGCGGGGGGAGAGGTGGCACGGAATCTCCAACCCTCGGGGGGGCGCGGCGGTTCCGACCCCGCCTTGCCCCGCTCGTGCCCCCCCCGGGCCATGCCCGGCCTCCTCCGGGCCCCCTCGCGCGCTCCCGGGAGCCCCCACCAATGAGCCCTCCAGCCGGGGAAACACGCGTTGGAGAGTGCAGGGGGATGGGCGACGGACCCGACCCCCGCGACCCTCCAGACGACGGATGATCGACCATGATCGGAAAGACGATCGGCCGCTACCGGATCGACGCGGAGCTCGGGCGTGGCGGGATGGGGGTGGTCTACCGGGCCACCCAGATGAATCTCGATCGGACGGTGGCCATCAAGATGCTCTCTCCCCAGCTCGCCGAGTCGAGAGAGCACCTGGCCCGTTTCCGCCGCGAGGCCGAGGTCCTGGCCCGGCTCCAGCACGAGAACATCGTGCACATCTATGATGTGGAGGAGGTAGCGGGGTCCTTCTGCATCGTCATGGAATATGTGGCGGGCCCCTCGCTCGGCCAGCTCCTGTCCCGGGAGGGTGTCCTGGCGCCGGGCACCGTCCGCGATGTGGCGGTCCAGCTCACCGCGGGGCTCGATGCGGCCCACCGGAAGGGCATCGTCCACCGCGACCTCAAGCCCGACAACATTCTCTTCACCCCCGAGGGGCGCCCCCGGATCACCGACTTCGGCATCGCCCGCATCACCGGGGGCGACGCCATGGCGCGCACCCGCACCGGGATTCTCATGGGGACCCCATACTACATGTCGCCGGAGCAGGCGGGGGGGCGCGAGGTGACGGGTGCAAGCGACCTCTACTCCCTCGGGATCCTCCTCTACCAGATGCTCTCCGGGCGGGTACCCTTCCGGGGGACCGATCCCATTTCCCTCGCCATCAAGCACATCCAGGAGCCGCCTCCGCCCCTCGATTCCACCATGCCGGGCCTTCCCGGTGCGCTGGTGGGCGTGGTGGCCCGGGCCCTCGAGAAAGAACCCCACCGCCGCTTCGCCTCCGCCGCCGAGATGGGGGCGACCCTCCGTACCCTCGAGCTCGAAGCCGTCGACCTGCCCCTTCTCGGGTACGGTGCGGGGGGGGGCGGGGAGGCCATGCCGGGCGCGACACCCTGTCCGGAGTGCGGCTTCCGGGTGCACGCCGCCTTCGTCACCTGCCCCCAGTGCGCACTTCCGCTTCGGGCGGGGCCGGAGCGCGCGGCGGATTCGGACGCGGGGCCCGGGCGGGACTCGGGGCCCGGGCGGGACTCGGTGCCCGGACCGACTTCGGTACCCGTGCAGGATCCGGCACCGGCCGAATCTGCGCCCTCGGTTCCCCCGCGACCTGCCGCGGCTGCCGCTGGCATGGCGGCCTCGGGTGGGGGTGCCGGTGGCAAGGGTGGGCGCGGTGGCGGAGGTCTCGCAGATGGCGGGCTCGCCGGCTGGCTCGCCCCCCTTCGTCCCACCTTGGAGGCCCTCCGCGACACCACCGCCGCGTGGGGCTCCCGCATCGCCTTTCCCCGGAGCGGCGCCGACTGGGTGCAGCCCCGGGGGCGCTGGGGGATTCCCCCGGTCCTCTGGGCCGGGGTGGGGATCCTCGCCCTGGGTCTCGGCATCGGGCTCCTCGGGGGCGGCGCCCATGGGGCGGGCTCTGGTTCGGCGGTTCCGGTGAGTGGAGGAAGTGGCGGGCCCACCCTCCTCTCCGACGGGACGACCCGCCCCTTCGCGGGCGGGGGGGGTACCTTCCTCCCCACCGACGGGTCCCTCCGGCCCGGCGGCGGTGGGGGCGAGGGAGGAGAGGACGGCGGGGGCGCGGGCGGAGGTGACGGCGCCCGAGGCGAGGGTGGAGGGGGAGAGGGCGACGCCGGTGGTGCGGGAGACAATGCCGGACGGGACTCGGACGACCTCCCCGGTACCCCTGCCGACCGGGCCGACGCCGACGGGGCCGCTCCCGAGGGCGACCGGGGCGATGCCACCGACCGGGTGGATGCCGACGGCGACGACGCCCGCCCCGCCGACACCGACGAGCCCGAGGCCCCCGCTCCCTTCCCCACCTTCGATGACACCGAGGGCTACGAGAACCTCCCCGCCGGCTTCGACATCGAGCGGGCCCGGCGCGAGATCGTCGGCATCGTCGAACGCCAGCGGCGGGCCACCGAGTCCGGCGACCGGGTGGAATTCACCGGCGATCTGAGCCAGGAGCTCGCCCTCGAGGCGGTGGAGGACCTGGCCGACCTCCACGACGCCTACCACTCCATCCGGAGCGAGGTGCGCAATGTGCGCATCTACTTCGAGGATGCCACGCGGGCCCGGGTGGACTTCCACACCTGGCTCAGCGGTACCCCCCGAAGTGGGGGCCCGCACGTGGAGATGAACGATGTCCACATCTACTGGACCCTGGCGTACCGGAGCGGTCGGTGGATCATCATCGGGGCCGAAGCCGAGCGGCACGAATCGGAGGAGGACCAGTGACCGCCCCCAACGACGGTACTGACCGGCCGGCGGGCCGGTGGGACTTCCGCATCGGGCTCGTCACCGATCCAGGACGCCAGCGGGAGCGGAATGAAGATGCCTTGGCCGCCTTCGTCCCCTATGGCGGGGCCCCCGCTCCGGGACGAGGCGACGCCTTCTTCCTGGTGGCCGACGGGATGGGGGGCCACGAGGCCGGCGACGTGGCCAGCGATTTCGTCGCCCGGCGGATCCGGGGTTGGTTCTCGGAGGCCGACGACGACACGACGCCCTTCCTCGGACAGCTCCAGGCACTCCTGGTGGAGACGAATCGGGCGCTCGTCGACTTCGGGCGGGAGGAGGGGCTCTCCGCCGGGGCCGGGAGCACCGCGACCCTCGCCTGCGTGCGGGACGACCGGCTCCACATTGCCCATGTGGGGGACTCCCGGCTCTACCGCTTCAGGGGCGGCGCACTCGAACAGCTCACCGAGGACCACTCCTGGGTGGCGGAGCAGCGCCGCGCCGGGGTCCTCGACGAGTCCGAGATCGCCGATCACCCGGCCCGTCACATGCTCACCGAGTGTCTCGGGGTGGGCGCCGACCTCGGGGTCTTCACCCGGTCGGTGACCCTTGCCGAGGGCGACCGCTTCCTCCTCTGCACCGATGGCCTCCACGGACCCGTCGCCCACGCCGACCTGGTGCGGGTGCTCGCCGAGGAGCCCGACCCGCAGACGGCGGCGCGGACCCTGGTGGCCATGGCCAACGAGCGCTCCGGACCCGACAACATCACCGCCGTCGTCGTGCACCTGGACGCGCGGCCGGTGCGGGGCGGGCTCGACCGGACCCAGCCCCTGCCCGGGGTGGCGGGGGACTCCCGGGGTCGATCCGACGATCCGAACGCCTCCGACACTCCGCACGACCCCGACGCCTCCCGATGCGCACGATCCCACCATGCCCGCGCGCGATCCCGGGCGGCGACCGCCGGGACCGAGCGGAAGCGTCCTTCAAGCGCCGTCCCGACCCGCCTCTCGAATGCCCTCATGGCCGCCGGTCTCGTGATCCTGGCCACCGCCGCCCTCATTGGAGAGCGGAGTGTGCGGGCCGGGACCCCGGTCGAGAGGACGCCGGAGACCGAGATACCAGAACCCCTCGACGACACGCCTTCCCCCGGGTCCGTTCCGGCGGAGGATGGCTCCCTGACTCCCGCGGAACGGACCGATGGAGACGAAGACCGATGACGATGGAACCGACGCAGAAGGTCTGCAACAATGGCCACCGGATGGAGCCCGAATGGGAGGTGTGCCCCTACTGTCCCTCCAGCCGCGACGAGGATCCGGCCCTGGCGCGCACGGTGAAGGTCGATGCCACCCGGATGGCCGGGGGCTCCAGGCCGGAGCCTGCCCAGGCTCCACCCCCGGCGATGGCGGCGGTCTCCGCTCCGGAGTCCCGGAGGACCGAGATCTTCCAGCGGGCGCCCACGCCGGGCGGGGTCGGATGGCTCGTCCTCGCCACCGGACCGGACCGCGGGAAGAGCCACCCCCTCCGGGGCGAGCGCATGGTCATCGGCGCGGCGTCCGGGTGCGAGGTCCAGCTCGATGGGGACCATGTCTCCGACCGCCACGCCAGCCTCCGCTTCCAGGAGGGGCGCTACACCCTCACCGACCTCGACTCCACCAATGGCACCACGGTGAATGGAGTGCCGGTGCAGCAGCAGGTCCTTTCCGATGGAGACCGGGTCGGTCTCGGAGGCTCGGAGTGGGTCTTCAAGTGCGTGGTGTTCGACGAAACCGAGGGTGCCTGAAGGCGCCTCGATCCGCCCCGCACGAATCGGGGCCCAATCTCAGGGAGGACAGACGATGTTCGGTGATTTCGGAATTCGATTCAGGACGGGAGGGTGGCTCGTGCTGACCCTGCTCGTCGCGGGGGTGGGCGCGGCTCCGGCCGGTGCCCAGGACCTCACCCAGCAGGAACGACAGCGGATGTACCAGCAGGTGAAGCCGGCGGTGGTCCTGGTCCAGACCCAGATCACGGGGCACATCCAGATCCAGCTCGACGGACAGACGCTGAGCGGTCAGCATCAGGTCGGCGGATCGGGCTCGGGATGGCTCATCACCCCCGACGGCTACCTGGTAACCAATGGGCATGTGGTGGCCCAGTACCACGACGAGAACGAGGAGCAGCTGAAGCAGCAGATGCTCTTCCACTTCATCCAGGAGAGCTATCTCCCGCAGGTGCAGCAGTACCTGGGCCGCGAGCTGACACAGGAGGAGCTGATCCTGATCATTCCCGAGCTCGTCCAGCGTGCACAGGTGGGGCTGATCAAGAATCTCCAGGTGGTGCTCCAGAATGGCGACCGGTACACCGCCGAGGTGAAGCAGTACAGCGCCGGCATGGAGGCCCTTCCCGGGCGAATCTCCTTTCCGGGAGTCTCCTTCGAATCGGGCAAGGATGTGGCGCTGGTGAAGATCGAGGGGCGGGACCTGCCCACGGTGGCCCTGGGCAACTCCGCCGAGCTCTCCGCGGGCGACGACCTCTATGTGGCCGGCTACCCGGGGGTGGTGCAGAGCCATCCCTACCTGAGCGAGCGGACCCAGCTCGAGCCCAGCTTCACCCGGGGGAGCGTCTCGAGCCTCCGCACCGCAGTGGGCGGGGCCGAGGTCATGCAGATGGACGCCTCCACCACCTGGGGGAATTCCGGGGGGCCGGTCTTCAACAGCCGGGGCGAGGTGGTGGGCATGACCACCTTCGGCAGTATTGCCCAGCAGGCCGACGGCAGCGCCCAGGCGATCCAGGGCTTCAACTTCGCCGTCCCCACCCAGACCATCATGGAGTTCGTCCGGGCCGAGGGGGTGACCCCGACCACCGAGGGGCTCTTCAACCGCACCTGGACCACGGCCCTCGACGCCTACCACGCCGGGCGCTGGAGCGCTGCGGTGGAGGGATTCGACGAGGTGCTCCGGGTCCACGCCGGCCTCCCCGACGCCATCCAGCTCCGTAGCCAGGCGGTGGCCCAGCGGGGCACCGAGACCGGGGTGCCGGTGACCATCATCGCCCTCGTCCTCGCCGGCTTCGCCCTCGTGGTCCTGGGCTTCGTCATGCGTCAGCGCGCCCAGCCCCAGCCCGCCATGGCCGGTGCGGCGGTGGGAGGGATGCCGGGTCCGGCCCGCATCGGTGCGGTGACGGGGAGGAAGGCGCTGGCGGCCGGAGCGCGCCTGGTGGTCTCCGACGGCCCCCTGCGCGGGAACCGCTTCGACATCCCCCAGTCGGGGATCAAGATCGGACGGGATCCCGACCGCTGCCAGGTCGTCCTCTCCGAGACCGCGACCTCGCGGGAGCACGCGGTCGTGGTGCCCACCGGAGGGGGCGGTGAGGTCACCGTCCGGAATCTGAGTGGCACGAACCCCACCTTCGTGAATGGCCGCCCCATCCAGGAGACGACCCTCTCGCCCGGCGACCGCATCCGGATCGCCGGCACCACCCTCACCTTCGAACGCGAATGAGGTCCCTCATGAATGCCGCTCATTGGAACCCGTTCCTTCGGGGAGGGGAAGACGGCATCCTCCTCTCCCTCCTGGCGCCCCTCCTTGTGGCGCTCCTCCTGCCGGCGGGGCTCACCGCCCAGGTCGGGGCCTTCGGGGGTGCGCCCCCGACCCTGGCTGCCGGAGAGGAGGCGGCGCACTGGTCGGTGCCGATCCTCACCGAGAGTGCGGTGATGGTGCCGGCCGGGGCGCTGGGCGGGTCCCTCGTGGTCGGGCACACCACCGGGAGCTTCATGAGCACCGGCGTCACCTTCGACTACGAAGTCACCCAGTCCGCCCTCTCCATCCACTACGCCCCGTCGGATCGGTTCATCGTCGGGGCCGCACTCCAGCCATGGAGCCAGTTCGAGATCTCCCAGGGCGACCTCTCGGTCTCGGAGAGCGGGCAGGGAGACGCCTCCATCTTCGCCAAGGCACGCCTCTTCGAGTCGCCCGATGGCCGGACGGCGGTGGCCGGCTACGGAGCCCTGGGGCTTCCCGTGGGCTCCGACGGCTTCGGGGCCGAGGGGGTGGTCATCGGACTCGGCGGCGCGGTGAGTCGCCAGCTCCAGGGGGCCTCGATCCATGGCTCGCTGGGCCTCACCCTTCCCACCGACGACCTCGACGGGGAGTCGGTGGTCCAGTTCTCCGGTGGGGCCATGTACGGGGTGGGTCAGCGGGTCTCCATCGGGGGTGACCTGATTGCCCGCCTCTCCGATGGCGAGAATGTGGTGGACCTGGCGCCGGGAGTCCGTTTCCGGCTCGGAAACCGAGCTCTTCTCGACGCGGCCGTCCTCGTCAATCTGTCCACCTCTCTTCCCGAGATCTACGACGCGGGGGCCATCATAGGGCTTCGGATCGGGGGCTGACCGCGAGGCTCGACCGGGCGTTCAGGAGGTCGAGCCACTCCCCGGTCCGGATGGTGATCCGGTGCTCGTCACCCTGCACCTCCCGCAGGGTGGCGAGTGCCGATTCCAGGAGGGGGCGGGCCTCGTCGAGGCGCGCCAGCTCCAGGAGGCAGCGTCCCTCGAGTGCGGCCCCCGACGCCAGGAGCCAGTGGTCCTCGGGGAGAAGGGCCGTGCGGGTCTCGAGCGACGCCCGGGCCAGCACGAGGCCCTCGAGTCCCCGCTCCTCCCCTCCATGCCGACAGAGGGTGGCGGCCATGATGTTCTGGGCGTAGGCGGTGGTGGGGTGGTCGGCCCCGAGAGTCGCCACCGACCGATGGAGTGCCGGACGGAGCAGGAGTTCGGCGTGCTCGAAGGCGTCGAGGGCCTCGTGGAGTGACCCGAGGGAGATGGTGGCCATGAGTGTGGAGGGGTGGTCGGAGCCCAGGGAGGCCTCCATGAGACCCACCGCCTCCAAGAAGGCGGCCTCCGACGCCTCCCACTCCCCCAGGAGCATGAGGAGGTTCGCCTGGTTCACCACCAGGGTCGCCACCACCGGATCCGATGCCCCCGCGGCCCGGGCGGTGGGGATCGCCTCGTCGAGGGCCTCGACCGCCTCGAGCTGACGATCGGGCTGGCTCATGAGGGCCACGGCCAGGTTGTTCAGCACCCGGGTGACCAGGACCGGGGCATCGGCGCCGTGGGCTGCCCGGTGCTCCAGGATGAGCCGGAACCACCCCTCGGCCTCTTCGGGATTCCCCAGCTCGAGCTCGAGGGTGCCGGCTTGGTTCAGCGCCTCGGCGAGGGCCTCCACCGGGAGGGGCTCCCGGGCTTCGAGCCGCTCGATGGCCTCGAGCACGACATCCCTCGCCTCGGTGATCCGGCCATTCTCCTGGAGCGCCAGCGATCGGGCCCGGAGGATCTCGCCCGCGTACGCGCCCACCTCGTCCGGGTGGGTCTCCATGAGCGCCATCGCTTCCACACTGAAGCGGTCGGCGCGCTCCAGGTCGCCCCGTCCGGAGCTGATCTCGCTCAGTGCGGACAGGATGAATGCCCGGGCCCCGACCTGGTCCGCCAGGACGGGGTTGATCTGCACTTCGGCGTAACGGAGCACGTCGTCCACCGTCTCCACCGCTTCGGCGTCGTCGTCCCAGGGGTTCCCCGCCCAGAGCACCGACTTGAGGAACTGCACCGCCGACGCCGCAGTGGCCGCCTCGGCGCGGGCCAGGTCCCGCTGCTCCTCGGCGATCGCCCCCTGCCAGAGGGCGGCTCCGAGCCCCGCCACCAGCGCCACGAAGATGGCGGCGGTGGCGGCCAGGGCGGGCCAGTTCCGGGTGGCGAAGCGGCGGGCCCGGTAGCCCAGGGTGTCGGGGCGGGCGCTCACCGGCCGACCCTGGCGGAAGCGCTGCAGGTCCTCGGCGAGGGCCAGCGCCGAGGGGTAGCGGCGCTCCGGCTCCTTGCGGAGCGCCTTCATCACGATGGTGTCGAGGTCCCCCCGGAGCCGTCGGCGTCGCGGATCGAGGTCGGGGAGCGCCTGGCTCGGAAGGATGGGCAGGGTGTCGCAGATGAGCCGCTCCGCCTCGCGGATGGTGGTCCCTTCCTCGATCTGGTAGGGGGCGCGACCGGTAAGGAGCCGGTAGAGGAGGATCCCCAGCGAGTAGACGTCTGTGGCGGTGCTCACCGGTTCCCCCCGGTACTGTTCTGGGCTCGCCCACGCCGGGGTGAGCATCCGGTGGCGGGTCAGGGGGACGGTGGCGGCACCCTCCTCGCCGGCTTCCAGCTTCGCGATCCCGAAGTCCAGGAGTTTGGCGTGCCCGTCGGGGGTCACCAGGAGGTTCGAAGGCTTGATGTCGCGATGGATCACCAGGTTCCGGTGGGCGAAGTCGACGGCCTCGCACACCTCGTCGAAGAGCCGGAGGATCTCGTCCACCGGGGGCTGGGTCCGGTCGCACCACTGGTCGATGGGCTCGCCGGGCACGTATTCCATGACCAGGAAGGGGAGGCCGTCCTCGGTCGTGCCCCCGTCCAGGAGCCGGGCGATCCCCGGGTGCTCCAGGCGGGCCAGGAGCTGCCGCTCCAGTGTGAAGCGGCGGATCGCTTCCGGATGCTCCATACCCAGCCGGATCACCTTCAGGGCGACCCGCTGCTCGAAGTCGGCGTCGGCCCGATGGGCAAGGTAGACGGTGCCCATGCCCCCATGGTGGAGGACCCCGTCGAGGGCCCACGGCCCCACCCGTCGTGCGGTGAGGGTGCCGTCGACCTCCTCTCCCACCAGCTCCCGCTCCTCCTCCGGAAGGGACTCCACGAGGAAGCGGGTGTCGGAGAGGTACGCACGGAGGAGCCCGTCGAGCTCGCCGGCGAGTTCGGCGTCACGGCCCCGGAGCGATTCGAGGTACTCGGCCCTCGCGGCGGCGGTCTCCAGGGCGAGTAGGGCGTCGAAGTGCTCGGCCAGCGGGTCGAGGGGCCCGTCCGGCTGGGCGTCGCTCGGTGCTTCGTCGGTCATGGGGCGGGAGGGGAGGGGGAGGACGAGGGGGGTCCCTCCGGAATCTGGAGGGCCGAGTCCGGGGGGGTCTCCGGATCGGGGTTCAGTCGATGGAGGAGCCAGGCCCGGGCGAAGGCCCAGTCCCGCTTCACGGTGGCCGGCGAGACCTGGAGGACCTCGGCGGTCTCCTTCACCTCGAGTCCCGCGAAGTAGCGGAGCTCCACCACCCTTGCCCGGCGGGCATCGAGTTCGGAGAGGGCGGTGAGGGCATCGTTCAGGCGGAGGAGTTCGTCGGCGCGTTCCCGGCTCATGAGGCCCCGGGCATCTTCGGCATCGATGGACACCTCCACCCGGCGGTCCCGCCGGTCGGCGAGGCGGAAGCGGGCGTGGTCCAGGAGGACCCTCCGGACGACGGTAGCGGCCAGGGCATAGAAGTGCGCCCGGTTCTTCCAGTCGCTCCGGTCTTGGTCGGCGAGCCGGATGTACGCTTCGTGGAGGACTTCGGTGGCCTGGAGGGTGATCTGGGCCGGGCTCTTCCCGAGCTGGATCGAGGTGATTCGGTGGAGCTCCCGGTAGATGAGGGGAAAGAGGCGCTCGCCCGCCTCCCGGTCCCCTCCGGACCATGCCTGGAGAAGGACCGTCACCTCGCCGCGGTCCGGCTCATTCGCCACTCGGTCCTCCCCCCGGGAAAAGGAATACCGCACAGCCACCCCGCCACACTCACGGAGGCATAATACGGAGGGGTTCCGCATCGGACAAGCACGACAAACCCCCCTCCCCCCGGCCGGAGCCGGAAGAAGGGGGGTCGGGTGCCGGAGCACGGGGTCTCGTCGGGGCCTCGGCCTCCCGGGGTGACTGCCGTGAGCGCTCGCCCTGCGCCTCAGCTCCCTCCCTGCACCTGCCGGAGCTTCTCGGAGTACCGGTCGTAGAACTCCCGGTGCGCATCGACCAGGTCGATGTCGCGTCCCT
>SLSF01000340.1 GCA_007130605.1 Gemmatimonadota bacterium | reverse complement strand
GCGCTCCTGGCAGGGGAGCCGATGGCCACCGCGGACTACCTGGCTCGCACCCTCTGGCTCCTCGTAGCGACCGGATTGGCCGGGGCCGCCGTCCTCTCCGCCACCGACCGGCCACTCCTCCTCTGGATGGGAATCTGCCTGACATTTCCGATCCTCTTCGTCGCGCTTCTCCTCCCGGCCGGTCCACTTCATCAGATCACCGGAGGTGTGGTCCCGCATCCGGAGGTCCTCGCCGACGCCGTCCGAAGCTTGAGAGATCCGAATCACATGGGCCGGTCCCTCCTGGTCACTCTCCTCCCCCTCGCAATTGCCGCCTGGTATGCCACCGGACCGCGCCCCCTCCACAGGGTGAATTGAACCCTGAACTCGTGCCAACGGGACCCCTGCGCCGGATGACCGTTCAGGACGAACAGCCCGAGCACTGTTCGACCTCGGGCATGACCATGAGCCGCCCGGGGAGCAGGGTGGAGCCGCACGCGGTGCATCGCCCGTAGCTCCCCTCCTCGATCCGCCGGAGCGCCGCCTGGATGGCGGCGTAGCGCACCTGCTCCCGCTCCTGCAGGTTCTGGCTCATGTGCTGGTTCTGGAGAGAGTCCATGCGGGAGAGACGTCCGACCGCCTGCTGGTCCAGCTCCACGGGTCGCACCGCCTCCTCCGTCACCGCCATGCTCTTTTCGAGCTGCGCGAGCTGGGCCTCCAGGTCGGCGCGGATGTCCTCGAGGAGGTCGGGGGTCAGGTCGGGAGTGGCCATACACGACGATGGCCTCCCGCCCGCCCCATTGGCAAGAGGGACCGGCAGATACGGCCCTCGACAGAACCGATCGAAGCCCCCTACGGGATGTCACCACCGCCCGCTTCCACGTATTGGATCCCGTGATCGTCCAGCCACCCCACCGCGATCCGCCGGAGCGCGCGGGCCCGGTGCTCGAACCACGCGTCCCGCAGGCCGAGGCGCGCCACCGTCATCCTGAACAGCCGAAACGCCCCACGGCCATGGAGTACAGCCAGGAGTTCATCCCGGTGCACCGGATCGTCGATGGACGAAGAGAACCTCCGCATCAGTTCCCACTCGTGGATGTCGTACGAGTCGGGCAGCCGCAGCGCCCGGCCCGAGTCCAGCAGCCGCTCGATTCTCTCCACCGCCTCCTGCAACCAGGCGGAAAGGCCGTCCCGGTCCTCTCGATCCAGCGCAAACCGCTCCTCCTCGCCGATGGAGACGATCTCCCCGGTCTCCGGGTCCAGAAACGACTCCCACTCGCCGGGCAGGTCCATCGCCTCGAGAATCGAATCGAGCTTCACCACCACTCCCATCTCCAGCCTCCTATCTCAAATGAAGCTTGCTCGTGCCACATCGCGTCGACGGGGGAAAGACCGGCTGCACGCCGGGCCGGGCAGATCCCCGAGCCGATCCCGACCCCGAGACCGCCCCACGTGACCGGACCAATCACGGCGCTGTGGCTCCGTATCGAAGCACACCGATCCCCTGGCGCCCCATGGGGTCGCGGAGCAGAACGAAGAAGGAGCCCCGTCGAACGGTCCCGGACCATCCCGGAGCCCGCGCCTCCCCGGCCTCGATCGCCGGCCCCAGGAGGGTGGCACCTTCGGGGAGGGTCACTCGGAAGACCTGCGCCTCCCCGTCCCACCCTTCCGGAGGGACCATGCGCCACTCCCGGACCAGCTCGGGTTCGGTGGGCACCTCGAGCCCCGAACGCTCCGGCCACCCCAGCCAGATGGCGCCGTCCTCACCGAGACGCAGGTCCCCCAGGTGGGGCAGCCTCTCGGGAAGGGGGATGTCCTGGAAGTTCGCGATCAGGTTCTCGAGGGCCTCGGGCGGGATGTCGTCAGGCGCGATCTCCCGCATGTAGTCGCCGAGAGCGCCCCGGTGTGACGCCCCCAACGCCTGCGGGGCATCCGTCCACCGCACCCTGCGTGTGACCGTTCCGTCGGGACCCTGCACCTCGACGAAGGGGTCGTCGCCCAGGAACATCACGACCGACCCCGACGCCGCCGCAGCGTAGGAGCTCCGCGCAAAGGGAATGGGCGCCCCTCCCCCTCCCTCCACGAAGAGATCGCGAAGTGGGCCGGTCCCGAGCGACATTTCACGGTCCGCGGGATGTCCGAAGACCCGGACGAACCGGGCTTCGACCCTCTGGACCGGTCCGTCCGAGCGGATCTCGGAGGTCATGGGAACCACAGCCAGCCACTCAACGGCGTCCACCCGGTGTACCGAAGGCGCCCACGCTCCGATGGAGCTGCCCGCACCGTGAACCGCATGCTCGATCCCCACCCCGCTCCGGTCGAGCCACCCCCCGTCCGCATCGAAACGCACCAGGTCCCCTGCCTGCGGATCATGCACGATGAAGCCCCCGTTGGAGGGCCACACGCCTCCGATGGATCGCAGCTCCCCGGGCCCCTCGCCCGGCCCCGGCCCCTCGCTCCACTCCCCGGCGTCCGACGCGATCCAGACCCGACGCGTGCCGACGTCCGCAACCACGATCCGGTCATCCGCCAGGATTGCGGCATGAAGGGGGGCGACCAGCCCGACCCCATCTCCATCCGACGGCGAGATCAGGGTGTCGACCTCGAGGGAAGGCAGATGCGGCCAATCCGGCTCCCAGAGCCCCTCCACCGTGAG
>SLSF01000017.1 GCA_007130605.1 Gemmatimonadota bacterium | reverse complement strand
GCACCTCCCGGAGTGGGGCCAGCTCTTCCTCCACATCGTCCACCATGAAGGTCTGCCAGGTCCCCATTCCCACGGCGGGAATCTGCTCGCCACTGGCGGGGATCGTCTTGAGGATCAGGTCTTCCGGTGTCCCGGTCCCCCACCGGGAGGTACGCCCCGTCATCGCCGAAGTGGAGGCGCCGGCCAGGTGCCCGGCAAGTGGTCCGCCTGCAAGAGTTCCAGCGGCCAGGGCGCCCAGACCGAGCTTGAGGGCCTCCCTGCGGGAAAGGGGGCGCGGGGTCTCGAGATCGGTGGGTCGGGAATCAGCCATGGAACGGTCCGGTCGAATGGGGGGATGGAGCGAGTCACCCCTGAAGGGTGCTACGTTCTGCTTGAATGCGCAAATTCGGTGGGCAACCATCCCGCAAGGAGGAAATGCCATGTCTGAACGTCTGGTGATCATCGGTGGAGACGCCGCGGGGATGAGTGCCGCCTCGCAGGCTCGCCGCCGACGCCCTGCAGGGGAACTCGAGATCGTCGCCTTCGAGCGGGGTCGCTTCACCTCGTATGCCGCCTGCGGCATCCCGTACCTCCTGGGTGGACTGGTGGACGACGCCTCGGACCTGGTGGCTCGCTCCCCGGAGGTCTTCCGGGATCGTTTCCAGATCGATGCCCGGACCGGCCACGAAGTCCTGGCCATCGACCTGGAGAGGCGGAGGGTCCGGGTGCGGGAGCGCTCGGCAGGGCGCGACTTCGAGGAACCCTTCGACCAACTGGTCATCGCCACCGGCGCCGAGCCCCTTCGTCCCCCGATCCCCGGGATCGAGCTGGAGGGAATCATGGGCGTCCAGACCCTCGATGACGGGCTCGCGGTGGAACGGGTCCTGGTGGGCAATCCGAAGTCGGCAGTGGTGGTGGGAGGCGGCTACATCGGGCTGGAGATGGCGGAAGCCCTCGTCCTGCGGGGGCTCTCGGTCACCCTGGTGGAGCAGGCACCACAGCCCATGCGCACCCTCGATCCGGACATGGGGGCCCTGGTGGCCGAAGGCCTTCGGGATGTGGGGATCGATCTCCGCCTCGAGGAGCCCGTGGAGGGGTTCGAGGGCCGGGGAGGACGGGTGGAGGCCGTGACCACCTCCAATGGCACCCTCCCGGCCGACCTGGTGATCCTGGGGCTCGGCACACGGCCCCGGAGTGCGCTGGCCGAAGAGGCGGGCCTTCCCATCGGCGAGACCGGGGGCATTCTCACCGACCGTCGCATGCGCACCCCGGTGGAGGGGGTGTGGGCGGCCGGCGACTGCATCGAGACCTTCCACCGGGTCTCCCAGCGCCCCGTGGCCATCGCCCTGGGCACCCACGCCAACAAACAGGGACGGGTGGCCGGAATCAATCTGGGGGGTGAGTACGCCACCTTCCCGGGGGTGGTGGGCACCGCCATCTCGAAGATCTGCGACGTGGAGGTGGCCCGCACCGGCCTGAACGAGCGCGAGGCCGCCGAGGCCGGCTTCGATTTCGACACGGTCCGGGTGGACTCCAGTACCCGCGCCCACTACTACCCGGGGGCCGAGAAGATGACCACCAAGCTCCTGGCCGAGCGGGGGTCGGGCCGTCTCCTCGGGGGCCAGATCGTGGGACTGGCCGGTTCGGCGAAGCGGATCGATGTGCTCGCCGCATGCCTCTGGAACCAGATGACCGTCGACGAGATGCAGGGGATGGATCTCTCCTATGCGCCGCCCTTCTCTCCGGTCTGGGATCCGGTGCTCATCACCGCCCGGAAGGCCGCCGAGAAGCAGGAGGAGGGGTAGTCCATCGGGGATGGCGGGCGGGGCCCCGGATGGGCTCCTGTCGACTCACACCACCGGCACCCGTCCCAGCAGCTCGACCCCTTCGGGGGTCACACGACATCGGCGTCCATGGATCGCCACCCCGGCCGCTCGCGCCTCCTCGAGGGCGTCGGCGAAGGTGGGGTCGATGGACCGGGCGGCCTCGATCTCCCGCACATCGGCCCGCTGGGCCACGAAGAGTACGGCGGTGGCCGTACCCTGGCGGGCCAGTTCGGCCAGCTCCTGGAGATGCCGGGCACCCCGGGCGGTGACCGCGTCGGGAAAGAGGGCCCGGCCATCCTCCACCAGGGTCACACTCTTCACCTCCAGGTATAGTGCTTCGGCGCGCCCCCCTCCGGCCTTGCCTCCCGATTCCTCGTGCCCCCCTTCCCGCCCGCGCGTCAGTCGAAAGTCGAATCGGGAGGCCCCGTGGCGGACCTCCGCCCGATCGAGGGTCCAGCCCGCGAACTCCTCCAGGGCGCCCTCTGCGAGAGCCGCCCCCACCAGCCGGTTGGGGAGGGTGGTGTCCACCGAGACCCACCCCTCCCGGTCGGGGGTCTCCACCAGCACCAGGGTGAAGCGGGTGCGGCGGGTCGGTCGACCGGGAGCGGGGGGCGGAGCCGGTCGGACCCGGATCCTCCGTCCCGGCACCAGGAGTTCCCGAAGCCGACCGGGGTCGGGGAGATGGGCCTCCACAGGGTCGCCCATGGGTTGTCCCGGCGGTCCGTCGAGGAGGACCCGGGTGAGGAAGCGGTTGGGTCGCTCGAGAAAGACGCCGGGGATCAGCGTGTCACGCTCGGTCATCGAGCCTCCCGTGGAAGACCTCCATCTCTGGT
>SLSF01000075.1 GCA_007130605.1 Gemmatimonadota bacterium | reverse complement strand
CCTCTGGAAGCTCACCTGGGGCGGGATCATTCTCCTCCTCCTGACCCTCTCCCTCTCGAGCCACGCCATGAGCGTGCCGTACAACCGCCCCCTGGCCGTCGCCGTCGACGCCACTCACACCGCCGCCGCGGGAGCATGGATCGGGAGCCTCGCCCTGATCCTCCTCCTTCATGGGCCGGGGTGGGGGATTCGAATGAAGGGCGCCCGCCCGGAAGGGGATGGGGCGCTCTTCGCCGCCCAGCTCCGCGCCTTCTCACCGGTGGCCATGGTCTCGGTCGGGGTGCTCGTCTTCATGGGCTTGGTCCTCTCGTCGGTGCACATCGGTGAATTCCGAAACCTCTGGGCCTCGAGCTACGGCCGGGTCCTCTCCCTCAAGATCCTCCTGGCTGGTGGGGTCATGCTCCTGGGCGCCGTGAACTGGCGCCGGGGTCTTCCGGTCCTCGACTCGGAGTCGGGGCGCCGGGCCGTCCATCGACGGGCCGGACTCGAGGTGCTCCTGGCCCTGGCGGTGCTGGCAGCCACCGCGGTCCTCGTGGGCACCACCATGCCGGAAGGGGTCCACTGACCGCATCCGGTCCCCGCCGCGACGAGGCTACCCGGCACGCGGGACGGCGAGGGCATTCCTCGACCCTGGAACCGGCCGGTCCCTGGTCGGCGAGCCCCTCGCCCCGCGAGAATGGCGGCTGTCTCCACCTCCTTCCGCATATACGGTCAGCGGAAGTGCAGGTCGTGCCCGGAGACGGGGCTTTCGTCACGCCCCCGACTGCATGACCTTCGTCCGATGAACCGATCGTATCCATCCAGACGAGGTCCCCGATGAACGGCGAACCCCAGTTCGACTCCCTCTCCCCCTCCTCCGATTCTCTCCCTTCCGGGGAGGCCACCCCGGGTGCTCCCCGATCCGGGATGCCGACTGCCTTCCTGGCCGTCGCACTCTTCCTGCTGGCCCCTCTCCCGGCCCTGGCACAGGTCTGCCTGGGGAGCCCCACCGAGACGGGACAGTTCTCGCTCAGCGGCGATGCCAACATCACCGACCGCACCAATGACTTCGGCGTCGGGGTGGAGTACAACATGCCGGGTCCCCTCGCCCTGCGGGCCGGGGTCTCCCTCGACGAGATCTCCGACGACGAGCGGGAGGCCCGCTTCGAGGGTCGCGTCTCCTACACGGTGTACAGCAATGGGGTGAGTGTCTGTCCGGTCACCGGCGCCGACTACATGTCCTTTTCGACCAATGGCGTCTCCCAGACCCGGATCATGGTGCCACTGGGGCTCTCGGTGGGAGGCCGGGTGGCGCTCTCCGAGGGTGGCCCCTCGCTCATCCCCTCCATCCGAGCGGGGATCAACCACCGCCGCTTCTCCGGCGATGACTTCGACCAGACCGTCACCGACAATTCCGCCTTTGTCATCGGGGGCGGCTCCATCTCCCTCGACGAGTTCTTCATCCGAGGCGAGGCCGGGGTCGACAGCGCCGACGAGATCGACCCCTTCTACCGGGTGAGCTTCGGCGTCCGGTTCTGACCCGGAGCGAGCCCAAGCCGCGGCCGGCCCCTCTCCGCCCCCGCTCTTCCCTCGGTGCGGGCAGGGCTGCCCCTCCGTGCGGGTGGGACTCCACTGCGTGCGGGGGCGGGGCTCCCTCCGCTCCCTCCGTGCCCGCAGGGCCCTCCCCGCTCTCTGCGGGGGCCCTGTGGGCCTGGGCCGGCACGGTGGTGTGGGGGGACGGAGGTGCGGGACCGGAGGCGCGGTGCGAGGGACGCGCGGGGCGGAGGCGCGACGCCGAGGGGGTGCGGAGCGCTGAACGGGTCTCAGTCCGAGATTGTGCGTATCCCGGCTCTGTTCCGGGAGCGCCTTGATTGCCCCCGGAACGCCCGAGGCCTCGAAAGACGAACCTGCATTGTAGCGCCTTCGGGCTCTTGTCCTCTTCTGTGTGGGTTCGGGGTTCAGGATAGCGTTCGATCCACCGAAGTCCCGAGTCGTGGGCGGGATCACCAGAGCCGGACCCTCCGCCAGGGAGAGTGCGGATGAACGAAAATCCTGAAAACGCCACCGGAAAATCGGGCCGTTCGGACTTTCCGTTCATGATCGACGAAGATCCGGATCGGGCCCCGGGACCGAGACCGCCCGTTCAGACTTTTCGTTCATTATCGACGGAAATCCGGAGAACGCGCCAGATCGGTCGGCGTTTTCGGACTTTCCGTTCTTCGGGGCGGCGCCTGGAAGGCCGAGGCGAACCCTTTCTCCACGCTGGACGCCTCGTTCTTCGACGTTTGCGCTCTGCGTCACCGTATAGACCCTTTTCTCCACAACCGTCGATTCTCGCGAGCGACGGTTGTGGACTTTGGCTCCCATGTGGAGCGGTTCGGCGCAAACGTCTTTCGAGACCCCCACGAGTGTGGGGTTTCGGTTCCGGTCCCGGGGTCTCGGTTCGGATTCGGGATCTCGACTCCGACCCCGGACCTGGGTTCCGATTCGGGCTTTCGGCTCCGATCCCGTGGATCGCGCTCCGGGGACGGTACCGGGTCGGGTGGGATGGATTCCTGTCCTCTGGGGGCAGCCTTCCGCCCGCTTCCGCAGGGGAACCTGTAGCGAAAACGCTACACGGCGAGGGGGACGAGAGCTGGCTGTAGCGTTTACGCTACAGCCCCCCCCCTCATCCTCTTGGTATGTAGCGTTTTCGCCACATACCATCATCGGGATCCGTCCGAAGGGTTCGCGCCGAGGATGCGAATCCTGCAAACGCGCCGGGAAGACCGGCGTTTGTCGGATTGACTGCAGATCGCAACGCCGGGGGAGGCGTCAAAGTCCGAGGCAACACCGGGGGGCCACGACAGCGGGTTTCCGCACCATCAATCCCGCCACCCCTCGGCGCCTCACCCGACGATCTGCGTGAGGAAGATCGTACTCAGGCCCAGGTAGATGCTGACCCCGGTGATGTCGGTGATGGTGGTGAGGAAGGGGCCGGTCATCATGGCCGGGTCCTTCCCCAGCCGCTTGATGATGAAGGGGAGCGCGCCTCCCACCACCCCCGCCAGCAGGACATTCACCGCGAGAGCGAAACCGGCCACCAGCCCGAGCCAGGCATTGGCCTCCAGGACGGTGGCCATGACCGCGAAGAGGAGACCGAGGGTCGCGCCATTCACCAGCCCGATGAGCACCTCCTTCCGCACCGCTCGCCAGAAATCGCCGATTCGGACTTCGTCGAGGGCGAGGCTCCGGATCGCCACCGAGAGGGCCTGGATTCCCACATTCCCTCCCATGTCGGTGATCATGGGGAGGAAGGCGGCGAGGATGGCCACCTGTGCGATGGTGCTCTCGAAGGAGGAGATGACGACGACCGCGCCCAGGTTCAGGAAGACATTGAGGCCCATCCAGGGGAGGCGTCCCCGGACGGCGGCCATGGGCGGAGTGAAGAAGGACTCGTCGACGGAGCCCTGCGCACTCCGGACGAAGCCGCCGGCGATCTCTGCGGCCAGGAGGTCGAAGGCATCGTCGCGGGTGAGGACTCCCACGAGCCGGCCGTCGGCATCCACCACGGGAAGGAGCTTGAAGGCCCGGTTCCTGAGGAGGCGTGCGGCGGAGAGCGCATCGTCACCGGTGGCCACGGCCACGGTCTGTCGGTTCGCCAGTGCGTCGACCCGGAGTTCGGGGTCGGCCAGGAGCAGATCCCGAACCGAGACCACTCCCTCGAGGGCGCCGGCACCATCCACCACGTAGACGTAGGCGGACCGCTCCACCTCGGGGGGAGCGGACCGGATGGCCAGCACGGTGTCGCCCACCGTTGCTCCCTGCTCCACCGCCAGATACCGAATGACCATGGCGGCGCCCACCGTCCCCGGGGGATACTGGCCCAGCTCGCGGACCTTCGCGGCGTGGCCCTCCTCCAGCGCTCCCACCACCGACTCCGCCCGCTCCGGATCCACCCTGGACCAGAGGTGATAGATGTCGGCGGCGTACTCCGGACGGATCTCGCGGAAGAGCCCCACCGCGTCGTCGGGCTCGAGGCCCTCCAGGATGTCGGCGGCCACCGGGGTCGACATCTGCCCGAGAATGTCACCGGCCCTCGACGCCTCGATGGCCAGGAGGAAGGCCGACGGGAGGCCGGGTTCGGCCGAGGCGAGGATCTGGGCGACCCGCCCGGTGGAGAGGTGGTGCGACTCGGCGATGGCGTCGTCGATCCGCTCCTCGCGGAGCGCGACGATCATCTCTTCGCGATGGGCCCGGATCCGATCGGGAAGAAGAAGCATCCGGTCAGGGGAGGGCGTCGAGGACGGCCCGCCCCTCGTCGGTCCACTCCGGCACCTCCGGGTCGTTGGCCAGGGCGTGGGTGAGGTAGAAGATCAGTCTCCCGATCCGGGCCGCCTTCTCGGGATCGGTCCGCTCCGGGGTGTCGCTCTGCAGATGGTAGTCATCGTGGAGAAGGGTGGTGAACATCATGGCGGGCACCCCGATCTCGACGAAGGAGAAGTGATCGCTCCTCAGGAAGAGCTCCTCCTCGGGAACCGGGTCCGGCGCCGCAACGAGCCCGAGCTCCGGGTGGCGGGCGACGATCTCCTCCAGGGTGGTGCCCAGGGTCGAGTACGCCTCGCCGATGGCGAAGACGGTATCGGGGTCGTTCCGGCTCACCATGTCCATGTTGAGGTTTGCCACCATGGAGCCGGCGGGGATGGTGGGGGCATTGGCGAAGTAGGCCGATCCCAGGAGTCCCTTCTCCTCGCCACTCACCGCGAGGAAGAGGACGGAGCGGGCCGGGGGCTCGGGGAGCGCCGCCAGCGCCTCGGCCACCTGCATGAGCACCGCGGTGCCCGAGGCATTGTCGTCGGCGCCATTGAAGATGGAGTCGCCCCGGGCATCGGGGGGGCCCACACCCACATGGTCGAAGTGGGCGGTCAGGACGATATGGCTGTCGGCGAGTTCCGGATCCGATCCCCGGATAATCCCCACCACATTGGGGACCTGGTCGACGGTGGAATCGAAGTGGGTCGAGATCTCGAAGGAGAGGTCATGGAGAACCGCCGGGGGGTCCCGGCCACCCTCGGGCTCGACCTCGGCGGAGGCGAGAATCTCGGCGCCCACCTCGTACCGGACCCCCACCACGGGGAAGGGGAGCATCCCGGCCGCCCCCGCCTCGAGGGCTCCGGCGGTCTGGAAGATGTCGGCGGCATCGCTGTCGCGGTCCATGAGGAGGATCACGCCCGAGGCGCCCGCTCCCATGGCCGCCTGCACCACCATGCCGAACTCGGGGCCGAGCCCGTCGGGAAGGTGCACCATCACCGGCCGGCCGGCCGCTTCCGCCGGCAGGCCGGTCCCCACCTGTGAGGGGCTCGCCAGGTAGAAGGGCGCGCCCTCCATGAGGGTGGCCGAGCCCGGAATGGCGAAGAAGTCGGTCCCGTACTCGAGCTCCCTGCTGTAGTCGGGGCCGGTGGCCGAGGCGACACTGGCCCCGGCGTCGAAGACCAGCCGCTCGAAGGGCCACCGCTGCATGTAGTCGTCGGGGCCGTCTCCGGCGGGCTCGACGCCGACTGTCCGGAAGTGGTCGGCGATGTACTCCGCCGCCAGCTCCAGCTCGGGACTGGGGGTATCTCGCCCCCGCATCTCGTCGGATGCCAGCCAGGCCAGGTGCTCGAAGACCAGGTCCCGGGTGAGGTGGGCCTCGGCGGCAGCCCGCAGAACGGTGGCGTCGGGGGCCGTGGTGGGAGCCGGCGCGGTCTCCACCGGCTCGGGTGGCGAGCACCCGGCGGCGAGAAGGAGGGATGCGAGGGCGAAGAGGAGGGCGCGGAGGTCGCAGGGCTTCGATGGCATCATCGTGCTCGTCCGTTGGCAGCTCGGGTTGGAAGGCTTTCCGAGCATAAACCAGGGGGCGCCCAAGGTGCCCTCACCCCACCTCGCTCCAGTCGGTTGCCCATGCCCGACGCCCGGCGCCACCTGCGGTTCGGTCGCGTCCGGGCTGCCGGTGGTCAGGAGCGCCAGGGCTGTCGGCTGAAGTAGTCCCGGGTGATCTCCCGCAGCTTCGGGGTGAGGAGGATGACGGCGATGAGGTTCGGGATGATGACGATGCCCAGGAAGACATCCCCGATGGTCCACGCCACCGAGAGGGGCACCACCGCTCCCAGGAAGTGCATTCCCACGAAGACGAGCTTGTACGGGAGCACAGCGCGGGTCCCGAAGAGGTAGTAGGCGCACCGGTCCCCGTAGTAGCTCCAGGCGATGGCGGTGGAGACGGCGAAGAGGAGGACGGTGAGGATCACGATGTACTGACCCCAGTCCCCCGGAAGCCCCCGCTGGAATGCGAGCATGGTGAGGGGCGCCGCGTTCCGGGGGGCGAGTCCGTGGAGGGCCGGGTACTCGGTTCCATCTTCGCCCACCGCCACATTCTCTCCCGGAAGGATGGTTCCGGTGAAGGGGACCGAGAGGCCGGCGTCCACATAGAAGGTATCGATGGCCACTTCATTCCAGGCCAGGCGACGCGCGCCAGGTCCGGTCTCGGTGGGGACCCCGTCCACGATCTCGATCTCCTCGGGAGCACTGACATAGAAGGAGAAGCGCCCCTCGTCGAGCTCCTCGAGGTAGCTCATGTGGCCCCCGGTGAAGGCGAGTTCGGTCTCGATCCGGTCGCCCCACGCCCCGGTAATGATGATGACGAGGGCCGTCATGGTGCAGACGAGGATGGTGTCGATGAAGGGCTCGAGGAGGGCCACCACACCCTCGGAGACCGGCTCGTCGGTGCGGGCGGCGGCATGGGCGATGGGTGCCGAGCCCATCCCCGCCTCATTGGAGAAGAGCCCTCGACGCGCTCCCCACATGAGGGTCACCAGGAAGGCACCGACCCCCACTCCGGCCACACCGGCCGAAGGGTTGAATGCTTCCGTCACGATGAGGGCCAGGGAGGGAAGGACCTGGTCCCAGTTCATGATGAGGATCACCAGGGCCCCTGCCACGTACACCGTGGCCATCGCCGGAGCGAGGATGCCGGTGACCCGCCCGATCCTCGAAATTCCTCCAAGGATCACCGCCGCCAGGACCGACGCGGTGAAGAGTCCACTGATCCAGAGGGGCACGCTGAATTCGTCGCGCATGACATCGGCCACCGTATTGGCCTGGATACCGTTTCCGGTGAGGAATGCGGCGATTCCGAGCCCGACGGCAAAAAAGACCGCCAGGGGCTTCCACCGCTTCCCGAGGCCTTTCTCGATGTAGTACATGGGACCGCCGGACACCGTCCCCTCCCAGGCGGGGTGGTCCGGTCCCGGGTCCTTCACTTCGCGGTAGTACTGGGCCAGGGTGACTTCGGCGAACTTGGTCGCCATCCCCAGCACCGCGGTGACCCACATCCAGAAGAGGGCGCCGGGCCCACCCCAGTGGAGGGCGATGGCGACCCCGGCGATGTTCCCGATCCCCACGGTGGCCGAAAGCGCGGTGGAGAGGGCCTGGAAGTGGGTGACGTCCCCTGCGTCGTCGGGGTCATCGTAGCGTCCGGTGACGACGGCGATCCCGTGCCCGAGGCGACGCACCTGGATGAAGCCCAGACGGAGGGTGAAGTAGAGCCCGGCGCCCAGAAGGAGGATCACGACGAAGGGGAAGGTCTCCTCTCCGATGCTGATCCCCGAGGTCCACACCCACGATTCCAGCGTTTCCGCGATCTGCTGCAGCGTGTTCATGCCACTCCCCTGCCCATCGAGTCAGTCGGACATCCGGACTCGTGATTCCGGCTCGGACGTCCGTTCGGGTTTCAGCCACCGAAGCTCAGGAGGGGCCGGGTCGGAGCGCAACCCCTCAACCGGATGGACCACGATTCCCGCCGCAATTCCGCCGCGATTCCGTGCCCAATCCTGACGTCGGGATCCCAGGTGCCTCCGCATTGGAGGGACGGAGGGGATCACCCCACCAGCCACCACCAGAGGAGCCCCAGAACGAGGGCCCATGCCAGCATGAGGAAGAGGACGAGGCAGAGAAGGAAGACCAGGGGCCTCCGCACCCATCGCCGAATGAAGGAGGCGGCCCGGGCCTCGGCATCGGCTCGACTCTCGGCGGGAAGCCGCTCCACCACCCGGCTGAGTCCCCAGGGGACGAGAATGAGGTCGTCGACCAGGCCGAGCCCCGGAACCATGATGGGGATCAGGTCGATGGGGCTGAGCAGGTAGAGGATGAAGAGCCCGCCGGCGAGACGGAGCCTGAGGGGAGTGGCCGGATTCCGGATCGCGTAGGCCACGACGATGATTTCCTTCCGGAAACGAAGAAAGCGCCCCCGGATCGCCGCCGCGACGCCGGCCATCCCTACACCTGCCTGCCCGAAGGTGCAGTGGGTCCCCGTCGACAACCACTCCTGTGGGTCGCCATCCCTCTACGGAGTCCCTCCGCCCCACACCGCGCGCAGCCCGAGCTGCAGGGAACGCCCGGGGCCGGGTTCGTAGAAGCGGCCTCCGAAGGCATTCACCACCACCGAGGCAGTGTGCGTCCGGTCCATGAGGTTGGTGACGGCGGCCCAGGGGGCGAGTTCGAAGCCCCCTCCGGTGGCCCATGTGGGAGCCTCCACCCGCAGGTCCCAGAGGAGGTGCGAGGGCGCCGACTCACTGTTCCGGTCGTTCACGGGCACACGGTGGAGGTAGTTCCCCGCCACCTCCACCCGGCTATCGGCGGGAGTCCACGCCGCCAGGACCCGGGCCCGATGGGGGGCCACCCCGGGAATCCGGTTCCCGTCGAGGGCGTCGCCGTCGAGCTCGAAGTTCCGGAAGCGGGCGTCGGTCCACGACCAGGTGAAGTCGGTCCGGAAGACGCCGGGAAGGGGGTGCGTGCTGAGGGTGGCCTCGATTCCCTGGTGGTAGGACGACCCGGCATTCCGGAAGAAGGTGCGCCCCGGAGCCTGGGGCACCTCGAAGGGGACGAGCTCGTTGGTGAGGTTCGTCCGGTACGCCGTCACCTCCCATCGCCCCATTCCCTCGAGGGTGCCCCGGATCCCCACCTCGCCGGACACCCCCCGCTGCGGGTCGAGTTCGGGGTTGAATCCTCCCGCGCCATCGGGGCGGTTCGCCAGTTCGGTGGTGGAGGGGGTCTCGAAGAAGCTGCCCACCGAGGCGTAGAGGTCGGTCCGCTCTCCCACCGGGAGGTGGACCCCCAGCGAAGGCGAGACGGCGTCCATGGTCCGCCGACCGGTCCCGTCGGGCTCGGTGCCATCGCGGGGGAAGCGGTCGATGGCCTCGAAGTCGTGCCGGTCCCAGCGGAGCCCCGCCATGACCTCGCCTCGGTCACCCATGGGGAGGGTGGACTGGAGGAAAAGCCCCACGCCCCGGACCGTCTCCTCCTGGTCCAGGGTCAGGTCGCCCCGCTCCCCCTGCGAATTTCCAAAGTTCAGACGGTCATCCAACTGGAGATCGGCCTCGACGCCCCCCACGAGGCGGAGGGTTCGAGGACCGATCTCGAAATCCCGACCGAGCTGGGTGCGCACCCCGAAGGCGTTCCGATCCAGATCGATGATGTCGGAGGGAATCGGATTGATGACATGGCGGCCGATCCAGAAGGTAGAGAGATCGATGGCCCACGGACCCGCTTCCCCCTCCCACCGGAGGCCGGCCTGCTGCTGGCTCACTTCCTTGCCGGCCTGCTGGACCGTGTTGAATCCCCATGCCGGGCGGCTTTCCATCTCCCGCTGGTCCGCCGGAAGCGACCCGGGGTTCTCCGCGTCGAGCTCGAGCAGATTCAGGGTGAAGGCGAGTTCGCCACCGCCGAGAGGCCGGATCAGGCGTGCATTGACTCCCTGCCGGCTCGTCTCTCCGTAGGTGCCCTCCGCCCCCTCCTGCGGGCGGGAACGGAACCCATCCCACCGGAGGTTCGAGGCGGTCACCAGGTACCCGGTGGTTCCCACCGTTCCCATGGCGGTGAGCTGGGCCCGCTGGAGGCCATGGCTTCCCCCCACCGTCTCCGCCTCGATCCGTGCCGGCTCCGGGCCCGGCTCGCGGGTCTGGAAGGCGAGCACCCCGCCCGAGGCATTCCCGTACAGCGCCGAGGCCGGGCCGCGAAGGGCCTCCACCCGACCCAGCGACCCGATGTCGAGGTGATCGAGAGTGGACTGGCCATCGGGGAGAGTGGCCGGGATCCCGTCCACCAGGATCCGGAGTCCTCGCACACCGAACTGGGCCCGCGCACCGAAGCCCCGGATCGCCACCCGCTCCCCCACCGCCGGATTGTACCGGTTCTGCACCTGGATCCCGGGGAGCCCCTGGAGGGCCTCCTCGAGGAAGGCACCACTCCGCGCCCCTCGCAGCTCGTCCTCACCTCGGACCGAGATGGCCTGAGGCGCAGCGCTGAGCGCCAGGGGGGTCCGAAAGACGGTGACCTCGACCGGGTCGAGCCGGATGGTGTCGCCCGAGGTCCGGGTCAGGGTGTCCGGGGGAACCCCCTGCGCCGCAAGTCCGTCGACTGGAGGCGCGACCAGGAGCAGGAAGAGGAGCGGAACGATGGAGAGGGAACGCATGGACATGTCTTCGGCTTCGTCGGAATTGGTGGCCCGTGCGCTCCCACCGGGGAT
>SLSF01000233.1 GCA_007130605.1 Gemmatimonadota bacterium | reverse complement strand
TGGACGCCCAGATCGACACGGCGCGGGTCTACCGGCAGGAACGGATCCCCCGATCCCTTCCCTGGAAGACAGTGCGCGCGCTACTCCGGTCCGTCGACCGCTCGACACCCATGGGCAGGCGCGATTACGCGATGCTGCTCCTGATCGTGACGTATGGGCTACGATGCTCCGAAGTCGTGCGTCTGACGCTCGACGACGTGGAGTGGCGTGGCGGGCGTCTTCACGTTGCCCGGCCCAAGGTGGCTACGCCTCTCGAGCTTCCCCTCACTTCCGAGGTAGGGGGAGCGCTTCTGGACTATCTTGAGAACGGTCGCCCCACATCATCCCATCGGGAAATCTTCCTCCGCGTGCGGGCGCCCGCGGGAACCCTCAAGGCCACGGCCGTAACGGAGGTGTTCCAGGGCTGGGTGCGCCGAAGCGGCCTTCCGATCCCGTTCCAGGGACCGCACTGTCTGCGCCACTCTCTCGCCGTCCATCTGCTCCGACAGGGCACCACGCTCAAGGTCATCGGAGACCTCCTCGGGCATCGCAGCGCCGAGAGCACCTGTGTCTATCTGCGGCTTCACGTCGAGGATCTCCGGGAGGTGGCCCTCCACCTCCCCGGGCAACCCCAGAGGATGGAGGTGGAGCCATGAACGCGAATCGATCCTTCAGTTCCTGCCTCGCCCCGGTCCTGGCACGCTACCTCGGGCTAAAGGAGGCCCTGGGGCGCAAGTACGCCATCGAGAGCCGTGTCCTCGCCCACATGGACCGCTTCCTCGCCGCTCAACCCCCCGCCGCGTCGGATCTAACCGCCGAGACCTTTGCTGAGTGGTGTGCCACCCTCGCCCATCTGACCCCAGGGGTGCGGCGCAACTGGATGCGGATCGTCCGGAACTTGTGCTTATACCGACAACGGACGGAGCCCCGGTGCTTCCTCCCGGACCCGAGCCTCTTCCCGCAGGCCCACACTGCCCGGCGTCCCTACTGCTTCGCTGAGGAAGAAATCGCACGGCTCCTCGACGCGGCCAAGCAGCTCCGGCCCGCATCAAACTCCCCGTTGCGGCCTCAGGCATACCACCTCGCCCTGGTGCTCCTCTATACCGCCGGTCTCCGCCGGGGCGAGGTGGTGCGCCTGGTTCTTGCCGACTACGACGCCTCCGAGCACACCCTCCATATCCGGGCCACCAAGTTCCACAAGTCACGGCTCGTGCCGCTCTCCCGAGATGCAGCATGCGAGATGGATGCCTTCCTGGAGGTCCGCCGTCGGCTTCCACATCCTCCGGAGGCCCCACTGCTGTGTAACCAAAGCAGGGGACTTCGGCCGTACACAGGGGCTGGGCTGGCTCAAGGACTCCGAGCCCTGTTCTCGGAAGCCGGGATCCGGACCCCTTCCGGCCGGGTGCCCCGAATCCACGACCTTCGGCACACGTTCGCCCTCCATGCTCTCTCCCGATGGTATCTCGCCGGGGTCGATGTACAGACACGGCTTCCCGCCCTGGCAGCGTACATGGGGCATGTGTCGGTCGTCTCTACCCAACATTACCTCTCCGTGCTCGAACCCGTGGCACAGGAGGTCAGCGATCGCTTCGCTCGACACTGTGGGTTCCTGCCACCGGCCCGCCCGGAAGGGGGTGCCCGATGAGGCCCCCCGTTCCCAACACCCTCGCTCGGGCCCTTCGGGGGTTCTTCACGGAATACCTCCCGGCCGTGCGGGGAGCCAGCCCACATACGATACTGAGTTACCGGGACGCCCTCGTCCTGCTTCTTCGCTTCCTCGCCGGCTACAAGGGGCGAGCCGTCGTCGACCTGGACCTCGAGGATCTTGAGCCCGACGGCGTTCTCGCGTTCCTGGAGCACCTGGAGCAGCATCGGGGCAACTGCACCGCTACTCGTAATGCCCGACTCGCAGCGGTCCATGCGTTCGCACGCTACGCGGCAGCCAGACACCCCGAGGCCATCGACCCGTGCCAGCGGCTTCTCGCAGTCCCCTTCAAGCGCGGTACCCAACCGACGGTCGAATACCTGGAGGCGAGGGAGATACAGGCCCTGCTGGAAGCCCCGGATCGTCGGAGCGCTCAGGGCCGCCGCGACCACGCCCTCCTGTTCACTCTGTTCAACACGGGTGCTCGGGTGCAGGAGCTCCTCGACATCCGGGCTCGCGACCTCCAGCTCGAACGACCCTTCCTCGTCCGTCTGCACGGGAAAGGACGTAAAGAGCGGCTCTGTCCTCTATGGTCTCAGACCGCTCAGGTCCTCCGGGCGCTCCTCGAGGAGACGGGTCTCGATGCCGCCTCTTCCGAACGAATCTTTCGCAATCAGCGCGGCGACCCCCTGACTCGGTTCGGGGTTCGGTACCTCGTCCGCAAGTACGCCAAGTTGGCCCAGGCGGCCGTGCCGACCCTCGGCCGCAAGCGGGTGCATCCCCATACCCTTCGCCACACCACCGCCGTCCACCTGCTTCAGGCCGGGGTTGATCTCATCTCCATCAGCCACTGGCTGGGCCACGCCAGCGTCGAGACCACGAACCGATATGCTACCGTCGATCTAGAGATGAAACGTGCCGCTCTGGCCAAAGCCGGGCCCATCGGGGATGACCCCCTGCCCGTGGGGAACTGGCGCTCCGAGACTTCGATCCTCGAATGGCTCGAAGCGTTGTGACCCGACC
>SLSF01000203.1 GCA_007130605.1 Gemmatimonadota bacterium | reverse complement strand
TTCTCCTGCTCCAGGGCGACCGCCATGGCGCGCCGCTCCTCGGCCCGGGCCTGGGCGACGCGCTTGTCGGCCTCGGCCTGGTCGGTCTGGAGCTCGGCACCGATGTTCTTGCCCACATCGACATCGGCGATGTCGATGGAGAGGATCTCGAAAGCGGTCCCCGAGTCCAGGCCCCTGGAGAGCACCGTCTTGGAGATCGAATCCGGGTTCTCGAGCACCGCCTTGTGGGAATCCGACGAACCGATGGAGGAGACGATTCCCTCACCGACCCGGGCGAGGATCGTCTCCTCGCCGGCACCCCCGACCAGGCGGTTGATGTTGGCCCGGACCGTCACCCGGGCGATGGCGATGAGCTGGATCCCGTCGCGGGCCATGGCCGCCACACGGGGGGTGGCGATGACCTTCGGGTTCACCGAGACCTGCACCGCCTCGAAGACGTCCCGTCCGGCCAGGTCGATGGCGGCAGCCTGCTGGAAGGAGAGGTCGATGTTCGCCTTGTCCGCCGAGATCAGTGCCCGAACCACACGGTCGACCCGACCCCCGGCCAGGTAGTGGGCCTCGAGATCGCCGACATTGATGCTGATTCCGGCCTTGGTCGCCCAGATGAGGGGACGGACCACCGCAGGCGGATTCACCTTCCGAAGCCGCATCCCGATGAGGTAGCCGATCCCAACCCGGGCACCGGCCGAGATGGCCTCGATCCAGAGCCGGACCGGAATGGCCCAGAGGATGATCAGGATGAGGAGGACGGCCCCGATGAGGGCGAGAGTTCCGGTCTGGGTCAGCAATTCTTCCATCATCACTCCGGTTGTGCGCGTCTATGAATGTTCAGATTCGATTTCCTGGCGGGATTCGGCGGGACGGACCACATGCCGGTACCCCTCCGAGGAGACGATCCGGATCGGGGTGCCGGCCTCGATCCACTCCGATTCGGAGACCACATCGACCCGCTCGTCTCCGAAGATTCCCGTGCCCGAGGGCCGCAGGTCGGTCATGGCCACACCCTCGCGGTCCTTCAGATCTCCCCGACGGACCGCCGAAGTATAGCCGGTTTCCCGATCGGTGACCTCGCCCAGGAAGATGCCCAGGCGGGTGAGTCGCCGGTTCGCGGGGAGTCTGCGAACCAGGAACCAGGAGCTGATCACGATCATGGTGAGCGAGGCGGCAAGGATGGAACTCGCCCGGGCATAGTCCTCCCCCGATGGGAGCCCTCCCAGAAGCGAGAGATAGACCCCCACGAGCATCCCGATCCCCCCAAGGATGCCCAGGATCCCCACCCCGGGGATCAGGATCACCTCGATGAGGAGGAGGGTCACTCCGATCCCGAAGAGGATGAGGCCCTCGGCCCCCGCCAGCCCGATGATGAGGTGCGAGCCGAAGAAGAGGGAGAGGGCCAGGATTCCCGCGCCTCCAGCCAATCCGAAGCCCGGAGTCTTGATCTCCACCAGGAGCCCGAGGAAGCCCAGCGAGAGGAGGAAGGGTGCCACCACCGGGTGCGAGAGGAAGCGAACGACCCGCTCGGCCCAGTTCACCTCCATCATGACCACCCGGTTCCCCTGGACCTCGAGGGCGCCCAGGAGGTCATCCCACCCCTCGACGAAGCGGGCGTAGTCCAGTTCCACCGCCTCGTTGGTGGTGAGGGTCAGGAGCTGTCCCGCCTCGATGACGCCTTCCACCGCCAGGTTCTCGTCGACCATGGCCTCGGCCACCGACGGATCGAGCCCCCGGGCCTCGGCCAGGGAGCGCATGGTGGAGCGCATGGCCGAGACCATCTTCTCCGAAGCGAGCTCCCCGGTGCCATCCACCGGCGCCGCCGCCCCGATGGTGGCGGTGGGGCGCATGAAGATCCCGTCGGCCGCAAGGGAGATGAGGGCCCCCGCAGACGAAGCTTCGGGATTCACGAAGGCGTAGACGGGCACCTCGGAAGTGGCGACGGCGTCGGCGATCCGCTTGGCGGCGTCGACCCGACCTCCGGGGGTGTCCACGTCGAGAATGACCACCGAGGCACCCGCCCGGGCTGCCTCGGCAATGCCCCGCTCCACGAAGGGGGCGAGGCCGAGCTCGATGACTCCATGGATGGGGATCCGGTAGATGGGTCCGTCGGAGTTGGCCACCCGGAGCTCGAAGGGCTGGGCGATGGACTCCGAGATCCAGAGGGTGGCCCCTCCCGCCAGGAAGAGGGCGATGAGGGCGATCCGAATGGCGCGCATTGGATTCTTCATGACTCGGGGACCTCCGGCTCTGGACTCGGAGCGGTGGCCGGAATGGCATCCGGATCAAGAAGCCCCACCGCGTACCAGGCCCTGCGGAGGGCCAGGGAGGCGTTTCCGCCGCCGAGGGCCTCCCGGGCTCCCACCAGGAGTCGCATGGCGCGCTCCCGGTTCACTTCCGGATACGAATCCTCGCGCCCGATCCTTCGGAGCGCCTCCTCACCCTGCTCGACCAGGAGGCGGGCCAGGGCGTCCGGAGTCGTCATGCGAAGGTGGTCCGCGGAGGTGAGGGTGCCGACGAGAGCCGCCGCCTCGTCCCCGGAATCGAGTGCCGCCCGGGCCCGCTCCTGCGCTCGCATGGCCTCTTCTATCGGACCCGAGAGGGCGACCTCGGTCTCGAGGAGAATCGTCTCGACCTCGCCCAGCGCCCGGTCGATGGACGC
>SLSF01000196.1 GCA_007130605.1 Gemmatimonadota bacterium | reverse complement strand
TCGTCGCGTTTTCCGGATTTTCGTCCAGGGCGCGAAGCCTTCGGCCCGGCACCGGAGGGTGGTTGTAGCGGATACGCTACGCGGCGAGAGGGGTTGGGGGAGCGTTGGTGGCGGATACGCTACGCGGCGAGGGGGATGGGGGAGCATTGGTGGCGGATACGCCACATGGAGAAGAGGATGGGGGAGCGTTGGTAGCGAAAGCGCTACAACCTCACGCCCCCGACCCCGCTACCGCCTCCGCCTACCGACCTCGCCCCCGCTCTCGGTCCCGCCTCCGCTCCCGCTCCCGCTCCCGCCTCCGACCCCGCCTCCGCTCCCGCCCCCGCCTCCGACCCAGCGGAATCGACGTCCAGTGATGGTTGTAGCGTAAACGCTACACTTTTTCCTTTGCCATGCCGGGTCCGCACCACTCCGACCTCCCACGGCCACCTCCGGTGGAAGGGGTTCGGGGGGCGAACCGCCCCGGGATGGGAGAAACGCTACGGCTGCGGCTCCGCCTCCATGAGGAAGAGGGAGGGGCCGCGGAGCTTCTTGCCCTTGACCCGGATCTCGAAGGAGTAGCGGCCGGGCTCGGGAAAGACGATGTCCTCCAGGGGGAGGATCAGACGGGTCCGGGGCGGGGGGCGGTCCGAGGGGCGGGCGTCCACCTCGGTCTCGCCCTCGACGGTGAGCGAGGTACGGCCAGCGGGGGTCTTGAGGTCGACCTTGAACTGGTTCCGTCCCTCGTCTCCCCGGTCCCACTCGATGGTGGTGACCAGGACCATCCGGTCCTGTCGGGCGGGGAAGCCCGGCGCCGCCAGATCGTTGAAGATCCCCTCGATATCCATCTTCCCATCGGGGCGCATGCGGGCGTCGTCGCAGACGAGGGCGAGCTGAAGGTGCATCTGGAACTCCGTTCAGTTGGGGGGACCCCACCCACCACCACCGGGGGTGCGGATCGATAGAATGTCTCCCTTTCGGGCATCGAAGGTAACCTTTGCCGGGAGCGCCCTCTCTACTCCGGCCACTTCCAGATGGTTCTCGCCCGGGGCACCGGCCTCGCCACCGGCGACCCCCGCGGGCCCCGCCTCCCGTCGCTCGGTGAGGAGGGTTACCCGCGTGGGGACCAGGAACTCGATGCGACGGATGAGGCCCTCGCCACCGTCGTGGGTCCCGCGCCCCCCGGAGCCCTCCCGGATCCCGTACTCCCGGACCCGGAAGGGATAGGCGTGCTCGAGGGCCTCGATGGGCGTGTTCAGGGTGTTGGACATGTGGGCGTGGACCCCCGAGAGACCGGGCCCCGTGGGACCGGCGCCCATCCCCCCACCGGCGGTCTCGTAGTAGGTGAAGCCGGCGCCCCCGGCGGCCACATTGTTCATGGTCCCCTGCGAGAGGGCGGGCATCCGCTCGGGGAGGGCCTCCTGGAAGGCGAGGAGGAGGACGTCGGTGATCCGCTGGCTCGTCTCCACATTGCCGGCCACCACCGCCGCCGGAGGGCTGGCGTTCACGAGGGAGGACGGGGGGAGGCGGAGTTCGACCCCCTTCAGGCGGCCCCCGCCGGCGGGGAGGGGGGTCCCCAGGAGGGCCTCCACGATACAGCGAAGGACGTAGCGGACCGCCGAGGCGGTGATGGCTTCCACGGCGTTGATTCCCCCGGGTGCCTGGGGGGCGGTGCCCTCGAAGTCCACCACCAGGGTCTCGCCTTCCACGACGAGGGTCACCACGATGGGAAGGTTGCGGAGGCCCGTCCCGTCGTCCTCCATGACGTCGGAGGCCCGGTAGGTGCCGTCGGGGATCCGGCCGATGCCCCGGGCCAGGAGGCGGTCGGCGTAGTCCAGGAGGGCCTCCATGCCGTCGAGGACCGCGTCGGGACCCTCCCGCTCCGCCATCTCCCGCAGTCGGCGGATGCCGGTGTGGATGGCGCCGAACTGGGCCTCCAGGTCGCCGGCCCGCTCCTCGGGGGTGCGGACATTGGCCAGGAGGAGGGCCTCGACCTCGCGCACCGGCTCGCCCCGGCGACGGAGGTGGACGGGGGGAATTCGAAGCCCCTCCTGGAAGATCTCGGTGGAGAGGGGCATCGACCCCGGGCTCATCCCCCCGATGTCCGAGTGGTGGGCCCGGGCGGCGGCGTACCCCAGGAGGCGGCCGTGATGGATGGGGGCCACCAGGGTCAGGTCGGGAAGGTGGGTTCCGCCATGGTAGGGGTCGTTCAGGAGGACCACGTCGCCCTCGTCCAGCTCCCCCAGCGCATCCAGGGCGGCACGGACACTCATGGGCATGGCCCCAAGGTGTACGGGCATGTGGTCGCCCATGGCCACCGGGGCCCCCGAGGGGTGGAAGATGGCGCACGAGTAGTCCCGCCGTTCCTTGATATTGGGCGAAAATGCGGCGCGGCGGAGGGACGCGCCCATCTCTTCGGCGATGGCGGTGTGGAGTTGGCGGAGGACCTCGAGGCGGACCGGGTCGATGGATGATTCAGGCTTCATGCGGGTCACGGCGTTTCGGGGGTGGGTGGGACCCCTGCGTGGGACGGGGTGAAGGTTTGCCTTTTGCCAAGTTTCAAGGTTATACTACCATGCTGCAGACGATACGAAGTTTTCTGCAACCCCGGCGGGCAAAATGTCGGCTCCCGGGTGGATACAGCATAGAAGGGAGGCTACATGACCGATAGGACCAAGCTGAAGGATCGCGCCCGCGACGA
>SLSF01000171.1 GCA_007130605.1 Gemmatimonadota bacterium | reverse complement strand
AGAAGGGCTTCTGGAGGTAGTAGTAGGCACCCTCGTTCACCGCGCGCATGGCGGTCTGAAGCGAGGCCTGGGCGGTCATGAGGATCACCGCGATCTCGGGATCCACTTCGCGCGCGCGCGCGAGAACCTCCATCCCCGTCGCCCCGGGCATCCGGATGTCGGAGACGATGATGTCGGGCTTCTCTTCTTCGATGGCCTCGAGCCCCCTTCGGCCTCCGAGGGCGGTGGCGACCCGATAGCCCTCTCCGCGAAAGAGGATCTCCAGCGATTCGACGATCCCCGACTCGTCGTCGACGATCAGGACCTTTGCACGCTCACTGCTCATTCATCGCTCCTGAAAGGGTGGTGGAATCGGGCTTCTCCTTCCCCGACGGACCGCCCATCGGCAGGTAGATCCGGAACTCGGTGCCTCCGGACTCGGGGGACTCGACGAGGATGACGCCCCGGTGGGCCTCGACGGTGCGGTAGACCACCGCGAGCCCCAGCCCGGTGCCCCCTTCGCGAGTGGTGTAGAAGGGATCGAAGATGCGATTCACGGCATCCACATCGACACCGGGCCCCTCGTCCCGTACCGAGATCCGGACCGGATTCTTCATCTCGACGGGGACCGAGTCGGCCTCGGGGTGGACCTGGAGGGTCACCGTGCCGCCCTCCGGAGAATGCTGTACCGCGTTCAGGAGGAGGTTGAAGAGGGCGCGGTGGAGGAGGTCGGGGTCGGCCATCATGGCCAGGTCGTCTCCGGGGATCTCCACCTCGATCCGGACGCCCTCGGCGGTGTCCGGGTGCTGCCGGAGGACGGCCACACAGTTTCGGACCAGCTCCGAGAGCGAGATCTGCTCCACCCGATCGACCCGGACCCGCGAGAAGTCCAGGAAGTCGGAAAGGAGGCGGCTGAGACGCTCCGATTCGCGGACCACCATCCGGGTGAGCGCCTGTCGGTCCTCCTCGCCCAGCCGGGGCGAAGTGAACTGCTCCACCGCGCTCCGGATGGAGGCCAGGGGATTCTTGATCTCGTGGGCCATCGAGGCCGAGAGCTCGGCCACCGCCTCGAGACGCTCGGTGCGGCGGTTGAGGATCTCCATCCGCTCCAGGTCCGTGATGTCCTGGAAGATGGCGGTGACGGAGCGGGGCTCGTCGGGCTCCTTTCGCACGAAGATCGAGACCCCCAGGACGAGTTCCTCGCCGTCTCGCACCGATTCGGCCCGACGCCGGTGACGGGAGACCCCCTCCTGGAGGGCCTCGCCGAGACTCCGGGCCAGCGCCGGGGACCGCCCCCGGAGCGCCTCCACTGCCGACTTCCCCTCCCACTCACCGATGTCGATCCCCAGGAGTGCTTCACCCGCGGGATTCATGTAGACGAGCCGGCCGTCCTCGTCCACCGTGATGACCCCCGTGCTGATGGAGGCCAGGATCTCCGAGGTGTCGAGCTGGAGACGACGGAGCTCCGACTGGACCTCGCCCAGCACCGCCCCGGCCTTTCGGAGCCGGTCGCCCAGGATCCCGGTGAGGATGGCCACCAGGGTGAAGAGGCCGATCTGGAGGAGGACCGCCGCCGTGAGCGTGTCGGCGTGGAGCCAGACGATGACCGAGAAGTAGAGGATCGACGCCAGGGCCGAGATCAGGACCCCGCCGGCGATGGGCAGGAGGAGTGCGCCCTCGGAGATCACCAGAATGTAGAGCCAGGCGAAGGTGCTGTCGCCCCCTCCGGTGATGTGGACGACGCCGGTCACCAGGAGGGCGTCGAAGGCCACCTGCATGACCAGGAAATTCCGACCGGGGGTCCGCCCCAGGAGCTCGGTGTACCACGCCGCCCCCGCCGTGACCATGAGGGCGACGAGGAAGGCGAGGGTCGCCAGGAAGGTCTGGCCCGGCTGGGCCTCGCCCCATACGACGAGGGCCCCGATGAGGACGCCCAGGACGAGGGCGACCCTGCCGAGGTAGATCCAGCGGAGGATGTTGCGGGGGGTGAAGCTCGCGGCGAGTTCCCGGGGATCCCGACTGACCCGGCGACCTTTCATCGGGGCCTCGGGTGTCAGGGTTTCGGGATGCGGTAGTGCTTGAGTTCCTGGACCAGGTCCCGGATCCGGCGGAGCTGGGACTCCACCACCTTGAGCGACTCCTCGCTCTCGGTGTCCGGCTCCACGTCCAGGAGTGTGAGCTGGACCTCGGCAAGGGCTGCGGTCAGGGGGTTGTTGATGTCATGGCGGACCCGGGCCAGGTCCTCCATTGCCACCCGAAAGGAGAGGAATCCGGCCTGTGATTCGCCCTGACGGATCCGCTCCTCGGCGTCGTCGGGGTGCTGGGGCCAGCCGGGACCGATGGGAAGCCAGCGGTCGGAGACGAGGATGGGGGACCAGGGCCCGTACGCCTCGCCCAGCCGGCGGACGAGCGCCAGGATCGATGCCGGGTCCGCCTCGCCGATGAAGACCCACCCCGGTTTCCGGTCCGGCTCGGGAAAGGCGTCGATGTCGTCGACGACGATGGCGTCGTCCACCTCGGCCCGGCCGACCTGGTAGCGGGGGAGATCGGTCATCGGCTACTCGGCACCTCGAGGACCTGTCCGGGCTGGATCGTCCCGCTCCCGAGCCCGTTGGCGTCGCGAATGGCCGCGACACTCGTCTGGTGAAGATTGGCGATGGCCCAGAGCGACTCGCCGGGGCGGACCTCGTGGAGGATCGGTCCGGAGGCGT
>SLSF01000238.1 GCA_007130605.1 Gemmatimonadota bacterium | reverse complement strand
CCGGGCCCCGCATTGATGCACGCCCCGCATCCGGGCTCGATGAACTCCGCCCCCGCCCACTGGAAGAGCTCCAGGTAGCCCTGCCGGTCGCAGTACTCCCGGACCTCGATGGAGCCGCACTGGATGTAGCAGCGGACATCGGGGTGGACCCCGATCCCCTGGAGGTCGCGCGCCTCTCGGAAGACCGCCGCGTACATGTCCATGTCCTCCTTCTTCCCCGCCGTGCACGACCCCGCGTAGGCGATGTCGATGCGGACCCGCCCCCGGGAGTCCAGGCCGGCGGGGGCATCGGCGGCGAGTCGCTCCGCCAGCTCGTCGATGTAGAGCCCATTGCCCGGGTCGCCGGGGAGCGCCACCATGGGCCGGATCCGCGAGGCGTCGATCTCGATGACCTTCACGTACTCGGCGCCGGGGTCCGACTGCATCCCCTGCGCGAGCGCCTCGGCCCGGGAGCGCTCCACTCCTCGTTCCTCCACCAGGTAGTCCACCGCCTTCCCATCGGCAGCCACGATCCCGGTGAAGGCCCCCACCTCGGCGGCCATGTTGGTCATGGTGGCGCGCTCGTCCACCGAGAGGGCCTCGACGGCGGGCCCGGCGTACTCGATGATCTGCCCGATGGCGTGGCCGTCGCGGATGTAGGGGTGGCGGAGGATCTCCAGCATGTAGTCCTTGGCGGTGACATTCCCCGCCGGCGTTCCCGAGACCACCACCTTGAAGGTGGGGGGCACCTGCACCCGCACATCCTTCGTGATCCACGAATTGAAGATGGCGGTGGTCCCCACCCCGAAGGCGACCGCCCCGATGGCTCCGGCGTGGGGGGTGTGGGAGTCGGACCCGATGATGAGCATGCCGGGCTCGGCATACTCCTCGAGGATCTTGGAGTGGCAGATCGCCTCGGAGCCCATCCGCTGGCCCATCTGTTCGCCATACAGCTTGATGCCCTGCTTTTCTGCGAACTCCCGCTGCTTCACCTCCAGCTGGTTCGCCACATCGAGGAGTCCCTCCTCGATGCGCTCCTGGGTCATGGCCTTGTGGAGGAAGGTCAGGTGGTCGCGAAAGAAGAGGACGCTCTCGGGATCCCGAACCTTCCCGTCGACCCCCACCTTCTCTTCGAAGAAGATCGCCGACATGGGGGTGACGTACTCGTGTGAGAAGCGGATGTCGGTGCGGAAGAAGCCGGCATCCCCGGGCGCCACCTGCTCCACCCCCGTCCGGTCGCGGGCCGCGTCCACCACCCAGTGGGTGGCGAAGATCTTCTCGGCCACCGTCATGGGGCGTCCGGCACCGGGGCCTTTCGGGGAGGCCGATGGGGCCCCTTCCCCTCCGTCGCCATTGTCCACGTACCGGCCCTCGCCCATGGTCGGGGGGATGGAGGGCTGCGAGGTGGCGGCCACCTGCCCGGCTGAAAAGCGTCCCCCCGCGTCCTCCTCACCACTCCCCCGGAGCTCCCTCAGGTCCCGGTGGTCCTGGTCGCTCCGGTCCTTCTCCGGCGGAGCCTCGGCACCCGTCTCGGAGGACTCCAGGCTCGCCGGGAGGAGCTCGGGGATCTTCCCCTGCAGGCGGGCCAGGTTGTACTCGAAGAGGCCCCCGTACTCGATGATCTCGCGGGTGATGGCATCCTTGCCCCGGGTGAACTCGGCGAGCTCGAGGGGCTCTCCGGCCCGGATCCGCTCGATGACCGAGAAGTCGGTGGTGGTGAGGATCCCCAGGTTCTGGCAGTTCTCGTTGTAGATCCGCTCGATGGACTCGGCCACCACCACCCGGATGCCCGCCATGAGCTCGGCGTAGGGCGACTGCTCCCGCGAACTCCCCTTCCCCCGCCGCTTCCCGGCCACCGAACAGACGAAGCCGCCCCCCTTCACACTCCCGCGGGTGATGGGAAAGCGGGTCTCGCCGGTCTCGGGGTCAGCGGTGCGCAGCCCCAGGTAGGGGAATTCCCCCAGGGTCTCGTCGTAGAAGTAGCAGATGTAGGCCGGCGTGATCTCGTCGGTGGAGATCTGGTCCCGCAGCCGCCCCGCCAGCGCCTCGCTCCATTCCAGGTCCACGCCATCGAAGAGCTGGGCCTCGATCTCGGAGGCGTCCCGGCTCAGGAAGAGGACCCGACCGGGCACCTCGAGGGTGGCAGGGCGCTTCCGGACGGGACGGGAGAGAAGATCCTTGGAGGACGACATGGTGGCCTTCGGGTGGGTGAATGTGGACACTTCTGGAACCCCGGAGTGTCAGAATCCGGTCCAGCACTTCAACATGGGTGGGCCGTCGGGCGGCGGCAAGCGAAGCCCCGGGCATCGGAGGGGGACCCCGATCCCGGCGAAGCCGTTGTAGCGCATACGCTACGTAGCGTATTCGCTACATGCTGGGGGTTGCGGGCCCGGAACGTCGCCTGCGAGCTTTCGACAGTGGATCGAGGCTCAGACAGGATGAGCCTCCACCGCCACCCATCCCGGGTGCCCCAGTCCTCCGCCCCGGAGCACCGCATGTCGAAGGAACCACTCCCCATCATGGATACGCGCCGGAGGCCCCTCCATGATCTGCGGGTCTCGGTCACGGACCGCTGCAACTTCCGGTGCGTCTACTGCATGCCCCGCGAGGTCTTCGGAGCCGACTACGAGTTCCTGGCACGGGACCGTCTTCTCACCTTCGAGGAGATCCATCGCCTGGTGGGCGTCTTCACCGGGCTGGGGGTCCGGAAGGT
>SLSF01000059.1 GCA_007130605.1 Gemmatimonadota bacterium | reverse complement strand
CTCCGGGCGCCGAGCCGTCCGGCGAGATCGGCGGCGTGGAGCCCTCCGGCGCCCCCGAAGGAGAGGATCGAGTAGCCGGCCGGGTCGATCCCGCGCTCCACCGAGATGAGGCGGAGGGCCCGTTCCATGGTGGCATTCGCTACCTCAAGGACCCCCTCGGCGGCACGGTCGGCATCGGTTCCGAGATCGGAGGCCAGCGCCTCCAGGTGCGGACCGATGGCGTCGTGGTCCAGGGTGGCGGTGCCCCCCAGGAAGCCTTCAGGACGGAGCCGACCGAGCCAGAGGTTGGCATCGGTCACCGTCACTTGGGTCCCCCCTCGACCATAGCAGATGGGTCCCGGGTCGGCGCCGGCGCTCTCGGGCCCCACCCGGAGTGCACCCCCGGGATCGACACGGGCGATGGAGCCACCCCCGGCCCCCACCGTATGGATGTCCATGAGGGGGATCGCCACCGGTCGGCTTCCGATCTCTCCCTCGCGGGTGGTGAGGAGGCGGCCGGGGATCAGCGAGACGTCGGTGGAGGTGCCTCCCATGTCGAAGGAGAGGAGGTGGGTCCGCCCCACTCGGCGTCCCTGTTCCAGCGCGCCCGCCACCCCTCCGGCCGGCCCGGAGAGCACGGTGCGCACCGGCTCCGCCCGCGCCCGGTCCAGGGGAAGCGCCCCGCCCGCCGAGCCCATGATCCGGACCTCGCGAATGCCGTCGGACTCGGCGAGTCGTCCGAGGTAGCGGTCCATCCGGGGGGCGACGAAGGCATTCACCACCGCCGTCGAGGTCCGCTCGAACTCCCGGAACTCCGGGAGGATCCGCGAGGAAACGGTGACCGGGATCCCCTGGGCCTCGAGGCTCTCCAGCTCCCGGGCCACCGCCTCTTCGTGGCGGGGGTCGGCGTAGGCGTGCAGAAGGGAGATGGCCACGGAATCCACGTCGCCGAGGCGCCGCGGGAGTTGCGAGACCTCCTCGGGGTCGAGGGGATCGATCTCGTCGCCGTCCGGCCCGAGCCGGCCGGCGATTCCCACCCGGTCCTTCCGGTCCACCAGGGGAGGGGAGCGGTGGCCCACCAGTGCATAGAGCTGCGGTCGGTTCTGCCGACCGATCTCGAGGACATCCTCGAAGCCCCGGTTCGTGACCAGCCCCACCCGGGCGCCCCGCCCCTCCAGCACCGCATTGGTGGCCACGGTGGTTCCATGGATGAGGAGGAGGGGCGGGCGCTCCCCCCGGCCCTCCAGGAGTCGGGCCACCCCCTCGAGCACGGCCCGGGAAGGATCCTCGGGGGTCGAGGGTACCTTGAGCACCCGGAGGGCTCCATCCTCCAGGAGGAGGAGGTCCGTGAAGGTCCCGCCCGCGTCGGCGGCGATCACCCATTCGGTTGACTTTCGCCCGTCGTGGCGGGACATTCCCGCCCCTCCGGCATCCTTCGTCTCGTCCGTCATTCGGTCTGGTCCATGGAACTCGTTCCTTCCTTCGACGATTTCGTATCACACGCCCGGGAGGCCCGGCTCGTGCCGGTGCGGGGTGAATTCCTCTTCGATGTGGACACCCCGGTCACCGCCTACCACAAGCTGGCCCGTCCCCCCTTCGGCTTTCTCCTGGAGTCCTTCGTCGGGGGAGAGACCTGGGCACGGTACACCTTTCTCGGCACATCGCCCCGATCCGCCTGGCGTCTCGCCGGAGACCAGGTGTCGTGGTGGACGGCCGACGAGGGGTGGACGGAGGTCGACACCGACGACCCCCTCGCCGACCTCGACGAGAGGCTCCGCCAGCGGACCATCGCCGAGGTACCGGGCCTCCCCCGCTTCCAGGGCGGCGCCGTAGGGTACTTCGGGTACGACGTGGTGCGCCAGATGGAGCGGCTCCCGGAGGGGCCACCTGCGGACCTGGATCTCCCCGACGCGCTGGTGGTCTTCACCGATGTCATCCTCGCCATCGACAACCTCCTGGGGCGGGCGATGGCGATCCGGTCGGTCCCGGTGGAGCCGGGCCTCGACCGCGACGAGCTCCGACGCCGCTACGACGAAGCCGGCGAAAAGATCGCCGAGGCCATCGAGACCCTCCGCACCGCCGAGGGACCGCCTCCCCTGGAGCTCGGCCGGGAGCCCGAGGGCGATCCCCCCTTCCGGAGCACCATGGAGCGGGGGGATTTCGAGGAGGCCGTTTCCCGCATCCGCGAGTACATCGTCGCCGGCGACGCCTTCCAGGTGGTGGTGAGCCAGCGGCTCGAGATGGAGCTGCGGGCGCAACCCTTCGACCTCTACCGGGCCCTTCGGACCCTCAACCCCTCTCCCTACCTCTTCTACCTTGAGCTCGACGGGGTCTGTCTCGTGGGCTCCTCCCCCGAGGTGCTCACCCGGGTCGAGGAGGGGCGGGTCACCGTCCGACCCATCGCCGGCACCCGCCCGCGGGGCGCCACCCCCGCCGAGGACCGGGCCCTCGCCGAGGAGCTCATGGCCGACGAGAAGGAGCTGGCCGAACACCGCATGCTCGTGGACCTGGGCCGAAACGATGTGGGGCGGGTGGCGAAGTACGGCACCATCACCGTGCCCGATCTCATGGTGGTGGAGCGCTACTCCCATGTGATGCACCTGGTCTCGCAGGTGGAGGGGGAGCTCAGGGACGGGCTTTCGGCCCTCGATGTCCTCCGGGCCTCCTTTCCCGCCGGGACGGTCTCGGGGGCCCCGAAGATCCGGGCCATGGAGATCATCGACGAACTGGAGCCCGTCCGCCGCGGCCCCTACGCGGGTGCGGTGGGCTACCTGGGCTACGGGGGGGACTCCATGGACACGGCCATCGCCATCCGGACGGTCCTCGTCCTCGGGGGGCGGGCGTACGTCCAGGCTGGTGCCGGCATCGTCGCCGATTCCGACCCGGGGCTCGAGTACGAAGAGACTCTGAACAAGGCCCGCGCCCTCCTCCGGGCTGCGGTCATGGTGGGCGACGGGAGTCGGGGAGCCTAGTCCCCCGGGTTCCCCACCCGCTCCATGAAGGCCAGAAGGGTGTGGATTCCCTTCTCCAGGTGGGCCTCGGGGAACCACTCGTCGGGGGCGTGCATGTTGGCCCCCGGCAGGGCGAAGCCCAGTAGGATCGCCGGGGCCTGGAGGACCCGCTCGAAGTCCGAGACGATGGGGATCGAGCCCCCCTCTCCGGTGAGGACCGGCTCCACCCCGAAGGCGTCCTGGAGTGCGCCCCGGGCCGCCTCGAAGTACGGGCCTTCCAGCCGGGCACGCCACGGATTCCCCCCGTGGAGCTCCACCACCTCCACCGAGACCGAGGGCGAGGCGACCTCGGCCACATGCTTCCGGACCTGCTCGACGATGGTGGAGGGGTCCTGGTCGGGGACGAGCCGGAAGGAGACCTTCGCCATGGCCTCGGCGGGAAGCACCGTCTTGGCGCCCTCCCCCGTGTAGCCGGACAGGAGGCCGTTCACCTCGCAGGTGGGCCGGATCCAGAGCCGCTCGAGCACGGTGTACCCCGCCTCGCCCGTGAGTCCCCGGGCCCCGACTCCGCCCCGGAAGTCCTCCTCGGAGAAGGGGAGTTCGGAGATGCCCTTCCGGGTTTCGTCATCCCACTCCACCACCGCATCGTAGAAGCCCGGGACCTGGATCCGCCCCCGGTCGTCGTGGAAGGTGGCCAGGATCCGGGCGAGCTCGGTGCCGGCATTGGGGACCGGTCCGCCATACGCTCCCGAGTGGAGGTCCGAGGCGGCGCTTCGCACCCGGATCTCGGTGTAGGCGAGCCCTCTCAGCGAGAAGAGCACCGAGGGGAGGCCCGGTGCGAACATGGCCGAGTCCGAGATCACCACGGCATCGGCGGCGAGGCGGTCCCGGTGCCTCTCCAGGAAGGGGAGGAGGTTCGGAGAGCCCACCTCCTCTTCGCCCTCGGCCACCACCACCACATTCACCGGGAGGGTGCCCCGGGTCTCGAGCATGACGTCGAGGGCCGCCAGGTGGAGGAAGAGCTGCCCCTTGTCGTCGGCGGCGCCCCGGGCGTAGATCCGGCCGTCCCGGACCTGGGGCTCGAAGGGGGGAGAGGTCCAGAGGTCCAGCGGTTCGGGGGGCTGGACATCGTAGTGGCCATAGATCAGGAGGGTCGGAGCGTCGGGTCCCGCACCGCGCCACTCCCCCAGGGCCACCGGGTGTCCGCCGGTCTCGAGGATCGAGGCCTCGAGACCACTCCCCTCCATCCGGTTGCGAACCCACTCGGCGGCCCGACGGGTGTCGGCGGCGTGCTCGGAGCGGGCACTCACCGAGGGAATGCGAAGGAAATCGAAGAGGGCTGCCCGATAGCTGTCGAGGCGGCGGCCGAGGGTCGCGCGGAGGTCGTCCATGGGTCCGGGGGTGTGGATGCGGATGAGCCCGGCCGGGGTGGCCGGTGGGCGTCACCGCCCCCCGGGGGGCGCGAAGGTCAGATCAGGGTGCGAAGACCCCAGCGGTAGATCCACGACATGAAGGCTGCGAGAACCACCGCGCCGGCCATTCCCCCGATGCTGAGGGCCACCGGGTCGAAGAAGTGGAAGAGACCCACGCCGAGCATCCCACCGATGACCGCTCCGAAGGCCCCGAGGAGGGCGAGGATGACATCGTGGCCCGGCTGCGCCTCCGGACGGCTCACGAAGATCTTCATGGAGAGGCCGATGGCGGCCCCGAGGATGATCCAGATTCCGATTCCGATCCAGTTTTCCATCGATCTTTCACTCTCTTCGATTCTGTTGAAGCCCACCCGGCGGGCATCGTGGCACAGGCAATGTACAGCAGGCGAGGGGGCCGTACCACCCCTTGGTGAACGGCGTTCTAGCGTCCCATCCGCTTCTTGAGCTCCTCGAGCCTCGTGTCCACATCGTCGCGGATGGGGGGCGGGTCGGCGTCGAGCTCGCTCATCTCCTGCGCAGCGCCGGCTCTCGCGTCGAAGTCCTCGATCCGCTCCGCCATCTCGTCCATTCGAGCAAAGAGGTCGTCGGCGTCGCGGATCCTCTCGCGGGCGCCGGTGCGCCCGGCCGAGGCGGAGAGGGCCTCTCGGCGAACCCGGGCCTCCTTGAACTGCTCGGTCATCTCGCCGAACTCGGCCTTCCGGTCGGCGAGCTCCCGCTGGAGGACCGACGCCTTCTCATCGAGCACATCCTTCCTGCGGAGGTGCTTCGCGGCGAAGTCGGAGGCGATCTGCGCCGTCTCCTCGTCGCCGATGTCCCGGGCCATCTTCTCCCGGCGGAGGCAGGTGCGGACCTCCTTCTCTTCCTGGGCCGCTTCCTTCCGGGTGCGCTCCAGGAGATCCGCGAGCTCCTCAAGCTGCACCCGGCTGTCCACCATCTCCTTCTCCATGGCGCGCAGAAGCCGGTCCGCCGCCTCGGGGACCGCGTCGCGGTTCAATTCCTTTCGGAAGTTCTCGGCAGCCTCTCGGAAGGCCTGTCTCAGAGAATCGAACATCGGGGTCCTCGGTGGGCAACGGAAAAAGCGGTGACCCCGGCACTTCGCAGGATCACCGCTTTCAATGTACTTCGTCGGGGCGGGCTGGCAACCGAACCCGAAGAAGGAAGTCTCAGTTCAGGGAGTGCTCGATCCGCTGCGCGAAGGAGTTCCGGGCCCTGTGGAGCCGGCTCTTCACGGTGCCCAGGTTCACCCCGGTGATCTCGGCGATCTCCTCGTAGCTCTTCCCCTCGAGTTCACGGAGGCGGAAGACCAGGCGATGGTGCTCCGGGAGCTCCTCCACCGTATCTTCCACCAGCCGCCGGAGGAAGCGCTTCTGGTACAGGTCGTCCGGCTGCATGGTGAGATCCTCGAACTGGAGTGGACGATGGTCGTCGTCCCAGTTCGAGGTGAGCTTCTGGAAGAGGACCAGGGGGCTCCGGGACCGGTTTCGGAGCTCGTTCTTCGCCAGGTTGCTGGCGATGGTGTACACCCAGGTCGAGAACTTCTTCGAGGTGTCGAAGCGGTGCAGGTGGCGGGTCACACGGATGAAGGCCTCCTGGACCAGGTCCTGCGCGCGGTCCGAATCGCCGGTCTTGCGGGTGATGAAGTAGACCAGCCGATCACGGTAGCGGGAGAAGAGCTCGTGGAACGCTCCCTCTCGCCCGTCGAGATGGGCGGTGACCAGTGCTTCATCGCTCAATTCGGCGAGGGGCGCACGATCAGTCTCGGAAGGTCGAGCGGACTGCGAATTGCTTGAGCTGGAGGCGGCATTGGCCATAGGTCGTTGCTCGATCCGGTTGAGGGTACACGTTTCTGACTCGCTTCCGGAAATCAATGTACAGGGTTTTGCCCAAATGATCAAGGGGCCGTCCAGCTTTCCGTAGGAAAACACTGTACCATACCTGCACAATCCCTTGACCGACAGGCCCTTCCGTTTCAGATGGGGCGTCGCTGGAGGCCCACCAGGACACCGCCCTCACTGATCCCGGGGTAGAGCGCGTCCTCCGGTTCCGGCTCCAGGTGGCGAGATGCCAGCGCCTCGTCCGCCGCGGCGTCCACCTCCTCGGTCACCTCCCGCTCCACCTGCTCCATTTCGGACTCTCCGATGCCCGCCTCTGCCAGGTGGGTTTCGAAGAGCCCCACGGGGTCCCGACGCCCCCAAGCCTCGAAAAGCTCCGGGGGAAAGGTCTCCCGGGCTTCTCGCTCGTCATGGGTGGCGTGTCCTCCCATCCGGAAGGTGCGCGCCAGGAGGAGGACCGGCCCCTCACCCTTCCGGCAGCGGGCCACCCCGGCTGCGGTGGCGGCGTACATGTCGAGGATATGGTTACCATCGGCCTCCACCGTCTCGAGGCCATAGATCTCGCCCCACCGGTCGAGTCGGCCTGCGCCATGGGCACTTGCCCGGGTTCCGAGGGCCACCCGGTTGTCCTGCAGGATGAAGAGGATCGGAAGCCCCTGGACCGCCGCGAAGTTCAGGCCTTCATGGCACTCTCCCGACTTCGTCGCGCCGTCACCGATGAAGGTGAGTGCCACACCGCCTCGGCCCTCCCGCTCCAGCCCCAGGGCGACCCCGGCCATCACGGGGACATTGGTGCCCATGTGGGAGATGGGCTGAAGCACCCTGCGGGAGGTGTCTCCAACATGGAGATCACGGCCGCCGGTAGGGCCATCGGAGGTGGCCAGGTACCCTCGGAAGAGATCGGCAAGAGGCATCCCCATCATGAAGCAGGCGCCGGCATTGCGGATCATGGGACAGACCCAGTCCCGTTCGGGGTCGAGTGCCGAGACGGAGCCGACGGTGACCGCCTCCTCGCCCGTTCCGAGCCACGCCTTCGAGATCACGCCCTGGCGGACCCATCGTTTCAGTCCGATGTCGAGAAGGCGGTTCCGCAGAAGATCCCGATAGAGCCCGAGGAGCCGGGCGTGGGACAGCGCTTCCACCCGGTCCCGGCGGGATGGGTGGTCCTGGAGGGTCTCCTGCCACCGTGCTCGCTCGGTGGGGTGGATCTCCCAGTCGAGGTATTCAGGGGGGTCATAGGCTCGGTACCGGCGCACGCTGCCAGGCTCCTCGGTCCGGGTGGATGGTGTCGGATGGGGACCCCGAACGTATCGTGTCGTCCCCTGCACGGCCAGAATCCAACGGGCTCCCATGGGTGGCCCGGTCTCTCCCGGGAGACGCACGACCCCGTCCCGGCGGTCCCTGGCTTTCTTGAACATCCTTCCGGGAAGTTGCACCGAACCCTCCGGGGATGGAGATTGAAGGTCCCGTATCCCTCGATCTTCCCGTCCCCGGAACCGTGTCCACGATCCCCCATTCTTCCTCTCAGGCAACTGCCGGATCCGGTCGCCGGATCCAGGCCCGGGTGGCGCTCCTCATCCTCGAGACCCTCCGGAGCCAGGACCGGCCGGGCGAGATCCTCGACGACGAGAATGTGACGCTCACCCTCCCGCGTCGACTGGGGCTGAGCGATGTCATCGAGGCCCAGATCCGCCGATACACGGCCGAGGCCCGCCGCCGGCGTCGGGTGCCCGAAGGGGAGGTCCTCGACCTCATGCGCCTGGTCCTTCGACGCCCCGATGCCGACGAGGTCTTCTTCCGGGTGGGGGAACTGCTTCACGGCCCTGCACAGCGTCCCTTCCACCGGCGCTTCCTGCCCCGGCGCCTGGCGCTGGCTCGTGCCCGTCGACGGACCCAGGTCCGGCTCAAGCAGAGCTTCGGAGGGCGGGTCGTGCGTGCGGCGGGGAAGGGGTTCCGCCTCGAGGCCGATCCCGGCCTCCTCCTGGACGAGGAGGCGCCGGGCGAGGCGTGCGCCCTCATCACCGGGTATGCCAACCGGGTCCTGGCCAGCTACCTCCCCGACACACCTCCGGTCCTCCACCCCCACTGTCGGGGGAAGGGGGACGAACGCTGCCTCTGGCGTCTCCGGGGCGACGACCGAGAAGACGGGGACGACGCCCAGGGCGAGAGCTGACCCGCGCCCGGCCCGAAGCCTGACGTCGACCAACGACCAGGTTGCGGACCACCCCGAGGCCCGATGCCGACCCGACGGCTCGGTCGAGGACCACCCCGAAGCCTGACGCCGACCCGACCGCCCTCCCCCAGCGCGTGATCTTTCAAGGGCCGGCTGGGTAGTCGCTTCTCGGCAATGGCAGATCTACTCGATATCAACACCACCGGGCCCGTCCTCCAGGGGAAGGCCGGCCCGCCCAGATGGAGGCAATGACCCCATGGCGAAGCAAGGCGAGTCACTCAAGGAAGGCGATGCGGCCCCCGACTTCTCCCTCCCGGCCGATGACGGCAGCACGGTCCGCCTGAGCGACCTGCGGGGGAGCAAGGTCATCCTCTACTTCTACCCGAAGGACGACACCTCGGGGTGCACCCGTCAGGCGTGCGATCTCCGCGACAACCTCCCGCAGATCGAGGCCGAGGGCGCGGTGGTGCTGGGGGTGTCGCCCGATCCGGTGGACTCCCACGAGAAGTTTCGCGACAAGTACGACCTCAACTTCCCCCTCCTGGCAGACGAGGACCACCAGGTGTGCGAGGCGTATGGCGTCTGGAAGGAAAAGCAGATGTTCGGCAACCGCTACATGGGGGTCGAGCGGAGCACCTTCGTCATCGATGAAGAGGGGAAGCTCTCAACGATCTGGCGGCGTGTCCGGCCGAAGGGGCATGCCGAGAAGGTTCTGTCCGAGCTCTGACGGCGTCCGGGCGCCACGGTCTCGCCCATCCGAGGATTGCAGGTGCAGGGGGCGGTTGTCCCGTAGCGACCGGTGGGCCTGGAATAGACAGAGGTCCTGGACCACGACGCCCCCATTGAGGCGGACCCCGTCGGCGGCGTCGTCGGACCGGATCCCCTCGGGGAGCCAGATCGCAGGACGCTCGGGGCGCTTGGCCGCCTCCCGGATGAGGGGGGCCGCATCGTCCGAGGGGCGAAAGAGGAGGACCATGTCCACCGCCTCCGACACCTGCGAGAGGGTCGGGCGGGCGCGCTGGCCCAGGATCCAGGTGGCATGGGGGTTCACCGGGATGATGGCGATGCCCTTCGCGGCCAGATACGAGGGGACCCTGCGCGCGGGTTTCGCCGGGTCACGAGAGGCCCCGACGACGGCGAGGGTCCGAAGACGGCCCACCAGGTTCACGAGAAACTCGGGGCGAGGATTTCCGGGGTCCCCGCTCTCGCTGAGGAGACGGGTCATGCGCTCGATGTCGGACATCGGACAGGGGCGAGGGGGCTCTTCTCTTCGACCCCCTCCCCGAGGCGCGACGGTCCTGAGTCAGGACACGACCAAGGTGGATCAGAGCCGGGCGACAGGCAGTGCAGCCAGAATACCGGGCAGGGGTCGGCGTGGCAACCGGCACCGGGAAAAACGGGTGGATGGATTGCCCTGCGCCCTGTCCGGGCCCAAGATGCAGGCACATTCGAATCTCAACTTTCTGAGCCGGAGCCAACCCCAACATGTCCCCAGCGTGGATTCTCGTTGTCGTCCTCTCTGTAATCGTGATCTACCTTCTCGCCACCCGAAACCGTGGGGCGAAGGATCCTGGACGGGTCGAATCGGCGCGTGACGTCGCTGCGCCGCCGCCGCCCCCGGCGGAGCCCGTCGAGCGCCCTCGGGGGGATGATCCGGCCCCCGGACCCGGAGAGGCCGCCGCCACGGGTGTGACGACTCCGGGTGGGGCAGAGGAGGCGGGAGACCCCAGGCCCAAGGACTCCACCGAAGCGACCCGGGAGCTCCTCGCCTATCTGCTCGACTACCTGGAGCGTTCCCCACTGGCCTTCCTCCGCGACGCCGACGAGCGATTCGATCTCCCGGATCCGGCCATCGACGCCCTCCACGCCCTGGAGGACCTCGCCTTCTACGGGACCACGCCCGACGCCACCGTCCGCAAGGAGAGCCTCTCGCACCTGGTGCAGGGCGTCACACGCGAGTACACCGACGAACATGGGATCCGGATCCGGGTGACGGGGCCGGAGCGGCCGGTGATCTTCCGGGTGGCATCGGAGTGGCTCAAGGACATCGTCTACCTGGCCCTGGCCAATGCGCACCACTTCGGCGACGCCGACGGAATCGAAGTGCGACTCAATGGAGGGCCGGGCGTCGCGGCGCTCATCGAGATCCGGGACTTCGGCGAGGGCTTCTCCGAAGAGGCGCTGGAGAACGCCTTCGACCCCTTCTGGACCACCGACCCCGGCGCGACGGGGCTCGGGCTCTTCCATGCAAGGCTTCTCATCGGGCGCATGGGGGGACGGATCGATCTGGACAACCACCCGGATGGAGGCGGACGCCT
>SLSF01000188.1 GCA_007130605.1 Gemmatimonadota bacterium | reverse complement strand
GTCGCGCTCCAGGGGTGGGGGATGGCCTTTTCGCCCCTTCCCCTGGCAGCGCAGGCGGTCCCGCCCCTCGAGCTTCGGCTCACGGGAGGGGACGGGGGAGTGGAGGCGACCCTGGGCGAGATCCTCTCGGGGAGCAGCACCTCGCGCTCGCTGGAGTCGGGGCTCCCCGTCCGGATCCGGGTGGTTGTGGAGCTCTGGCGGGACCGCTTCATCGATGCCCAGGAGGGCCGTTTCGAGTGGCGGGCCACCGTCCGGCAGGACCCCCTCACCCAACGCTTCCTGGTGGAGACCGGGGAGGGGGAGCAGGGCGATGTCCTCTCTCCGTCCGCCGCCCGCTCCTTTCTCCAGGCCAGGCTCCGGGTGCCCCTGGAGCCCGCCGAGGAGGGCCGCTACTACTACCTGGGCCGCATCGAGGTCGAGACCCTCTCGGTGTCGGACCTGGACGAGCTCCGTCGCTGGCTCCGGGGAGACCTGGGTGCGGCGGTGGGAGAGGGCGAGGAGGTGGGCTCCGCCCTGGGCCGGGGCTTCCGCCGCCTCCTGGTGCGGGCCCTGGGCCTCCCGGTGCAGCGCTACCAGGCCCGCACCCCGACCTTCCGGGTGCCGGGGTGAGGTGACCCTCCGGCTGCCACCGCGCTTGTAGCGTATTCGCTACATAGTGGACAGAATGGGGGGAGCCCGTCGGACCCGGCCCGGCTGCTCTGCGAAAAGCGTAGCGCTTACGCTACATGCCCGCTGCGGGAGCGTGACGAGGGCTTCACGGCCAGGACGAAAATCCGGAAAACGCCACGAAAAAATCGGCCCATTCCGGATTCTATGCAAATAATGACGAAGATCCGGATCGCGCCCTCGCGCCGCCGTCGCCCGTTCCGAATACTCTGCGAATATCGACGACAATCCGCAAAACGCCTTCGAGAGCGCGGCGTTTTCCGGATTTTCGTCCTCCGAACCGGACTCCCGAATCCCTCCGACTCGGTCCACCAAGGTCACCGGAGTGGGATCGGCCGGGGCGGCGGCTGGGTCCGTCCGTGGAGGGGGCGGATGGGGAGTAGGCGCCCAGCGAGGGGGTGACTGGAGCCGTCCCGGGGGGAGCGGCCAGGGAGGGGGCGGGCAGCCAGGGGTCGGTTGGAGCGGTCCGGGGGACGGACGGGGCGGGGCGTGCGGAGGTGCTCAGTGGTGCGGTGAGTATAGCGTATCCACTACAAGCTCTGCGCCTGAGCCTCGCAGGAAACGGCCCGGGCGGGCGCTTGTGGCTCGCTCGTGCGAGATCACGGCTTCGCCATTCACGAAGAGGTGGTGGATCCCCTCGGCGAGCTGGTGCGGGCGATCGAAGGTGCTCCGCTCCCGGATGGTTTCGGGATCGAAGACGACGATGTCGGCGTGGAAGCCCTCCACGATGAGGCCCCGGTCGGTGAGCCCGATGCGCTCGGCCACCGCCCACGATGACTTCCGCACGGCATCTTCCAGGGTCAGGATCCCCTCTTCGCGCACATAGTGCCCGAGGATCCGGGGGTAGCTTCCGTAGGCACGGGGGTGGGGCTGGCCTCCGCCCCGCTCCGGATTCCACCCTGCGCCATCGGTGCCGAACTTGATGTAGGGGAGCTGGAGCTTCCGGCGGAGTTCCTCCTCGCCCATGGCGTGGTAGATCATCCCCACCCGGGAGCGGTCCCGCAGGACGAGATCCATGGCCAGGTCGATCCAGTCGACCCCCCGGCTCTCGGCGATCTCGGCGAGGGAGCGGCCGATGTACGAGAGGTGGTCCACATTGGAGACGGTGGCGACGATGCTCCCCTCGGGACCGGCGAGCCGACACCAGTTCTCCCACCGGGGCGGGGGGCCGGTCATCTCGGCCCGGATCCGCTCCCGGGCGGCGGGGTCCGCCAGGTTCCGGTAGAGGCCCCCGTCGGCCTGCACCCAGGGGGGGAAGCAGGCGGTGAGTCCGGTGGAGGCGGCGGTGTAGGGATAGACCCCGGCGCTCACATCGATTCCCCGTGCCCGGGCGTCGGCCAGGACCTGGAAGACGGTGTCGGTGAGGGGCCAGTTGTCGCGTCCGGCGACCTTCAGGTGGAAGATCTCCACCGGAGCTCCGGAGCGCTCCCCGATCTCGAGGGCCTCCTCGATGGCCTCCACGATGAAGTACGACTCGCTCCTCAGATGGGTGATGTAGATGCCCCCGTACTCCCCCGCCACCTGGGCGATCTCCACCAGCTCCTCGGTTCCGGCGTACGCCCCCGGAGGGTAGATGAGGGCGGTGGCGACCCCGAAGGCGCCATCCTCCATGGCCCGGCGGACGACCTGGCGCATCTGCTCCACCTCGGACTCGGAGGGGGTCCGGTCCGAGAAGCCCATGACCGAGCGGCGGACCGTCGTGCCCCCGACGAAGGCCCCCACATTGAGGGCCACCCCTCCGGCCTCCATCTCTTCGAGCCACCCCCCGAAGCGCCGCCACTCGCGACTCCGGCGCTGGGCGACACTGTCGATGGGATGGTTGGCCGGCTCGCCGGGGGCCAGGGGCGCCGGGGTGTTCGACTCCCCCATGATCTCGGTGGTGACCCCCTGGAAGAGCTTCGAGAGGGCGGAGCCGTCGTCGAGATAGAGGTTGTCGGACTGGCCATTCAGGTCGATGAAACCCGGGGCCACCACCAGCCCCGATACGTCGAGCCGCTCACGGGCCCGACTCCGGTCGATGCGCCCGGG
>SLSF01000216.1 GCA_007130605.1 Gemmatimonadota bacterium | reverse complement strand
GCCTGGTGCAGCACCTCTCCATCGGGTCCGACGATGATGGAGCGGCCGATCCCCCCTGCCCCCGTCCCATTGATGTCGACGAAATAGCACTGGTTCGTGGCGGCCGAGGCCCGGGCGATGGCCAGCTCCACGTCGCGATCGATGGTGCCGGTGAGAGAGGGGTGGAGGATCACTTCGGCCCCCATGCCGATGAGGGTGCGGGTGGTCTCGGGGAACCAGCCGTCGTAGCAGATGGAGACCCCGAAGCAGCCGACTCCGGGGACATCGAAGACGAGGAAGTCCGTCCCCGCCTCCACCCCCGTCTCGTACGGGAGGAAGGGGAAGAGCTTGCGGTGCCGCCCCACGACCTCTCCAGTGGGATCGATCACCGACGCCGTGTTGTAGACGCCCTTCTTCCGCTTCTCGTAGAGCGATCCGTTCACCAGCCAGAGCTTGTGCCTTCGGGCCATATCCTGGAACGCTTCTTCGGCCGGTCCGGGGAGTGGCTCGGCCCGGGCGGTCGACGGCCCGAAGGCCGCGAGTTCGCTGAACACCACCATCTCGACCCAGGGGAAGAGGGCGACGAGCTGGTCGAGGCGAGCCGAGAGGTAGGGGATGTTGTTGTCCCGCCCCGAGATCCGGAGCTGCATCCCGGCAACGCCGAAGGGCCTCACGCCATGACTCCCTCGCCGAGGGTCGCCGCATGCTCCAGGATGCTGGCCTCGATCACATCGAGTCCCCGATCCAGCTCGGCATCGGAGATCACGAGGGGGCTCAGGATCCGGATCACATTTCCGGCCGGGCCGGCGCTGAGGATCAGCACACCCTCTTCAAGGCAGCTCCGAGCCACGGCACGGGTGAACTCCGACGCGGGCCTTGCGGGATCTCCGCCATGGGAGAGCTCCATGGCCATCATGGCGCCGATCCCACGCACGTGGGCGACCATGTCGGTCCGCTCCTGGATGGCGAGGAACCGCTTCCGGATGCGGTCGCCAAGCGCTTCGGCGCGCTCGTTCAGCTTCAGGTCTTCCATCACGCCGATGGTGGCGAGTGCCGAGGCGCACGCCACCGGGTTGCCCCCGTAGGTCCCGCCGATGGTACCGGGCTCGGCGCCATCCATGATGGGCCCCCGGCCCATGACGGCCCCGATGGGGAGTCCTCCCCCCATCGACTTGGCCCAGGTGGAGAGGTCCGGCACCACTCCGAAGTGCTCGAACGAGGCCCATCGTCCGGTGCGGCAGAACCCGCTCTGCACCTCGTCGAAGATCAGGACGATGCCGTGCTCGTCGCAGATCTCGCGCAGGCCACGCAGGTAGGCGGCCGGTGCGGTGACGAAGCCGCCCTCTCCCTGTACGGGCTCGATGAGGATTGCCGCGGTGTCCTGGGCGGAGACCATCGTCTGGAAGGCATCTCGGAGTCGGGCCAGTTCCCGTTCCACGAAGGCCTCCGAGGAAAGCCCGTCTCCCCGCAGCCACTCGTTGGGGAAGGGGAGCCGGTAGATCTCCGGGGCGAAGGGGCCGCACCCCTTCTTGTAGCTGACCTTGGAGGTCAGCGACATGCCCAGGAGGGTGCGCCCGTGAAAGCTCTCCGAAAAACAGATCACGGCAGGTCGGCCGGTGGCCTGGCGGGCGATCTTCACCGCATTCTCCACCGCCTCGGCGCCCGAATTGATCAGGAGCACTTTCGTGCCCTCCCCTTCACGTCCGTGGGGAATGAGTTCGGCGAGCTTCTCGGCGAGTGCCACATAGGGCTCGTAGGTCGCCACATGGAAGCAGGCGTGCAGGAGTTTTCCCGCCTGTTCCCGGATGGCGTCCACCACCGCTTCCTGGCAGTGGCCGGCATTCATCACCCCGATCCCTCCGGCGAAGTCGAGGAGATCACGCCCTTCGGAATCGGTGATCGTGGCCCCCCGTGCGGAGACTGCGGTGGCCGTGGTCACGCGGGGAACACCCCGGGGCACGACCGCCTCGCGGCGCGCCAGCAACTTCTCGCTTTCCGTCATCTTGATACCATGTCCCTGTGGGAGTGGATTGATCATGGGCTGGAGGCCGGGTTACTGCACCCAGACCGCCTTCACATTCACGAACTCGCGGATCCCGAAGGCGGAGAGTTCGCGCCCGTAGCCGCTCTCCTTCACCCCTCCAAAGGGAAGCCGGGGGTCCGAGCGGACGAAGCTGTTGACGAAGCACGCCCCGGCATCGAGTTCCTCCACCGCGATCCGCTCGCCTCGCTCCCGGTCCGCGGTGAAGATCCCGGCGCCGAGTCCGAAGACGGAATCGTTGGCCACCCGGATCGCCTCCGCTTCGTCGGCCACCGCAATGATGCTGGCCACCGGTCCGAAGAGCTCCTCGTGGTAGGCGGGCATTCCGGGTTTCACATCGGCGAGGATCGTGGCCGGGTAGAAGAATCCAGGCCGGTCGGGGATCTCCCCACCCAGAACCAGTCGGGCGCCTGCCGCCACACTGCGCTGGACCTGGTCGTGGAGCTCGTCGCGAAGATCGAGGCGGGCCTGGGGGCCGATGTCGGTGCCCTCCTCCATGGGATCGCCCATCCTGGCCTTCCGCATCCGCTCGAGCATCCTGGTCTCGAACTCCTCCAGGCGGGATTCCACCACCAGGAAGCGCTTGGCGGCAATGCAACTCTGTCCCGAGTTCAGGAGCCGGCTCGTGACACAGCTCTCGACCGCCGCATCCAGGTCCGCGTCCTCGAGGATGAGGTACGGGTCACT
>SLSF01000007.1 GCA_007130605.1 Gemmatimonadota bacterium | reverse complement strand
TGGCCATGATGGGTGAGACCCTCACCAGCGTGACCGAGATCGAATTCCGCCTCCTTCCCTGACGAGACCCCCATGATCCGTACCTTCGCCACCGCCGTCCTCCTCCTCCTGCTTCCCGCCACCGCCCTTGCCCAGACCACCGAGGCGGGCACCTTCTTCACCCAGGAGGAGCTCTTCCCCGAGGGGCAGGTCTTTGACGAGACGATCCCCTCCCCCCGCGACTTCCTGGGCTACGAGATCGGCACCCACCACACCCGTCACGACCAGATCGTCGCCTACTTCCAGGAGCTGGCCCGCCTCTCGGACCGGGCCACCTACCAGGAGATCGGGCGAACGGTGGAGCACCGGGTCATGCCGGTCCTCACCGTTACCTCGCCGGCGAACCATGGCCGGCTCGAGGACATCCGCCGGACCCACCTGGAATTCGGGGAGGACTTCGACCGCCCCGTTATCGTCCACCTGGGCTACGGGGTCCACGGGAATGAGACGTCTTCTTCCGAGGTGGCCATGCTCCAGGCCTACTGGCTCGTGGCCTCGGAGCTCTCCGAGGTCGCGACGTACCTGGACCACGGCGTCTTCCACATCGAGCCGGTCCTGAATCCGGACGGCCGCGACCGCCACACCCACTGGGCCAACATGCACAAGGCCGATCCCTTCGTGGCGGACCCCCTGGACCGGGAGCACAACGAAGTCTGGCCCGGTGGGCGGACCCACCACTACTGGTTCGACCTGAACCGCGACTGGCTTCCCCTGCAGGCCCCCGAGAGCCGGGCGCGCATCGACTTTCACCACCAGTGGCACCCCAACCTGGTCACCGACTACCACGAGATGGGGACGAATTCGACCTACTTCTTCGAGCCCACCAGGCCCGAGGGGTCGTGGAATCCCCTCCTCCCGGAGGAGCTCTATACCGACATCACCCTCCGCTTCGCCGATGACTGGGCCGCGTCGCTGGACGAGATCGGCTCCCTCTACTTCACCAAGGAGGTCTTCGACAACACCTATCCGGGGTACGGGTCGACCTACCCCAACTTCCTGGGCGGGCTGGGGCTCGTCTTCGAACAGGCGAGCGCCCGCGGGCACCTGCAGGAGAGCAGCCACCATGTGGAGCTCTCCTTCCCCTTCGCCATCCGCAACCAGCTCCGGACCTCGCTGGCCACCGTCCGGACCTCGGTGGAGGAACGGGAGCGCCTGCTGGAGTACCAGCGCGACTTCTACCAGAGCGCCCTCTCGGAAGCCGGCGACTTCGAAGTGCGCGGATGGATCTTCGGAGAGGACCGGAACGCCTCCCTGAACCGGGAGTTCCTGGACCTCCTCCTCCGGCACCGGATCGAGGTGCGCGCGGTGGAGGGCGATGTGGAGATCGGGGGAGAGCGCTACTCGGAAGGCGCCGCCTGGGTCGTGCCGGTGGAGCAGCCGGGGTACCGGATGGTGCGGTCGATCTTCGAGAAGACCGACAGCTACGCCGACTCGGTCTTCTACGACGCCTCGACCTGGACCATGAGCCTGGCGTACGGGATCCGCCATGACGAAGTGACCGGCTCCCTTCCGGCCGGGAGTCTCGTGGAGACCCTTCCCGAGCCCGAGGGTCCGGGGGTCCCATCGGCCTCCTACGCCTACCTCCTGGACTGGAGCGACTACTACGCGCCCCGTGCCCTCCAGTACCTCCTGGCGCGGGGAGTGCGCGCCGAGGCCTCGCTCCAGCCCTTCACCGCGAGCACCCACCTGGGGCCCCACGACTTCCCCGCCGGGTCGGTCTCGATTCCCCTCCAGATCCAGACCATGGGTCCCGGGGATCTCCACGCGCTGGTCCTCGAAGCCGAGGCCCATGCGGGGGTGCCCTTCCACGCCACCGAGACCGGGTACTCGCTCGATGGGATCGACCTTGGGAGCGGAAATGTGCGCCCGGTGACCCCGCCCCGGCCCCTCATGATCGTGGGCTCCGGGGTCTCGGCCAATGAAGCCGGACAGATCTGGCACCTTCTGGACACCCGGGTGGACCTCCCCATCACCAAGGTCGACCGCGACCATGTGAACCGGATCAACTTCGACAACTACACCCACCTCGTACTCGCCTCGGGGAACTACAACTTCCTGGGCGAGGGCCAGCTCGCCGAACTCCGCCGGTGGCTCCAGCGCGGGGGGACCCTGGTGGCCATCCGTTCGGCGGCCAACTGGGCGGTGGGGCAGGGGCTCGCCCCGAGGGTCGCGGCTGATCGGGAGGCGGCAGGCGACCTTCTTCCCGACGACTGGGAAGATCAACCCTTTGGCCGTCGCGACTGGGCCGACGCCGGGGCCATCGCCGGGGCCCAGCAGATCGGCGGGTCCATCTACCAGGCCGACGTGGACCTGACGCATCCCCTGGGCTTCGGGCTCGCGCGCCGGAGCCTCCCCGTCTGGCGTGACCACGCCTTCCTCCACCCCCCCAGCTCCAACCCGTACAGCACCGTGGTGCAGCTCACCGACGACCCGCACCTGAGCGGCTATATCTCGGAGCGGAACCGGGAGCGGGTCCGGGGGACCGCCTCGGTGGTAGTGGACCAGGTGGGGAGCGGGAGCGTCCTCCTCTTCTTCGACAACCCGAACTTCCGGGGCTACTGGTACGGGACCAACCGGCTCTTCCTGAACGCCCTCTTCTACGGGTCGTTCAGCTCGGTGCCGGGGGCGCCGTGGTGAGATGGTGACCTCCACTCGAACCGGGTGACTTGACCCGGGGGCCGGCAGGAGATACGGTGTCGATAGTTCCTGCTCATCCCGAACCGAGAGACCTCCATGCCGATCCTCCTCCTTCTCCTCCTCTTTCTCGTCGCCTGTTCCGATCCCGATGCGGGCGACCGGGCGGCGACCTGGGTCGTGGGCCCCGACCCCGTCCTCGAGATCGGGGTCATGGACGGGGATCCGGACCGACAGTTCAGCCAGATCCTCGCCGTCCTGGAGCTGGACGACGGCCGAATCGTCGTGGCGGACGGCCGGGCGCCGGATGGGGCGCTCCGGCTCTTCTCGGCCGACGGGGCCTTTCTGGACCGGACGCTCCCCGCGGGTGAGGGGCCCCGGGAGGCCCAGACGGTCCGGTGGGCGGGGATCGTGGAAGGGGGGATCGGAGTCTGGGATTCGGGCCTTCGCCGTCTTTCGGTGGTTGATGTCGATGCCGAAGGCTTCGTCTGGAGGGAGAGCCGCCCCCTCGCTCTGGTGCATCCGGAGCCGCAGGAGCCGGCGCCCGACACGCAGCTCATGCTCCAGTTCCCCCCGCAGCTCCTGGGGGTTCTCTCGGATGGCAGCTTCGTCGGGCTGCCGCAGTCCATCGGGGGCGGACGCTTCGGCGAACGCACGCGCTTCGAGAACGCCATCTATCGGTGGGATGCCGACGGGACGCCCATGGGGGAGATCCGGACCGTCGCGACTGCCGAAGTTACGGTGCCCGACGTCACCGCGGGGCAGTCGGCTCCTCCCTCCACACCCTTCCCCTACCGGCTCGCCGTCCGGTTGCACGAGGACCGGATCCTGCTCGGGACCGACACCCGGGGGTTCGTCATCGAGATCCTGAGCCCCGAGGGAGAGGTCGAGGAGACGCTGGACTGGGAGGGCGGGAGTCGGGCGGTGACCCCGGAGCTCCAGAGCGCGTGGCTCGAGGAGCAGGAGGTGGAGGAGGCGACCTTCCCCGAAGTCCACGCCCCGTTCCGGAGCATCCGGGTGGCGGAGGATGGCCACTACTGGATCGGGGGGGAGGTCCTCCCCGGGCAGGCGGAGTTCTGGCATGTCCTCGACCCCGAGGGGGCCTACCTGGGGAGGGTCCCCTCGCCGGGCCGCTTCGTCGCGCACCGGATCACCGGGAGCGAGATGCTGGGGGTGTACACCGACGACTTCGATGTGCAGTACGTCCGCCGCTACCCGATTCAGTAGACCGCAATGACGAAGGCCCCGGCCTCGGGATCCCAGACGAGCACCGTGTACCGGTCGCCGGCCAGGTAGCGGAGGGCCGGGCGTCCCACCAGGTGGTCCGCTCCCTCGATCTCGTCCTCCACCAGGGGCTCCAGCGACTCGTCGGCCAGGAGCTCGTTCAGGTGGTCGCGGACGACCTCGCTGGCGACCCACGTCGGGAGGTCCTCGTCGCGGGAGATCTGCGGGTAGTCGCCGGCGCTCCAGGTGTCGCCATGGAGGAGATCCCCACCCGCAGAGGTGACGGTGAGCTCGATCTCGAGGGTCCGGATCGTCTCGCCCCCCACGGTGACCCCCACCAATTCGGGGACGCCGTCGCCCGTCAGGTCCACTTCGAAGTCCTCGTCGAGCTGGAAGGCGGCCACACTCCCGTCGCCCAGCCACGGATTGGTGTGCTGGCGGGTGTCGGGGGCTTCGCTGCAGCCGACGAGGAAGAGGAGAAGGATGAAGGTCCGCATGGCGTAGAGAATGGCAGATGGCCCGCCGGCTGTCCACCATTGCCAGTTCCTTGCCGGAGTCGTACCGTTTCCCCATGAGTACGCCAGCGGAGTCTGCCACCGACACCCCATCCGGCTCCTGGGACCGGATCCGGGACGCCCGCGTCCTCCAGCTCCTGGGAGTCTACGCCGGGGGGAGTTTCGCCGTGCTCCAGGGGGGCGACATCTTCGTCCACCGCCTGGGGCTTCCCGACTGGACCTTCTTCGGGCTCGTCCTCGTGCTCCTGGCGGGGATCCCGGTGGTGCTGGCCACCGCCCTCGTCCAGAGCGGGGACGGGGCGCGGCTCCGGGGGGTCTTCACCTGGCGGAACACCGCCCTCTGGGGGGTCGGCTCCCTCACCGCCCTCGTCCTGGCCGTGGGCCTCTTCATGGGGGCCCGGCACCTGGGGATCGGTCCGGTGGGCTCCCTGGTGGCCCAGGGGGTCATCGACCGCGAAGAGACCATCCTCATTGCCGACTTCGGAAGTCCCATGGGCGACGAGCTCCTGGCCGGCGCGGTGACCGAGGCCTTCCGGGTGGACCTGGAGCAGTCGCCCATGGTCCGGATCCTCTCGCCCTCGGGGATCCGCGACGGGCTCCTGAGGATGGAGCGGGGCGACGACTTCTCCCTTCCGGCCCCGGTGGCCCGCGAACTGGCGGTCAGGGAGGGGATCCGCGCCGTCCTGGTGGGCGAGGTCAATACCACCGGCGGGGGGGCGATCCTCACCGCCCGGCTCATCGACCCGGTCACCGAGGAGTCGCTGATCTCGGTGCGGGAGACCGCCGCCGACTCGTCGGGGGTGATCCCCGCCGTGGACCGCCTCTCGGCCCGCATGCGGGAGCGGATGGGGGAGTCGCTCCGGACGATCCGGGGCGGAGAGCCGCTGGAGCGAGCCACCACCGCCTCCCTCACCGCCCTCCGGCGCTACTCCCAGGGGGTGCGGGCCATCGACATGGAACGGGACTTCGTGCCCGGCATCGAGCTCCTCAGGGAGGCCATCGCCGAGGACTCGACCTTCGCCATGGCGTGGCGGAAGCTGGGAGTGACCCTCATGAACCAGAACTACCCCCAGGGGGAGTGGCAGGAGGCGCTGACCCGGGCCTACGAGCTGTCGGACAAGCTCACCGAGCGGGAGCGGCTCCTGGCGCGGGGCTCCTACTACGGCTCGGTGGAGAATGATGCCACCCGGGCCATCGCGGCGTACCGGGCCCTCCTGGAGGTCGATCCGTACAACTCCACCGCCCTGAACAACCTGGCGGTCCAGTACGGGGTCCAGGGGGACCCGGAGTCGGCGGTGGAGATGTACCGGCGGGCGATCCGGGCCGACTCCCTGGGTGTCGTCTACCATTCGAACCTCATCAGTTCGCTGGTGGACCTGGGGCAGTGGGAGGAGGCGGACGAGGCCCGCCGACACTTCGCGACGACCCATCCGAATCTGGGACTCCCGAAGATCCTCGAACCCCTCCTCCTGGGGGCCCGCCACGACTTCGACGCCGCCGAGGCGGTGGCCCGGCGGCTGGTGGACGATCCGCAGATCACCGGTGTCGACCGGATGCAGATCCTGGGTGGGATGGTCAACCTCTCCCTTATCCGGGGGCGCACCGCCGAGGCGCTTCGGTGGATGGATGCGCTCATGCGCCAGCGGGCGGAGCTGGGGTACGGTGTGGGGGAGGACGACGCCACCGACGAATTCTACGCCGCCCAGGTCGCGCTGATGCTGGTGGGCGACACCGCCGGCGCCGTGGGGGCCGTCGACGCCCTTCTGGAGGGCGATGCCTTCACCCAGGAGATCTGGGAGCTCGCCGCCATGGAGGGGGCCCAGATCCAGCTCGCCCGCTTCTTCCTGCAGGCGGGGCAGGTCCAGCGCGCCCAGGCGATGTTCCAGGAGTGGAACACCCTGGTCACCGGACCGATTCCGAGTTGGCTCGAGGATCAGCGGGACGACCTGGAGGCGCTCCTGTGGCTGGAGGCGGGACGGACGGAGGACGCCCTCCGGCACTTCGAGGCGCAGACCCGCGCGCCCAACGCCGGCGCCCAGTCCCACTTCGTGCTGGGGTCGGCCCATTTCCGGCTGGGGAACCATGCCCGGGCCCGCGATGCCCTCCTCGCCTACCTGGACCATCCACAGCTCTACCGCCTGGAGCCCGATGGGTGGACCTACCCCCGGGCCCTCTGGAAACTCGCCGAGGCCGAGGAGACGCTGGGGAATCCCGAGGCCGCGGCCCGGTGGTACGACGCCTTTGCCGAGCTCTGGGCGGAGGCCGACCCGGAGCTCCAGCCCCGGGTGGAGGAGGCCCGGAGGCGGAGCCAGGCACTGTAGCGTATACGCTACAATCAGTACCGGGGCCCGTCCCAGACCGAAACATTCCGAACCAGGACCTCGGTCTCGTACGATGACCCGATGAGGAGGATGCGCCAGGAGGTGTCGGGCTCGACCCGGATGGGCGAGGTGGCCATGGGGGTCCGGTTCAGGAGGACCTCGAGGGTGCCGTCGGGGCGGAGCTGGAGGGCGATCTGGGTCCAGTCGTCGGGGGGGAGGTGGTCGGGGGCCCGGAAGGTGAGATCGGCGAAGCCCGGCTCGGGGAGGATCCGGAAGGCCTCCCGGTCGAGGCGGGAGAACTGGCCGTTGGGGACCCGGACACAGGGCATCTGCGCGACCTGGATCTCAACGAGCTCGAAGCCCTCGTCCGGCTCGGGGGGGAGCTCGCCTTCGACCAGGCAGAGGTGGAACCACTGCTTGTCGGGGCGGGTCAGCGCCATCCGGAACTCCAGCTCCACCGTCCCTCCCCTGGGCATGGTGACGGGATCCCGGGTGATGACCCCGTCGCGGTAGAGGGCGTCGCCATCCAGGAGAAGGACCGATTCGCCCTCGCGCTCCACGATCCGCGAGGGCGGGTACCCCACCTGGAGCCAGAGGGCGGGATCGAGGGAGCTCAGGGGATCCTGGAAGATGGCCCCTTCGGGTGCGGCGCCTTCGACGACCACCTCCAGGGAGCGCTCGAGCCACCCATCCCAGACCGCCCGGAGGGTCGTGGTGCCCGGCCGGTTGCCATGGATGGTGCCGCCGGCCGTCACATCGGCCACCGAGGGGTCGTCGCTCACCCACTGGAGGGCGCCGTCGGGGTCCCGGAGCTCCTCGTCGCTCCACCGGACCCGGGGGATGGTGACGACGCTCCGGCCCCACTCCAGACGGAGCTCCGGACCCAGGGGATCGTCGGCTTCGGTGGCCAGGACCAGGGTCTCGGGGATGGGAGGCGCCTCGGGGGGAAGCCAGTGGAGGCGCCGGATGGGAGAGGCCGGGGGGTCGATGCGGTCGGTGACCCCGGTATCGAGTTCGTGGAGGACCCACTGGATCCGGCCCTCCACCGCCGAGCTGTAGACGAGGGCCCGGCCATCGGGAGAGCACACCAGGTCCCGCCCCGGGAAGCCCAGGGCATCGAGGGGCTCGCTCTCGCCGGAGAGGGGATCGATCCGGACCAGGCGGGCCGCCTCGGGGGTGGAGCGGATCCCCACCAGCCCTCCCTCGCCGGGGCACCAGGTGAGGGATTCGAGCCCGCCCTCCCACGGGATGCCCAGGAGACGCTCCCCCCCGGCCGAGAGGACGAAGAAGGAGTCGACGGGACCCAGGGAGACCATGGCCATCCGGCGCCCGTCCGGGGAGTGGACCGGAGCCCGCACCCATTCCTCGGTCTCCAGGAGGAGTCTCGGTTCGCCCTCCCCGATGGGCACCTGCCAGAGGTCCAGGCGGTAGGTCTCGACGTCGGTGGGCTGGACCACCACCAGCGCCTCGTTCCCGTCGAGCCGAAGCCCCCGGATGAAATTGTCGCCCTCGCTCCAGAAGAGGGTGTCGATGCCGTCGGGGCGCCGGAGCGAGATCCAGGGCTTCTCTTCGGGCCCCTGTTCCTGCACGGCGAAGCGTCCGTCGGGGAGGAGAAATTCCAGGCGGGACTCGCCCAGGGGAAGGTCCGGCGCGCGCCGGCTCTGCTCCCAGCTCCGGAAGGGGCCCGGGCCGGGGGTCAGGAGGAGGGCTTCGTCGGTGGTGACAGCGACGAGGGTTCCCCCGCCCCACGCCGAGGCTTCGTCGGTCTGGGCCATGGCCAGGTAGGCCCCCGCCGCCACCAGGAGGAGAAGGACCAGGGCGGCCACGAGGCCGCCGGCCCGGCGACGGGCGGGTGGTGCGCCGCGGGCGAGGTGCGCACGGAGGTCGCCCGCCCTGGGGATGCGTCCGGGCTCGAGCTTCCAGCGTCCCTCGGGCCGGGGAAGGAGGGCCCCCGTCCCCCTCAGGTGATGGAGGAGTTCGACGATGGGTCCGGGCACGCCGCCGGAGGCCTGGTGGAGGCGGCGGGAGAGGGTATGGAGTGCGTCTGCCGGCGTGGTGGCCTCCAGCAGGTGCTCCAGGAGCGCGCGGACCTCCTTCCGGGAGAGGGGATCCAGGTGGATCCTCAGGAAGCGGGCCTCCCGCTCCAGGAAGGGGAAGGGGTGATCGTCGAGTGGGTCGCGGCCCGAGGGGGTGAGGAGGACGAGAATGGGGAGGGACCCCAGGTCCCGCAGCACCGGTGCCAGGACTTCGGCGCTGGCGGGATCGAGCCACTGCACCCCGTCGATCCAGAGGACCAGGGGCCCATCTTCGGCCACCGCCCCGATGAGGTCCATGACGGCGTCGGCCACCAGGACCCCGTCCGGAATGGTGATCTCGCCCTCGTCGCCGGACGCGCCCACCGCGCGCGAGGGAATGAGGCTCTGAAGGATCCGGTCGGAGGCGTGGGAGATCCCCGCCGCCCCCGAGAGGGGAAAGAGCTTTCGGCTCAGGTCGCGGATGGCGCTGTAGCGCAGGGAGCGCTGGGTGCGCACCAGCGAGATCTCCACCCGCCGGGCGCCGTCATCGGCGGCATTTCGAGCCACCTCGGAGGCGAGGCGGGAGCGTCCCGACCCCTCGTCGCCGGTGATGAGGGCGATGCGGGCCCCCTTGTCGCGGGCGCGTCCCCACGCGGTGAGGAGCTCTCCCCAGGCGCTCCGTCGACCGACGAAGGGAGTCCGGAGGGTCGCCTCGTCGTCGTCCTCCTCCGGTTCCGGCACCCCCAGGCGCCGGATGGCCTCCTCGAGGTGATCCACCGCCTCGGGTTCGCGGAGCTCGTGGCGGGCCCGGGCGAGGGCCTCGCGGGCGGCGGGGGCGTCGCGGAGCTGGATCTGCGCGGCGATCCTGAGCTCGTGGGCGGCGACCCGCCAGGGGGCCCGGGCGAGGGCTTCGTCGGCCCAGCGGAGCGCCTCTTCCGGGTCGCCCCGCTGGGTGGCGCTCCGGGCGGCCTCTTCGAGGGCGGTGAGGAGGCGCCGCTCCAGGCCTTCCCGTTCCCGGTCGGCCCATCGCTCCCACGCGGGGGCATCGCGGATCCGGAGGCGGGAGAGAGGCGGGGTCTCCCACCATGTCAGCGCCTCGTGGAGCGCCCCGTCGTCGAGGGCCCGGAGCATCCGGTCCACATCGCTCTCGACCCTGCCCGGCGCCAGGCGGACGGGATCGTCGCTCTCGATACACGCCTCGGTGAGCTCCTTCCGGATCCGCCAGAGGGCCTGGCGGAGGGAGTGGAGGGCCCAGGTCCGCTCGCTTCCGGGCCAGAGGAGGTCGGCGAGCTCGTCGCGAAGAACCCCGTCGGGGTGGCGTGTCAGGTAGTAGAGGAGGGCGAGGGGCTTCCCTGCCGGAACGGACACGGGATTCCCCTCGGCGTCGGTGACGCCGGGAGTGCCCATGACCCGTACCAGGCAGGGCGGCACCGTCATCGGAGCTGGGGGCCGTCTCGCACCCGGAGGTCCCGGACGAAGAGTTCGGTTTCGTACGAGGCCCCCAGGATCGCCACCCGCCACCCGGTCTCGGGCGCGGTGTCGAGATGGACGGGGCCGGTGAAGACATGCTCCCGCTCCACCCAGACCGAGAGCTCGCCATCGGCCCGGAGCTGGAGGGCCAGGTGGACCCAGTCGTCGGAGGGCAGCAGCCCGGGGGCCGGGGCCCGGTGGTTGCCGAAGCCCCGCTGGACCTGGATCTCGACGCCATCGTCCTCCATGCGGGCGAACTGGTCCAGGGGATAGCGGATGCACGGCGCCTGCCGTGGAGAGAGACCCTCCCACTCGAGGCCCGGCGCATCGAAGTCGGTGGGGGCGTGGGGGAGGGCCGAATCCACCAGGCAGAGCCGGAACCACTGCTTGTCGTGGCGGGTGAGGGCCAGGCGGAACTCCACCTCCACCGTCCCTCCCCGGGGGAGGAGGATGGGATCGCGGGTGAGGATCCCGTCGCGGTAGAGGGCGTCGCCCTCCATGCTGAGGACCGGGGC
>SLSF01000247.1 GCA_007130605.1 Gemmatimonadota bacterium | reverse complement strand
TCGGCATCGGCGAAGATCACATTGGGGGACTTCCCGCCGAGCTCCAGCGAGACCTTCTTCAGGCTTCCGGCGGCTTCCCGCATCACCGTGCGGCCCACCTCGGTGGAACCGGTGAAGGCGATGGCATCGACCCCGGGGTGACGCACCAGCGCCGCTCCCGCCTCTTCTCCGAAACCGGGAACCACATTGAGGACCCCGGCGGGAAGCCCTGCCTCGGCGGCAAGTTCCCCCAGCCGCAGGGCGGTGAGCGGGGTCTGCTCCGCGGGCTTGAGAACCACGGTGTTTCCGCACGCCAGGGCCGGGGCCACCTTCCACGAAGCGATGTTCAGCGGGAAGTTCCAGGGGACGATGCACCCCACCACCCCCACCGGCTCGCGCCGGGTGTAGTTGAGGAAGGGCCCCGAAACCGGGATCGTCGCCCCATGGATCTTGTCGGCCATCCCCGCGAAGTAGCGGAAGGTCTCGACCACCGACTTGAGGTCGACCCTACGTGACTCGAAGTAGGGCTTCCCATTGTCCATCGTCTCGAGGCGACCGAGCTCGTCGGCATTGGCCTCGATGAGGTCGGCAAGGCGGAAGAGGAGGGTCGAGCGCTTGTGCGCCGAGAGCCGCCGCCAGCTCTTCAGGGCCGATCTGGCCGAGCGCACCGCCCGGTCCACATCCGCCTCGCCGGCCGCCTGGACCCGGGTGATCGTCTCCTCGTTTGCAGGATTGATCGTCTCGAAGCTCCGTCCCGACTCGGCATCCTGCCACTCGTTGTCGATCCAGAGTCGGTTGGGGATCATCGCATCTGCCATGGTCTTGGGTCCCGGGTCCAGGTGTGACTCAGCGTCCCTCGAAGGAGGGCTTCCTCTTCTCGATGTATGCGGCGAGTCCTTCCTTCGCATCTTCGCTCTGGAAGAGCTGCTGCTGCAGTTCCCGCTCGATGGCGAGAGACGACTCGAAGGGCACCTCGGCACCACTCTGCACTGCGCGCTTGATGGCCCCCACCGCCTTGGAGGCCCGGTCCGGGGTGGTGAAGGAGCGGGCGAACTCGAGGACCTGGTCCAGGAAGTCCTCCGCCGATTCGGCGTCATAGATCCGGTTGACGAGTCCAAGCTCGTGGGCCCGGTCGAATCCGAAGGTCTCGCCCGTCACCATGAGCTCGATGGCCTTCGACTTTCCGACCATGCGGGCCATGCGCTGGGTCCCCCCGGTGCCGGGGAGCACGCCGAGGTTGATCTCGGGGAGGCCCACCTGGCCCCCATCCTTCTTCGCGATCCTCAGATCGCACGCCATGGCGATCTCGAGCCCGCCTCCCACCGTGTGCCCGTTCAGGGCGGCGATGGTGAGCTTCGGGGTATGCTCCAGTCGGTTCAGCGTCTCGTTTGCGTGGAGGCAGAAGTAGTACTTGAAGGTGGGGTCGACGGAGTTGAGCATCCCGATGTTCGCCCCGGCGCAGAAGAACTTCTGTCCCGTGCCGGTGAGGAGGATCACTCCCACGTCGTTGTCCATCCGGGCCCTGAGAATGCAGGTATCCAGGTCCTGCATCATCTCGTAGGTGTAGGTGTTGGCGGGAGGGTCGGTGAGGCTCAGGATCGCGATTCCATCGCGCACTTCGTAGGTCACAAGCTTCGTGTCGGCCATCGTCATTCCTTGGAGGTTCGGGTTCGAGTTCAACTCCGCCAGATCGAGGGGGCGGAACCGTCGGTGACCCCCGGGCGTTCCGGGGGAGGGGGGGTGAGGTATCCGTTCAGGAAGAGGTGTGTGATGCGTTCGCTCAGGGCATCGGCTCCGGGGTCCACGTCCTCCCGGTGCCAGGTGTAGATCCAGTTCATCATCCCAAAGAGGGCGAAGGTCGCCGTCCGGCTCTCCACCGCGTCCGGGGGGGCGATACCCTCCAGGATCTCCTGCGCGGCCCGGGCATAGCTCCGCTTCCGCCGGAGGATCTGCTCCGCGAACTCTCCGGAGAGGGCATCGGCTTCGTGGGAGAGGACCTTCATCTCGGCCTGGTTCGCCAGGAAGAAGCGGAGGTGGTTCCGGATGAAGACCCGGACCCGCTCCCCCGGGTCCGTCACTTCCACCAGGAGCTCCTCCAGTCGGTGATGGAGCGTCCCGAAACAGTGGTCCTGGATGAGGAAGAGGAGTTCCTCCTTGCTGGAAACGTAGTAGTAGAGCCCCGAAAGGGAGACGCCCGTGGCCTGGGCGATGTCGCGGATGCTGGCACGGTCATACCCCTTGTCCGCGAAGACCGCGGCCGAGGCTCGGAGGATCCCGAGGAGCTTCTCGTCGTAGCTCGGGCGTGGGTCCACGTCTTCCTTGTGGGCGTTGGGGCGTTTCGGACGATCGTTCGATCGCCAAGCTACCCGAAGCCTCGGGTGGGGGTCAAGGGACCCGCCGGAGCAGGGGCGGGTATGCGCTTGCGGAAGGAGGGGCTTCACCCCCACCTTCCTCGTCCGAACCCCCACCCACCCACGGGAATCGATGCTTCGACCGAAGATCCCTGCGCTCGCCCTCTGTGCCCTCCTCGTGGCGTGTGGCGATCTCGACCCCGTTCCCATGGCGGAACTGGGCGATGAGGAGCCGGTGGCCACCATGCGTTTCAGTGAGGGGCTCCCTTCGCTTCCGGGGCTCGCGGGGGAATGGACCCGGGACCAGTCTCTCCAGCCCATCGTCGATCAATGGACCGAGTCGTGGGATCGGGCCGATGGGATCCGGGCCCGAAGCGAGGCCAT
>SLSF01000121.1 GCA_007130605.1 Gemmatimonadota bacterium | reverse complement strand
TCCTGGGATTCCGGGAGCCCCCGGAGATCCGCGCCGCCGCCGCCCACGGCCTGGGGGTGGTGGGGACCGACCCGGCCTTCGACGCCCTGGCGCGGGCCCGGGACGAAGCGGATCCCATCGTGCGGAGCGCCGTGAACCGTGCCTATCGCGGAGGGGAATGAGGTGGCGACTCCCGAAGTCCAGTTGCAGGAAGACGGTCGGACGATCCTCGTCACCTTCTACGCGGCGCTGCGGGCGGTGAAGTTCTATCCTCTCGACAACGAGACGGTGCAGAAGGCGCTGGCGGACCTCCACAGCGCGGTGACCACGGTCATCTCCCGCGAGGGGCTGGTCGACTTCCGGGTGGTGGGGGACTTCTTCTTCCTGAACGAGTCGCGGCTGCGGCTCGATCTGAGGAATTTCTCCACCTTCGGGGCGGTGGCGCAGGCCTTCCGGACCCACGGGATCGGCGAGATGCATGTGGACCGCGGCATTGCGACCGGCGAATGGGCCGCCTTCCTCTCCCTCCTCCTGCGGGAGCCCGCCGAACCCGACCCCTACGAGGGGTTCACCCGACAGATGGCGGGGACCCGGATTCGCCACATCGATGTGGAGCCCGAGAGGGAGATCGAGCCCCTGGACCTGGAGGAAGCGGCACTGGAGGGGGCCAAGCGCACCTACACCTTCTCGGTGCAGATGGCCCGCGACGTCCTCTCCGATGTCCGGATCGGGCGGGCGGTGAATGTCCGGAAGGTGAAGCGGGCGGTCCAGACCATCGTCGACCAGGTACTCACCAACGAGCCCTCCATGGTGGCGATGACCCATCTGCGGGACTTCGACGAGTACACCTTCACCCACTCGGTGAATGTCTGCATCTTCTCGGTGGTCATCGGGCAGCGGCTCGGCCTCGAGAAGCTCGACCTGTACGAGCTGGGCCTGGGCGCCCTCTTCCACGACGTGGGAAAGATGCGGATCCCCGAGGACGTCCTCAACAAGCCCGAGGGGCTGAACGAGGAGGAGTGGGAGATGATGAAGGAGCATCCCACCGATGGCCTCCTCGAGCTCTTCCACCTCCACGGGTTCAACGATGTGCCGTATCGCCAGATGCTCATGGCGTACGAGCACCACATGAAGACGAATCTCCAGGGGTACCCCACCTCGAGGCGTCCGCGAAAGCTCAGCCTCTTTTCCCTCATTGTCTCGGTGGCCGACGCCTTCGACGCCGGAACCTCGGTGCGGAGCTATCAGTACCGTCCCTGGCCCCCCGACGCGGTGCTGAGGGAGATGCGGGAGAATCCGAAGCGGGGGTTCTCTCCCATCGTGGTGAAGGCGCTCATCACCGCGACAGGGATCTATCCGGTGGGAACCCTGGTGATCCTCGACAGCTACGAAATGGGGGTGGTCACCCGGGCAAACCCCGATCCGAAGAAGCTCCACCAGCCCGAGATCAAGGTTCTCTCCGATGGAATGGGAACCCCCCTCACGACGCCGGTGACGGTCCGACTCGACGAGGTCGACGAGGCCACCGGTGAACTCAAGCGGTCGATCATCAAGACGGCCGACCCCAATCGGTACGGGATCCAGGTCGCCGACTACGTAACCACCACCTGATCTCTCCTCGCCCGTACTCCAACTCCGACTCCATGGCACCCCCGCGCATGTCCGAATCATCGTCTTCCAGTTCGTCCCGAATCACCCGTGCCTTCGAAGGGAGGGCCGCGGCCGGCCAGGTGGCCCTGGTCCCGTACCTCTGCGCGGGATATCCCGACCGCGATCGCTCCCTGGCGCTCCTGCGGGCCGCGGCCGATGCCGGGGGAGATGTCCTGGAGCTGGGGATCCCCTTTTCGGACCCTCTGGCCGATGGTCCGACGATCCAGCGGGCGACCTTCGAGGCCCTCCGCCAGGGGATGACGGTGACGGGTGCCCTGGAGCTCCTCCGCGAGTTCCGGGAGACCCACGACACCCCGGTGGTGCTCTTCACCTACCTGAACCCGGTACACCACTACGGGATGGAGCGCTTCGTCCGTGACGCGGTGGCGGCGGGGGCCGACGGGCTCCTCCTCACCGACCTTCCCGCCGGTGCCGATGCGGAGCTGGAAGGGGCGGCAGGGAAGGGGGGGCTCGACCTGATCCGGCTCCTGGCCCCCACGACCCGCCCCGAGCGGGTGGCGGAGGCGGGGGGTGGGGGCGGCGGATTCGTCTACTACATCTCGCGGACGGGGGTCACCGGGGCGCAGACCGAGGTCCGCGCCGAGATCGCCCGCGAGGTGGAGGCTCTGCGAGAGGCGCTCTCCCTCCCCATTGCCGTGGGCTTCGGGATCTCGACCCCGGAGCAGGCGGCGCTGGTGGCCGGGGCCGCAGACGGGGTGGTGGTGGGGAGCGCGCTCCTGGAGGCGGTGGACCGGGGTGGGGTCGAGGAGGCGGGGGCTTTCCTCCGATCGCTCCGGGAGGCGATGGATGCGGTCTCGGCAACGTCGTGAGTGTTGGAGTTCTGCAACGACTTGCGGGACGGGAGTTGCACAGGTGCGGCAGGCATTCCGGCGGGACAGCGACCCTCGCAAATGGCTGCGGTGCAGGGTTTTGCGCGCTGTAGATCGGATCCGGGGCTGTGGCACGGAACTGGCTTCGAGTTGAAGATTGCTGAACCTGGTTCCATGTGCATGAATCCTACGCCCCAAGGTGGACCCCATGAATCTTCTGACCCCGCTCAAAACGGGACTTCGGGCTACAGTCCCGGTCCTGGC
>SLSF01000002.1 GCA_007130605.1 Gemmatimonadota bacterium | reverse complement strand
GCGATGAATTCGAAGATCGACGAGATGATCTTCGACTGCTCCTTCGTGACGAGGGTCCGGAGCTGCTCCACGTCGTGGGTGAGCCGCGAGACGATCTGCCCCACCTTGGTCCGCCCGTAGAAGCCCAGGTCCAGCTCCACCAGGTGCTGGTAGACCTGGTTCCGCAGGTCCCGGGTCACTGCCTGCTCGACCCACGCCACCAGGTAGTTCCTGAGGAAGTCGAAGACATTCTTGACCAGGAAGATGACCAGGAGGAAGATGATGATCCCCTGGATCGCCGTGGCGGGGTCGGCGGACATGTCGACGAATCGCCCCAGGGTGCCATCCATGAGCCACTCGAGCATGTCGCTCTCGGCGGGCTCGGTGTCGGCGACCCCGGTCTCGGCGAAGAGGGTCCTCAGGAAGGGGATGAGGAGGACCATCGAGTAGGCGTCGAGAGCGGCGAAGATGAGTGCCGCCAGGGTCGCGACCCCGAAGACGCCCCAGTAGGGCCCGAGGTACCGGAGGACCCGGAGGTAGAGCCGGACCATCGATTCGTCGTTGGACTTCACCGGGGACGCGGGTTCATGAGGGCGATGGGGACGATCATCTCCTCGGGCGAGATCCCGCCATGGAGGAAGGCATCGCGGTACCGGCTCTGGTACTCGCGGAGCTTGGTGGGATAGACCAGGTAGAAGTCCTCGAGGGCCAGTACGTAGTTCATCCCCAGCTTCCCCGGTGGCAGGCGGAGTTCCCGTGCCTCATGGGTGGTGAGGACATGGTCGGGATTCTCGGCCCTCAGGTCCTGCCCGAACTTGAAGCGGAGGTTCGAGGTGGCGTCGCGGCGGGCGAAGACGGTGGTGGGCCGTCGGCAGAGGATCGAGCCGTGGTCGGTGGTGAGGACGACACGGATCCCCTCCGCTCCGGCCATCTTGAGCAGACGGAAGAGGGCGGAGCGCTCGAACCAGGTCCGGGTCAGGTCTCTGAGGGAGCGGGCGTCGCGCGCCATCTCCATGAAGACCCGCGACTCGGAGCGGGAGTGGATGAGCTGGTCCATGAAGTTGAAGACGAGGGCGATCACCTCGACCCCCCCGCCCAGGGCGCCCTTGACCCGCCCCAGGAGCTGCTCCCCGTCCCGGTCCGAGAAGACCTTCTCGTAGTGGAGGGGGACATCCCTCCCCATCTCCCGCCGGAGCTGGGCCGCCAGGAGCTCGTCTTCGAAGGCGTTCATCGACCCCTCTTCGGCGAGTCCATCCCACCAGCCGGGGTGATCCCGGGCGATCTCGTCGGGAAAGTGCCCGGAGAAGATGGCATTGCGGGAGTAAGGGGTCGCAGTGGGGAGAATGGAGTAGTGGAGGAGCTCCTCCACCTCGAAGTGCGGGGTCAGCAGGGGGAGCACACTCCGCCACTGGTCCAGCCGCATGCAGTCCAGGAGGATGAAGAGAACCGGATCTCCATCGAGCCTCGGGATCAGGACATTGGAGACGATGTCGGTGGAGAGGAGAGGAGAGTCCTCCCGGTCCTCCATCCACCGGGGGTAGATCTTCCGGATCCACCCGCCGAAGTCCTTTCGGATGTCGGTGAGGAAGTCGTCCACCGTCCCCAGGAGTCCGTCCTCCCCCGCAGCCTCCAGCCGGAGGTGCCAGTCGACGAGCTCGCTGTAGAGGGCCGCGAAGTCCTCGTGCCCCTCCACCTCGTCGCGCATCTCCTCGAGGCGGGGCCAGCGCCCCGCGAAGTCCTGGGCCACCTGCTGCTGACGGATCTGGGAGCCCTCCAGGACCCGGGTCACCGCCGAGAGGAGCTGCATGGGGCTCGTCGGCTTCACCAGGTAGTCGTCCACCTGCCGCCCGATGGCCTCGGTCATCGTCTCGTCCTCTTCGGACTTGGTGATCATGATGACGTGGGCGTGGGGGTCCTCCCGCCTGAGGATCTCGAGCACCTCGAGTCCCTTCAAGCCGGGCATCTGCTGGTCCAGGAGGACCAGGTCGTAGGGCGACCCCCGCAGCAGGGCGAGGGCATCATCGCCATTCGCCACGGCATCCACCCGGTACCCCCGCTGCTCCAGGAAGAGCAGATGGGGGCGGAGAAGTTCGATCTCGTCGTCGACCCAGAGGATCCTTCGCGGCGCTCGTGCCATGCGGACAAGCTACGGAAAGGGTCCGACTCAGTCGAGGGCCGCTTCCCAGACCTCCATCAATCGGGCCACCTCGTCCTGCAGCCCGGTGCGTTCATCTTCCAGTGCCCGGACCTCCTCCGGCGGGGTCATCTCGAAGTACCCCGGCTGGAGGAAGATCCGGTCGATGGCCTCGATCCGCGCCTCGGCCCGCTCGATGCGGGCGGTGACTTCGTCTTCGGAGGGTCCGGACTTCCCCCTGGACTTCGGCGTCGGCTCCGGAGCCCGGGGGGTCGACCGGGTGCGCCCGGCCCTCTTCTCCTTCTTCGCCTTGAGGATCACCTGTTCCTCGTCGAGGTGATCGTCGCCATGCCGGTGGACGAATTCCTCGTAGGTGCCCCGGTAGTCGCGGATGCCCTCGGCGGTGATCTCGATGATCCGGGTGGCCAGCGCGCTGACGAACCAGCGGTCGTGGGAGACCATGACGAGGGTCCCCTCGAAGGCCTCGAGCCCCTCCACCAGCGCCTCGATGGACTCCATGTCGAGATGGTTGGTGGGCTCGTCCAGGACCAGGACATTGGGGCGATCCATCGAGATGCGGCTGAAGACCAGGCGCGCCGCCTCTCCCCCCGAAAG
>SLSF01000023.1 GCA_007130605.1 Gemmatimonadota bacterium | reverse complement strand
GATCCGGGGCGACGCAATGGCGGATCAGGGCACTGGATGTCTCGGCCTCGGACTCAGCGGCGCCGGGGGCGGACCGTCCGGCGGCCGGTCGCCAGCGGAGTCCTGGAACAGGTGGGTCAGGCCTGGTCGATGCCGCAGGCGAAGGCGCCGCCCGCCTGCACCTCCTGGAAGGACCCGTCGAACGCGATGGGCTGCGGATCACCGTAGGCCAGGACCGTGTCGGCCCCTACTCCGAGCTGGGAGAACCGGTCCCATCCCCAGCAGTAACCGGTTCCTCCTGCGGTCACGCCGCAGCTGAACATCACCCCGGCCGAGATCTGGGAGAACGAAAGTCCGCCGTCCACCGGGCGGGGGATCATGCTGCACCGGGTGCTGTGGTAGGCATCGATGCTCGGGCACTCGTCCGGAAGGTCATAGCCCATCCCTCCGCCGAAGTCCTCGACGTGGACGCTGGTGCCGCCCCAACACAGGCCCGCGCCTCCGGCGGTCACGGCGCATGTGTGAAGGCTGCCGGCGTCCACGGCAGCGAAGGTGTGGTCTCCGTTCACCCGTGTCGGCTCGGCGCGGTCGGTGGTGGTGCCGTCTCCGAGTTGCCCCAGGCCGTTCCAACCCCAGCAGTACAACTCGCCCCCGCCCGCGAGGGCGCAGGCGTGGTGGTCTCCCGCCGTCACATGAATGAACCGGGGCCAGAAGGTCACGGGCGCCGGTTCCGTGCGGGTCTCGGGGTCCTCCTCCCCCCGGCGGAGGTCCGTCCGCCCCCAGCAGAAGAGCTGCCCCCCTTCGCTCAGCGCGCACGTGAACTCGCTTCCGGAGGCCACCGCGGCGGCGGGCTCAAGGCCGGTGAGGATCGGCTCCAGGGGCACCAGGGCCTGGGTGCTCTCGCCCAGCGAAAGCTCCACGTCCAGGGCACCGCTGAAAAGTCTGTGGGGACCCCCCAGGAGCTCGACCGTCAGGGCGAGCCCTTCCGTCTGCGCCTGAAGCTCCACCTCGACGGGGATCGGGGCTGCCGACGTCGGCGAGAACGGGACCACGGTCTCCACGACCGGGGTTGCGCCCCGGAGGAGGCGAATCGAGGCGGAGTCGCTGCCGAGGAAGGCCTCGTCGATCCCCGGGACATCGAGGGATTCTTCGACTTCTCCATCCCACTGGACGAGGATCTCAAGGGTGGCCGTGGACGGTGGGTCCGGCTCGGTCGAGGAGGAGCTGTCGCACCCTGCTGCGACCGCGAGGAGGATCAGGGGGATCAGGGGGCGGGGGCCGAGGGCTTCTGGATCGCTCAGGCCCGGAAGGTTCCGGGAGGGAAGGATTCGCATGGGACCGGGCCACTGCGGACCGTAGGAGGGCATGCATTTTACGACGGAACGAGAACCATACGCCTGGTATGTGCCTGTCGCAAGGGGGAGGTGTCTGCTGCGGAAAGCCCGCGTGCGGCTGGGCCTGCTCCGCTCGGGAGCATCGCAGGCGGGTTCCCCGCTGGATCGGGGCGCCGAGGCGCCGTCAGTCCCGGTACCGAAGCCAGGGGCGGTTCAGGGTGTAGCGGGGCACCGCCGTGATCCCCTCCCGCTCCACCTGGATCAACTCCCGCCGGGTGAGGCGCTCGAGGGCCCCCTGCACTGCCCGCTTCGAGATCCCGGTCCCGCCGGCGATCTCGGCCAGGCTCACCTGGGCCGGGTTCTTCCCTCCCCCGGTAGCACTCCAGAGGAAGAGGTAGACCAGGAACGCCGAGGGGTGGCGGTCGTGGCCCACCAGGTCCGGCATCAGGGTCTCCACGACGTAGCGGTCGATCTCCATCGCAGGAACGTGGGTGGCAGCCGTTGCCATAGCAAGACCTTCGCGCCTTGCGGCGGGTCCGGGGCCCTTGCTTCTTGTGTCGGGCAGCGCGAAACCGACGGAACCCCCCTCACGGGAGCGCGAGATGATCAAAGGCGTGAAGTTCGTGAGCATCCCGGTGGCCCGGCAGGACGAGGCCCTTCGCTTCTACAGCGAGAAGCTTGGGTTCACCGTGATCACCGACCAGCCCTACGACGACCGGCAGCGGTGGATCGAGCTGGGGATTCAGGGGGCGGACACCCACGTGGTGCTCTTCATGCCCGACGGGCACGAGGGCCCGGGGAAGGGGCCCTCCCACGTCACCTTCTGTTCCGACGACGTGGAAGCCACCTGGCGGGAGCTCTCCGGACGGGGAGTCGAGTTCACCCGGGAGCCCTCCACCATGCCCTGGGGGACCTTCGCCACCTTCAGGGACCCTGAGGGGAACGAGTTCGTTCTGTCCAGACGATGACCGGAGCGGCCCCGATGCTCCGGCCCAGCGCCCGCTCATGCCGCTGTCGCACGCCCAGGATGTCCCGTCCATGACGAGCCCCCACAAGATGATGCAGGCCCTGGCCGCCTCCCTGAAGGACCGCACCGGCCGCTCCCTGACCGAGTGGGTAGACCTGATGGACGCATCGGGGCCCGACCCGCTGGATCAGCGGGCCGTCCGCCGGTGGCTCCGGGACGAGCACGGGGTGCCACAGAACTCCCAGTGGGCCATCGCCGACGCCGCGGCGCGGGCGGCGGGGTGGGTCCCTCCGACGCTGGAGGAGTCCATCGACGGCCAGTACCAGGGGCCGAAAGAGGCCCTCCGGCCGATCTTCGACCGGCTTCGGAAGGCGATCGAGGCCCTGGGCGACGACGTCCGGCCCGAGGCACGGGCCACATACACCCCCTTCGTCCGCCGCCGGCAGTTTGCGGCGGTACAGGCGGCGACCCGGGTCCGGGTGGACGTGGGACTCCGCTACACCGACCCGCCGGCCTCGGAGCTCCTCCGCCCAGCCGACTCCCCTGGCCAGGCCACCCACCGACTCTCCCTCACCGGGGCGGACCAGGTGGGGGACGAGGCGCGGGACATTCTCCGGGCGGCGTACGAGCAGAACGGGTGAGCTCCCCGATGGGCCGCCCCCCACACCCTCACACCCAGGAGGACACCATGACCCTGGAAGCGCTGGGATTCGGGACGCGGGACTACCTGGCCGTGGTGGCCGGCGGCGTGGCCTACTTCGCCCTGGGTGCCCTCTGGTTCTCCGTCCTGTTCGGAAAGCGGTGGATGGCGGCCACGGGTCGCAGCCCGGAGGAGTTCGCCGACGCCTCCCCGGGCCCCGGGATGCTCCTTACCCTCCTGGGCGCCGTGGTAAGCACCGGAGTGGTGGCCGTGGTCTACCAGTGGGCCGGAGGAGGCGGCGTCCTGGACGGGATGTCCGTGGGCGCGCTCATCGGAATCGGGATCGCCGCCATGGAGGGAATGAAGGGGGCGGTCTACAGCTTCGACGAGAGGGCCCACCCCTGGGCCCTCTACGGGATCAACGCGGGGTACGCCGTGTGCGGCCTCGTCCTGGGTGGGGCGGTCTACGCCCTGGTGGCGTAGCGCGGACCTGACTCCCTGTCGATTCGCCACCGGCCCGTGCGACCTACGGGCAGCGGGTCGGAAAAGCTCCGGCCCGAACACCACCGAACAGGAGACGCTCGATGCGGTCCATGATGCGATACCTCTGCCTGGGCTACTACGACCCGAAGGCGTTCGACGAACTGTCGGAGTCCGAGCGGCAGGAGCTGGGCGGGGAGTGCGCCCCCTACGATCAGGAGTTCCACGCCACGGGCCGGGTGATCTCGGTGGCGAGCCTGGAGCATGGGGCCCATGTGGCTCTCCGACCCGCCGACTCCGGCACCTCGGTCACCGACGGGCCCTACACCGAGTCGAAGGAGCTGGTGGGGTCGTTCTTCATCGTGGAGGCCGACGATCTGGAAGAGGCCGTCCGCATCGCCTCGCTCCACCCCGCCGCCCGGATCCGGGCGGACCTGGGCTTCGCCGTGGAGGTTCGGCCCATCGAGATCCTGGGAGAACGATCGCCGGAAACCGGCGAGTTGGAGATCGTCCAGGGCTCGGTACCCCAGGAGGGCGACGGCGGCGGGTGAGGTCCACGCCACCGGCCACTCCTGCGTGGGCTTGCGGAAGGTCTGGTCCACCCGCTTCATTCGGGGTTGGAAGGGTCGCCCGGGGCCCGGGGCCCCGCCCCCGGGGCCCCCGACGGAGGCGCCCGGGCCGGCCTCCGCCGTCATGGGTGGCATCAGCTCACGTCGGGCCCGGCCATGGAGTCAACGCCCGTGGAGACCACCCTTTCCATCGACGGAACGCTCATCGCCTTCGAGCGGACCGGGAGCGGCCCGCCCCTGGTCCTGGTCCACGGCGCCGCCGGGGACCACCGGCGCTGGGACGTGAGCGGGGTCCGGGAGGCCCTGGCCCGCCACCACCGCCTCTACGCCATGGACCGGCGGGGGCGGGGAGAGAGCGGCGACGGAGCGGAGTACCGACTGGAACTGGAGTTCGAGGACGTGGCGGCGGTGGTCCGCTCCATCGACGGTCCGGTGGACCTTCTGGGCCACTCCATCGGGGCCCTCTGCGCCCTGGAGGCGTCCCTCCGGGTCGAGAACCTGAGGAGGCTCGTCCTCTACGAGCCCCCCATCCCCCTGGACGGCCGGCCCCTGGCCGACCCGGAGTTGTTGGGCCGGGTAGAGGACCTGGTCCTTGCGGGGGAGCGAGAGAAGGCCCTGGTCATGTTTCTCCGCGACATTGCCGGGCTGGGGCTGGACGAGATCCGGATCCTCCAGGCGGCGCCGAGTTGGCCCGGTCGGGTCGCGGCGGCCCACACCCTTCCCCGTGAGGAGCGGGCGACCGACGGGTACCGCTTCGAGCCTGGGCGCTTCGCCGCCATGACGACGCCCACCCTGCTCCTCCAGGGAAGCGAGAGCGACCCCCTCTACCAGGCGGCCACCAGAGCCGTGGCCGCCGCCCTTCCCGTCTGCCGGACCGTGGTGCTGGAGGGGCAGAAGCACGTGGCAATGAACACGGCCCCGGAGCGGTTCGTCCGGGAGGTGGTGGAGTTCCTGGCCGGGGCGTGAGAGGCCCCCCGCACCGTTCCAGGGCGTCCCGGCCCAGGCCGAAAACCTTCAAGGGCGAACGACCCACGAGGCTTTCCGAACGACTGGAAAGCCTCCGGTCGAGCGGAGGCCAGGGAAGGAAGGGGGGCGCGTTCAGCCGGAGTGCGTCGCCAGGGGGCCGCCCTGGACCTGTGCACGCTCACACACGCGGTCGAGCGATCTCCGAAAATGCTCGAGGTAGGATCGTCTGTGGATCTTCACGTTGAGAAGGAACGGCAACTGGCGATACAGCGGGTACCAGTTATCGAAGTTCAGGCCGCAGTCCCTCAACGCCCGTGCGGGAACGACGTCCATGATGAGAATCGTGTTGTAAAGAAGCTGCGTCATCCACGCGAACGTGAATGCCTTCCTGTCCCTGGTGAAAAAGCGCTCGTTATCGAGGGCATAGAGAGGAACGTCGAGAAGCTTTCCCGCGCCGAGCAACTGCCCCAACCAGTAACCGGAGAAGCTCTGGAAGAGGTACACTGACGAGGTGGACTGGATCGAGACCGTCGTACCACTCTCGGATACATACGGCTCGTAGGGATGATTGTCTCGAAAAAGCGATCCCGTGCACCCTACCACGTAGGTCCCCGGCTCCACTGCTCTTTCCGCCCCACTCCGAAACTTCATCACAGGTCGGCCGGCCACATCGACCACGTCAACGAGGTAGTCTTCGACGACGTCGTGTGCATGCGCGGCGATAAAGGCGTTCTCCTCCTCCGACAGGATACCTGAAAGGAAGTTCTCGCAGCGGTCATTCAGGCTCAGCGTGTACTCTCGCTTCAGGTACTCGTATACCTCCGCCTCGTTGGTTCCGTTGAAGCGCAGGGCAAGATCCAGGAAGGTGGGCATCGCCATGTCTCCCGCCCACCACCGCTTCAGGCCGGTAGGAAATGCCTCGTTGCGATTCCAGAACATGGTACCCTTCCCGATGATCAGGCTCACTTCGCGCGCAGGGAAGCGGCTGAGCACGGCATGCGCCGTATCCATTCCGGTCTTGCCCCCGCCCACCACATACACAGGGGTCTCCTCGGCACCGCGTTCCAGAAGGTCCAGGTCCAGGGGGGAGATCGAAACGACGTCCCTGCTGGAGAGGGTGAGGGGCTCCGGCTTCGGCACGCGCATCCCGACGGCCTTTACGAGACGTGGGGTCCGAATCAGCAGCTCGTGGTCATCCGACGCGGTGGGGCGCAGCCGGGCCTCTGCTCGAACTCCTCCGTCGACGCGGACCTCTTCATGTCCCTCGTATTCGTAGCCGTAGCGCTCAACGAGCGTCACCCTGTCCCGCAGACGGTCGATGCACTCAGCGAAGTGACGGAGGATCTCTTCCCTTGTTGCCAGGTGTGACCTTTCCTTGTCCAGCGACCAGGAGAAGTTGCCGACGGTGAACATCGGGTGCGGCTGGTGCAGGCGCACGTAGGGGTAGGTCTCGTTCCACATGCCCCCGAAGGTCGGGTTGCGGTCGACCAGAACGACCTTGTCCGCCTTTGACATGTATCGACTGGCGGAGAACAGGAAATTCAGGCCGGAGATCCCTGCACCGACGATGCAGAGATCGCAGTCCTCCACGGTGCGGGGCCCGCTCACCTGAGTCCCCATGTCATCCCTCCCTTGAACGATGGCGTCCTGCGACCCGACGTACCACGCAACTCGTGGCCCAGTCAGGACGGGGGCGCACGTTGCAGGGACCCGGCGACGCGGCGGGCGGGTTCGGGCGGGGGGTGGAAGAAGCGCCGAGGCGGCCGACGGGCGCGTAGGGGGAGGCGGTCGAGGGCCTGGCCGACCAGGGGGGATGCTTGCCGGGGACCTTCATGACGGGATGTCAGCTGAAATACACATCGGCCATACGCCTAACAACCTCACGGAATGACGTCAAGGGATGTGCCCGACCTTACGTAGGCTATTACGCCTCGAGGATGCACACGGTCGCGGCCAGGGTAGCCCGTTGGGCTTCAAGGAGATGGAAAACCGAGCCCAACAGGCTTTCCGGCTCTCCCCACCCCGTCCCTTCACGGGGCACGCGCCAGAGGTCCACCGATTCCCGGGGCGTTCCGGCCACGGGTCGGATCGATGAGAAGTAGAGGGCGCCCCCGTCCGGGGCGGAGCTCCCCCCGCGTCCTCCCAGGGCCAGGAGGGTGGCGAGGGCGCCCGCCGCCCCCCTCCCGGCTCCCTACCTCTCCTCCACCCGGCTGAACTCCCCGAATCCGTCCACCTCCGCTCCGGTGATCCGCCCACGGGTGTCCAGGGTGAATCGGACGAAGGTCCGCCCGGCGCCCGGGCGACGCCAGTTCGCCCGGAACTGGTCCTGGTGCCACGGCTCCAGGTCGGCCACGTACTCCGGGGAGTAGCGAAGCACCAGGCCCCCGTCCTCGTGGGCGATTCCGATCTGGCCGAAGAGGGCGTCATCGTAGAGGCCGGCGTAGGCTTCCTGGGGAAGGGAGGGTCCCACTCCTTCGAGCCGGGCCGCCTCCAGCTCCCGGGCGGCCCGGGCCGAACGCTCCTGGCTTCGCTCATATAGCTCGAAGTACAGAGCGCTCCAGTCCGCGGGCTGCCTCCCCTGGAGGGCGTCCAGGATCCAGTGGGTCAACGCGAGCTGCACGTTCGACGAGCTCAGGTTCGCCATGATGGCGATTCCGATTCCCTCGTCCGGAACCAGGGTGATCTGGGTCCGGGTGTAGTTGATGGAGCCCGAGTGGTGGACGAGCTTGCGGCCGTGGAGATCCTGGACCCGCCACCCCAGGGCGTAGGCGTAGAAGTGGTTCGTGGGATGCAGGCGGGCGGCCACCGTGTCCAGGGGGATCACCGTGTGAGGCTCCTGGAGCTCCTGGAAGCGATCCTCCTCCAGGACGCGGACCCCCTCCAGGGTCCCCCGGTTCAGGTGCATCCGCATCCACCGGGCCAGGTCGTGGGCGTTGGACCAGACGGCGCCGGCTCCCCCGATGGCATCGTAGTTCCGTCGGGGAATGGCCTGGACCCGGCCCCCGACCCAGGTGTGGGAATGGGCCACGTTCCCTCCGGCCTCAACCGCGGCGGTCCGGCTCGTGCTCCGCTCCATCCCCAGGGGGCCGAAGATCCGCGCGTCCAGGAACTCGTCCCATGTGGACCTGGCTACCTCGCCCACCACCTCGCCGGCGGCGATGTACAGCAGGTTGTTGTACCCGTAGCGCAGGCGGAAGCTCTCCACCTGGGGGAGGTGGCGGAGTCGATCCAGGATCTGCTCCCGGTTGAACGGCGAGGCGATCCAGAGGTTGTCCAGGCGGGCCGTGCCCACCCGGTGGGTGACCAGGTCCCGTACCGTGAGCTCCCGGCTCACGTAGGGGTCCTCCACCGCGAAGCCCGGGAGGTGCCGGGTCACCAGGTCGTCCCACTCCAGCCGCTCCTCGTCCACCAGCATGGCCAGGGCCGCGGTGGTGAACGCCTTCGAGGTGGAGGCGATGGCGAAGTTCGTGTGGATGTCCACCTCCTCGGCTTCTCCCACCCGGGTGAGCCCGTACCCCCGGGCGTAGAGGACCGAGTCGCCCCGGACCACCACCAGGGCGAGCCCGGGAACCCCCCAGGTGGCCATCTCCCGTTCCACGTAGTGGTCGAGCCCCTCCAGGGGCGCGGGTTGGGCCGTCGCCGGGTTGGGGGCGGGAAGAAGAAGGAAGACGAGGGGAAGGAACGCGAAGAGGTCCCGGAGCCCGGGACCCCACCGGCGGGACGCGGCGAGGCCAGGGGCCCCAAGGGGTCTCCCACGGGGGAGCGAGGAAGTGTCCATCGGTCGGAGTCGTGTGGGAGGAAGATCAAGAGGGACGGCGGCCGCCCCGGACGGCAGGGAAGAGTAGGGGGGCGGAAGGGGGGTGCGCCAGCCGCCGTCTCCGGGGCACCGCGTTCTCGCCTGGTCTACCCCCCGGGTCCAGCCCTCTCCCGGTGAAAGACCACCAGGTCCGTGGAGGGAGCGGTTTTCCCGAGCTGCCGGAAGAGGGTGGTCACCTGGCCCCGGTGATAGGTGGAGTGGTTCACGACGTGGAGGAGGAGCTGCCCCAGAGGAGCTTCGAAGCTGTTTCCCCGAATGTCCCGGTATGGGACGACCCGGGCCAGGGAGCTTTCCTCCAGTCCCGAGACGAAGGCGGAATGCCGTTCTGCCACCGTCCGCCAGCGCATCCGGATCGCTGGAAGGGTCGAGAGGTCCCATGAGTTCGGAGGTCCCGTGGGAGACCGACCATCCCAGCGTTCCATCCAGACCCACTCCCCCAGGAGGATATGACGCAGGGTGTCGCGAACCGAGGGGAAGCTACTCCCAAGGTCCCGGACGAGACTGTCCGGGTCCAGCTCCTCGGCCGCGTTCACGATGCGCTCGTTCGCCCAGACGTTGTAGGCATAGAGGTCCTTCAGTTCCTCGATCATCGCGCCCCCGTGTCAGTAGAGGGCTCCCAGGGCCTCGAGCCCGCCGCGGCCGATGCGAACCCGGTTCGCCGGATCCACGGAGGGGTCCCGGATGTCCAGGTTCAGGGCAAAGATGAAGGTATCGTTCGGGCAAACGGTCCACCCCACCCACCATCCCAGCTCCGCCTCGAACGCCCATCCCGTCTTTCCGAAGAGCTGGCAGGCCGTGTCCCCGTCCTGGCGAAGCATTCCGGTGACGCCTTCCACGGTGGAAGGGGAGAGGGGAAGCCTGCCCCTGTACCACCGTTCCAGAAAGTCGACCTGATCACGGGCGCTCGTGGCCAACTGTCCGGTGAGCCAGAACTGATCGATCCCCCCACCGGTGCTCCCGTTGCCGTAGTCGAACCGTTCCAGCCAGGCGGACATCCGCTCGTTCCCGATGCGGCGCGCTACCTCCTGGTAGACCGGGACCGCAGAGGCGGTCATGGCCGTGCTCAGGGTATGGTCCTGATTCCAGCCCGCGAACTGGCGTTCCACCCCGTCCCAGGGGAAGACCTCGTCCGGGCTCGAGACCACCTCCGTCTCCAGGGCGATGGCCGCGTTGGCGATCTTGAAGGTGGACGCCGGGACGTAGGGCCGCTCCGCACGGTCCGGATCATGCACCCACTCGCGCCCGTCGGAGAGGCGTCGGACCAGGAGCGTGCCCTGGCCGTCGTGGGCCTCGAAGATCCCGGCCAGGACCGTGACCGCGTCAGAGGACGCGTCCCCCGCCCGGGCGGGAGGGGCCGGTTCCGACGCCGGTCCACGAGGCCCGTCGGGAGTGGCATCACCGCATCCGACGAGAAGGACGAGGGAGAGGAGGGGGATGGAGCCGAGGGTCACAGCGCGGCGGGGGTCGGATCGCACGGAGAGGGTTGCGGGCATGAATGGAGGTGAGAGAGGAACGGATCCGTGGTCGTGGGGAGGCGCGTTCTTTCGTGGCCTCGGGATCATCTTCCGGGGGTGTGGTTCCCACCCGGCGGCCCGCGGCACTCTGCGGGGTCCGACCGGGTGGCACGACTGTACCTTCGCGGGGCCGCCACGTCCAGCTCCCGGACCTCTTCGCGGAATCCGGAGCCGTCGACCTGGCACGATAGCCTTCACGGGCGGGCGGACCAGGGCTCCGTGGTGCCTACCATGGTGCGTTCCGAATCGCCGCGAACGGCTTCGATCACCCCGGACGCCATCTCGGAATCCGTGAGCCACCTCGACCCCCCATCGTCGCGCCTGAAGCCCAGGATCACACGGCGGTACAGGAGCGGTGGCCCCATCCCGTGAAGGAGTGCGTCGTGCGAGTCGGGAACCGAGGGATCTCGAGCCGGACTTCCCCGTACGCGAAAGTATCGGCACGGCGTCGATTGGCGGCGGAGAACCTCCGCTACGACCCCCGGCGCCTCGGGCGCGGTCGAGTGGATCCAGCACACCGCGAGTCGGATCGGCCCCGCCGAGCGGACCGCCGAGAGCAGTTCGGCGCGCAGGGCCCCGCTGTCCCGATAATCCACCGGGATCGGTCGGATGGAGCCGTCCAGTCCCTCGGCCTCGTCCCGGAGGGCCAGGAGCCGTTCCCGGCCCCGGGCTACCACGGACGCGGCCCACCCCTGCTCGGCCAGCCACGTCACCACCCCCCGCAGCATACCGGTGCCCCCGACGACGAGCGCGTGGCCGCGGCTCAGGCGCCGGAGACCGATCGCTCCATCCTGTCTCAACAGCCGGGAGCGTCTTGAACCCACCGGGTCGGACCGGGTCCCCGTTCCGCCTCGCAGTCCCCGGGGTTCACCAACTTGCACCGATCCAGAGACAGGCACCCGCATCCGATGCAATCGGTGAGGCCCGCCTGAAGCCGCTCGAGCTCTGCGATCTGCTCGTCGATTCGGGTGTGCCAGGTGCACGAGAGGCGGCTCCAGTCGTCCCCCGTGGGAACCCGGTCGGGCGGGAGTCTTGCCAGCTCGGCTCCGATCTCCTCCAGGGTCAGTCCGATCCGCTGCGCGAATACGATGAACGCGATCCGGCGTAGCACGGCTCTGTGGAATCGTCGATGGCCCGAGGGTGCCCGCTCAGACGAGATGAGGCCCCGTTCCTCGTAGTAACGAAGAGCCGAGGTGGCCACGCCGCTTCGTCGCGACACGGCCCCGATGGTGAGCAGATCCGTCATGCCGGAGAAGCTAACGCCCCCGGCCCTTGACTTCAAGTTTACTTGAACTTGTAGATTGGCGCCGGAAGAACAGGATCAATTCTTGTGGAGGAGATGCCCCATGCTCTTGACGAGATGGCCCATGCTCACATCGCCGCTCAAGCTGGTCGTGATCACCGGTAGCATCCGCGAGGACCGTTTCGGTCCGGTGGTCGAGGAATGGTTCGCCCGGCAGGTCGCCCGGCGGACGGATCTCGAGGCCGACCGGGTCGACCTTGCCGAAGCCGGCCTTCCGGCGCGCCTGACGCGGAAGCCTCCCTCGGAGGTGCGCGCCCTTCAGCCACGCCTGGAGTCGGCCGACGCCTTCGTACTTGTCACCCCGGAGTACAACCACGGATATCCGGCCTCACTGAAGGCCGCCATCGACTGGTTCAGCGCGGAGTGGCGGACCAAGCCCGTCGGGTTCGTCTCCTACGGAGGCCGTTCCGGAGGCATTCGGGCGGTCGAGCAGCTCCGACAGGTGTTTGCGGAGCTCCATGCCACCACCGTCCGCGACGCCGTGAGCATCCACGACGCCTGGGACGAGTTCGACGATGACGGACGGCCCTTGGATCCGGAGGGGGCTGCCCAGGCCGCCAACGTTCTCCTCGACCAGCTCGTCTGGTGGGGGCTGGCGCTCCGGGAGGCCCGGAGGACCCGGCCATACGTCGCATGACGAACCCCCGATCCCTGCGTACCCGATGAGCCCGAGCGCCTCGGGATTCCGGAGATCTCGTTCTACGGAAACTCGTACGGAACCGTGGTCACCCCACCCCACCCGCTTGAACCCTGGAGGGTCAACATGTCGGTCAGGCATTTCACGAGCCACGACGCGAAGTTCTACCAGTACGCCGATCGTCCGATCTTCGTTGGCGACGTCCTGGATTCATCAAACAGCGACACCATGAGCGTCGGCTTCTACCGAAACAGGAAGAAGGGCGAGAGAAACGAATGGGTCGTCACCTACGACGAAGCCTTGATCGTAACAAAGGGCGCACTTACCGTTCGTTCCGCCGATGGCGCGAAGACGGCCAGGGCGGGCGAGGTTCTCTTCCTCACCAGGGGGACAGAGATCGCCTACGAGGCCGCGGAAGACGACACGGAGGTCGCGTACGTAACCCATCCGCACTGGATGGACGCTCAGACCAGATCAAAGCACGCGCACCTGCTCGATTCATATCATCCTGCTCGACCATGATCGCGGCTGGGCCTGCGCGCTTCCCGGCGGAGCCTCGTCCGATCCCCCACCATGACTCCCCGGAGGGGTAGTCGACCCGGCGCCTTCGTGTGATCGGAGTACGGGAGAAACGACATGCCTTCAGCGTTCGGCTGGAAAGTACCCTCCAATCACCTCCGGATGGCGGCGCTGGCCCTTGCCTGGGCCGCCGTCACGGTCTCCACAACCCCGAGCCTCCTGGCACAGGACGGGCCGGCGGGTCCCTTGGCACCCAGCACCGAGATTCACCCCTGTGCCACCGCCATGGAGCGTTGCGAGGGAAAGCTCCAGGTGCCATTGGACTGGGATGATCCCGGCTCCGAGGAGATCACCGTGGCGTTCGTCAGGGTGCCCCGTGCAGACACCGCCCGCCCGGCTACGGGAACGGTCCTGGCGAACTTCGGGGGGCCCACTGCCGCGATCCGGTGGGCCCCGCTCCTCGAGCAGGTATTGGGACCGGTTCTCGATCGGCAGAACCTCCTGGTGGTGGACCCCCGTGGGCTTGGAGAGTCCGATCCACTGGTCTGCCCAGGGCTGGATATGACCGACCCCGACACCGTCGCGGCGTGCGCCGAAGAACTCGGCCCCCGGATCCGCCACTTCACCACGGACCAGGTGGTGCGGGACATGGACGCCGTCCGCGAGGCCCTTGGAGTTCCGGAGATTTCGTTTTACGGAAACTCGTACGGAACCGTCTTCGCCCAGGCCTACGCCATCCGCTTTCCTGACCGTACGTCCGCAGTCTACCTGGACAGCGTCGTGCCGCTCGACGAGGACGGCTGGGTCTCCGAGGCATACGGCCGCTCGACGGATCTCGTCGAGCTCATTTGCGGCCGGTCCCCGACCTGTTCTGCGCTCCCGGGAAGCCCCACCTGGACAATCGAGCGGTTGATCGAGAGACTGCGTGCCGAACCGGACCCGTCGGTTCCCATCGGGGCCCTCCGCGTACTCATTCAGGGGGTCAACCTGGTAGGGACCCGGGAAGTGATCGCGGCGTCCGTCTCCTACCTGGAAGGCGACGCCGCCCCCCTGCGGCGGCTGACGAGGGGGCTGGGAGGCGGAGAGCGAACCACCGCTCCCGAGGAGGCGGGCACCCTCGCGATCTCTTGCGCCGACGGACGGTTCCCCTTCGAACCTCACGCCCCGTTGGAGGAGCGACGCCGGCAGTTCGAGCGGTTCTACGAGACGGAGCAGCCCTACGCACCGTTTCGACGGTCAGAACTGCTGGGCGGGTCGTTCGTCAGCTGGTCGGAGGATTGCCTCCACTGGCCCACGCCCGGGGAGGACCCGCCCGCGCCGCCGGATGCCCCTCACCCGCCTGTACCGGTACTTGCGGCCGCGTCCGACTTCGACACCTGGAGCCCCGACCAGGTCGCGGAAGCGGTTGGCCGGTTTCCCTCGAGCACGCTGCTTCGCGTGCGCTTCGGCGGCCATGCCCTGGCCGCCGGCCCCTGGGGCTATAGCGAATGCGTGCGGGAGGTCATGCGGTCGTTTCTGGCTGACCCGCGCCATCCGGTGCCGGTGCCCGCGCCCGACGATCCGAGCGGATGCGACGGGGAGAGCTACCGCGCCGTGGGTTCGTTTCCCCTCACGGTGGCGGACACGCCCCCGGCCGATGCAGAACACCTGAGCCCAGCCGAGCGACATCTGGTGGCCGCCGCGTTCGCCACCGCGGCGGATGCCGTGGCTCGGCGGGATCCCACGGACAGAGTTCCCCGCCCACGGGAGGAGGAGGGGCTGCGTGGAGGGTACACGCGGTGGGATCCCGAGGCCCGCACCATCACCCTCGACGAGGTCCGGTTCGTGGAGGACCTCGCCGTGTCAGGGACGATCCGGATCGGTCCCGAGCACGACACGACTGCCGAGGTCGCCGTCGTCGGGCCCGACGGCGCGGCTCGCGAACTGACCCTTCGCTGGCGGGCCTTCCTCCCCGAGAACGAGACCCGGGTCGCCGGGTCCATCGACGATCAGGGGTTCACTGCACGGGTGCCGTTGCACTGATGGGGCCGCCCAGCGGGACTCGCCCGCTCGGAGTCCTACGAGCCGGCCCCGAGAGACGAGGCCTCCGGGCGGGCGAGTCCGCCCGCGAACTCCTCGAAGGTGGTCGGCGTGGTGTTGTCCGGACTCCGCTCCTCTCGGGCGCGGATCGTCCCGTCGCTCAGGGCGCCCGCGAGCTCGACGTGCAATCGGGCTGCATCCTCGGAAAACCCCGCGTCGACCAGGATTCGCTCAATTTCGTTGTCCGGTAGACGAACATACTCGAGCTCCGGCTTGCCGATGCATTCCCCGAGGATTCGCGTGGCGTCTGCGTAGCTGAGGTCTCGTGGGCCCAGGAGTTCCCGAACGACGAAGCCCTCCCAATCCCGGGCCATCAGAGCTCGTGCGCCGACGGCCGAGATGTCCCGCGTTGCGATCATCGGGATCGGGACGTCGGGCGCGAACGCGTCCGCGTACACGCCATGCTCCAGGATGGACGGCAACGCGGCGTGGAAGTTCTCGAAGAACGAGCCCGGCCGGAGAACGAGTACCTGCGTCCCCGGGAGCCGGGACAGCCGCTGCTCCTGGGCAAACAGGCTGGCTATGAAGCCCGTCCCCGACCGCAGGTCGGCTCCCACGCTGCTCAGGGCGACCACATACGGGACGCCCGCCGAGCCCAGTGCACGCACGATCGACTCGCCCAGCCGGTCCTGCTGCGCATGGTAATCCAGCAATGACGGATCATAGGGAAGCAGCGTGAACACAGCCCGCGCGCCCTCGAACGCCTGGGAAAGGTACGCCTCATCCGCCGCATCTCCGGCACATGTCCGGGCTCCCAACCTCGCCAGCTCAGCCAACCGTGCTTCCGACCGGCCAAGCGCTCGAACGGCCTCACCCCCGGCGAGCAGTCTCTCCGTGATGCCGCGACCCACCTGACCCGTTGCACCCATTACAGCAATCATCCTGCGCCTCCCGGTTCCTTGGTGTGTTGACTTCGTTGATCGCACGTCCAACAATGGGGAGGAGTCGAGGGACGATCTATGGTCATTTATCCTGTATTTATGCTCACTCGTCCAGAATCAGTGGACGGACGGAGAGGCGGGCGATCATTTCAGCCCGGGGATGCGTCGGACCCCTGGCTGGTGGATGACCCGCTGGGCGAAGCCCTTCATTTTCTGCGGATGAGCGGAGCGTTCTACTGCCGCTCCGAACTTACCTCTCCATGGGGGCTCACCTTGCCCCCCATGCCCGACTATCTGTGGTTCCACGTGTTGCCGCGGGCTCGCTGCTGGCTGGAAACGGAGGGCGCCGACCCGAGGCTGCTCCAGCCCGGCGACTTCGCGCTCGTGCCTCACGGCGTCGGCCACCAGCTACGGAGCGAACCCGATGCCCCTGCGCCGTTCATTCTGGACCTTGAGCGGGAGCAGGTCAGCGAACGCTACGAGATTCTCCGCCACGGGGGAGGTGGCGCTCCCGCGACGATGATCTGCGGCGCCGTGCGCTTCTCGCACCCTGCGGCGCGGCACCTGATCCGGCTGCTGCCACGGACGCTTCACATGGAGGCCGCGAACTCGCCAACATTCGACTGGATGCAGAGCACTCTGCGGCTGATCGCGGCTGAGGCCGCCGAGCGGCTGCCCGGCGGTGAGAGCGTGATCACACGCCTCGCCGACGTCCTCGTGATCCTTGCGATCCGTAGGTGGATTGAGAGTGATCCGGGGGGGCAAAAGGGCTGGCTGGGAGCGTTGCAGGACCCCCAGATCGGCCGCGCCATGACGCTGGTGCACCGGGACCCCGGACGAAGCTGGACGGTGGCCTCGCTGGCTCAGGAAGTTGCCATGTCCCGTTCCGCCTTTGCCGCCCGTTTCAGCGAGCTGGTCGGCGAGCCGGTCATGCGGTACGTGACCCGCTGGCGGATGCAAGTCGCACTCAGTGCGCTCGAGGAAGGCAGTGCGACGGTGAAGCAACTCGCCTACCGTCTCGGATACGCCTCCGAGGCCGCCTTCAGGCGAGCGTTCAAGCGAGTGATGGGGGTACCGCCAGGCGCGATCAGGCCTTCCTCGGCCCCCTCACCTCCTGGCTCACCTGGTTCGGAGGGCTCGTGATCACGCCGCCAGGTCCTTCATGAGCCGGAGCCGCCGTCGATCGGAGGAGCCGCCGGCGCCGTATGGATCGTGGCCTGGTGTCGGATGGGCACAGCGCACGAGTTGGCGATGAAGCAACGCTCGTGCGCTGTGTCGTGGAGCCGAAGAGCGAGCGCCTCGTCATCGCCCTCGGCGATGGTGGCTACGGGGTTGAGGGTGACCTCGGTGAACCGCCCCCCGCCGTCGGGGTCCTGGACCATCGTTCCGGCGGCCTCGTCCTCATAGGCCAGCACCCGGATACCGTGGCGGGCGCAGAGAGACAGATAGAAGAGCATGTGGCACCCGGCGAGGGAGGCGAGGAAGAGATCCTCCGGATTGTGGACCGCGGGGTCCCCGCGGAACGCTGGGTCGGCGGTGAGCGCAAGCTCAGGCTTGCCGGCGACGGCAACGCTGAAGGAGCGGTCATAGCTTGCATAGTTCGAGGTTCCTTCGCCCCGGTTTCCCCGCCAGGTGAGGCGGGCGCCATAGTTGTGAGTTCTCTCCCGGCTTGCGGCACTCATGCAGGATTGCCCTCCTCTCGCGGGATCGTAGGCTCATGGAGCGGTGCCCGGCTCGAGCAGGGACCGCACGGAGCAATCTATCAGCGTGCCGTTTCCCCCGGCGTCGAAGTGTCGCGCCACTATCCTGGAGCGGACCCATGGCGACCCGACCTGAACCCGACCTGGCCCGGGTGGCGAAGCTGATGGGTGAGCCCGCTCGGGGCGCCATGCTGGCGGCGATCCTGGGCGGCGAGTGGCTGCCGGCCGGGGAACCGGCCGCCCGAGCGGGTGTGACGGCGTCCACCGCGAGCGAGCACCCCGCTCGATTGGTCCAGCATGGCCTCATCGTGCGCCGGGCGTCCGGCCGCCACCGCTACCACGCCCTTGCGGGAGAGGAGGTGGCATCAGCGCTGGAGGCGCTGGCTCGGGTCGCGCCCATGCCAACGCCGGTCCGGGCGCGGACGCGCCCGCGAAGGTGTACCGGTCAGCGGGGACGGCCCTCTCCGCCCCCGGCAGGTTGCAGGTCCCGGGCCATACGCCGGAAGGTCCGGGCCTCCCTGGACCGGCCGTCCGCCCAGGCCTGGCGGGCCAGGGCCAGAGGGCGCCGGATCCGTTCCCGGGTTGTAAGCTCGCCGTGTATGCTCCCCTTCCCTGTGGACGACCTGGACGGTTCCTCCGCCGCGAATCCCGTTGATGGATCCCCGCACCGCCTGCCGAACGGGCTTCCTGACAGAGGGTCACCTGAAGGCCAGAAGAGAGCGAAGTCTCGAGCCTGGTATCAGGAGTCAGACGTCGGTGAGGGAGAGATGCTGGAAGGCGGCGACGACGAAGGCATGGTGGATGGCCCCGGTGCGGATGAGGCCGGGGACGGCATCGAGAGGGATCACGCTCACGTTGATCTCTTCGAACTGGTCGAGCTTGGGGACCCCGGCGGGCTTGGCGTTCAGAATCAGGCCGGTATGGACGAAGTTGTTCTGGATCGCAGGGTTGCCGGAGACCCGGCCGATCATGCGGACCTCATCACCCGCGTAGCCGGTTTCTTCGAGGAGCTCGCGCTGACAGGCTGCAGCGGGTGATTCACCGTGATCGATGGTGCCCCCGGGGATCTCGAGGGTGACCTCTTCAATGCCGAAACGGAACTGCTCGATCAGGACGACCTGCTGGTCGGGTGTGATGGCGATGACATTGGCCCAGTCAGGGCAGTCAAGGGAGAAGAACTCGCCAGATCTGTCTGGATTGGCGGTGGACTGGCCGCGGCGGGCGTTGACGTCGAAGACCCGGGTGGTGGCGATCTGGCGCGGAGGGAAGAGGCGCCAGGGTTGGATGGGAGAGTCCGCCGGATTACGGGGCATTGGTGTGTGTGGCTGTGACGTGAGACATGGGTCGGCCTTCCGGGCACTTGAGACTTTGGTAGCAGCGCCCCCCCCGGCCCCGGCGGGTCGTAGGTCCCGGGCCAGACGCCGGAAATTCCGGGCCTCTCTGGCCCGCCGGGCCACCTCGGCCTGGCGGGCCAGGACCAGAATGCGCCGGATCCGTTCCCGCGTCGTCCAGGAGCCTACCGTCCCCGGTCGGTGATCGCGTCCAGGATGCTCCAGAAATAGAATCCCGCCGCCGATCCCAGACCGATGGCGAGGTGGCGGTTCGGTTGATGCGACGTTTGTACGCAGTTCAGGCTTCCCTGCCCGGTGCAGAGCTCCCCGTCCCCGAACCCCGCCACCCCGGCGTAGATCACCGAGCCCACGAACCCGGCCAGCATGAGGGCTCCCTTGCCGGTCTCTCCCTTGTAGAACTGCCCGGCGCCGGGGATGAACGCCGACCAGAGGCCGGCCACCGTCCGCTCATCCGGGAAGGACCTCTCCGCCTCGGGCGCCATGCCGAGGAGGGAGCTGCTGAATTGAACGGGCGGCTCCCAGGTCGGCCACTCGAGCTCGGGCTCCTGGAGGACCTGGCCCTGCAGGGCCAGGGCCGTGACGAGCAGGGCAGCCACGGCCATCCCCGTCCCCGCGAAGGTTTTCCGTGTCCAGGACATCCTCCATCTCCTTTCCAGAGGTTCACTGAGCGGGACCCTCCCGCCCTCCATTCTGCAACGATCCAGCAGGCCGAAGCCTGACGGGCGGCCTCCGGGCCTTCCCCGGAAGGAACCGGCGCGGCTCACGGATCGAGCTCCAGCCGAAGATCTCCGGGCCGAGGCCCCGGAACGGCTCCCCACCCGGGTGTCAGCTCCAGGATCCATCCCGGGCCCGCCAAGTTGCCGTCGGGTTCCGGCTCCCAGAGGTCGGGAGCCCGGACCCGGGCGCGGTCACGCCCGGGGGTGGCCAGAGCGGCCCCGTCCGTCAGGGTGAGGCGGCCCCACGGCCCCTCCAGGATCGCCCCGGGGTAGACACTCCCCTCCTCCCCCAGGGAGACCACCGTGTTGGGATTGAACATGAGCCGTCGCTCCGGGAGCTCCAGAATCAGGACCGGCCCCTCCACCAGCTCTTCCCGGTAACGGGCCCGCTCCTCTGACATGCGCTCGGCCCGCCGCGCTTCTTCGGCCCGCACCTCGGCGTAGCCGTAGGGGGCAGCCCGGCTCCGGGCTCGGTCCTGGAGGTCGGGTCCCGGTTCCGGCGCATTCAGGGCCGCAGCCAGGAGGTCGGCCAGGTCGGAAGCGGGCTCCAGATCCTCTCGCCAGTCGGGGCGGTAGCGGTCCAGGAGGAGCCCCAGGGCGGGGCCGGTGCCGTAGCCCAGGGAGCGGACGTAGGTGGGGCGGCTCTCGAAGCGGGCCGTCAGGGGCGCCGCCTCGGACGGGGACCGCCCCGTGGCGTCCAGGGCGAAGCGTACGCCCGTGTACTCGGCCAGCCCCTCGTGGAGCTCGAGCCGGCGCTCGGCCTCCCGGGCCCCGGGGAAGAGGGCGCGGCGCACCCCCCGGAACAGGAGCCCGTCCAGCGCGGCGGCCCGGGCCTCATCGCCTGTGGTCTCCAGGGACCGGGCCAGGGCTCGGAGTTCCAGCCTCAGCCAGAGGCGCCCCTCCTCCTCGTCCAGGTGGTTGGCCATGGGGTCTGAAGGGTCGTGGCCCAGCTCCCGCTGGATCCGGTGGAAGGATTCGTGGGCCAGGAGCCGGAGGCGGGCGAAGGGGTCGTCGGAGAGGGGAAGCATGGCCATGGCCCAGCGCTCCCCCTCCCACTGCACGTCGGTGTTGGCCACCGGCATCCCCTGGGGCCATGCCCCCACCCAGGCACCGTGCAGGTGACTGAACCGCCTGGCGGGGTCGGGTCGGTTCGCCACCGCAAGGCGGGTAGCCGGATCCACCAGGACCACCGCACCGCAGACGGGGATGGGCCAGAGGTTATCGACCCGGGTGCACGCCTCCTCGAACTCGGCCAGGGCCGCTGCTGCCGCCGCGGTGTCCGGGTCCTGGCTCTGGGCCGCCGCGGGTGCCGAGAGAGTCACTGCCAGAGCGGTCAGGGCCAGAGAGAGTGGGCGTCCGAACGGCAAGGAATCCTCCTGGTAGAGTGGGGTGGCTTCCCGGTCATACATCGCATCGGGGCCGCATGGTCCCCTCGGCCTCCCGGGCGGCTCCCACCTCCGTCGGCCTGGCCACCTTCACCCCACCAGAGGGGCATCGCCCCCCAGGGTACCTTCCACGGGGAGACCCTCCCGGCGCCAGTACTCGATGCCTCCGATCATCTCCTTCACCCGGAAGCCCAGGGCCGACAGCCGGGCTCCGGCCTTGGTGGCGCCGTTGCACCCGGGGCCCCAGCAGTGAACCACCAGCAGCTTCTCCGGGTCGAGGCGGCGGGTGGTGGTGGGGCTGATGGCTCCGGCGGGAAGGTTGATGGCTCCGGGGATGTGGCACTCCTCGAACTGGGTCGGGCCTCTCACGTCCACGAGGGTGAAGGCGTCTGCGCCTGCCTCCATGTCCCGGTGCACGTCCGCCGGGTCCGTCTCCACGGAGAGCTTCGCCGCGAAGTGGGCGAGGGCCACCTCCGGGGCAGCGGCGCCGTCGCCGACCACTGCGGAAGCGGGACCGGGCGTCTCGATGGGGTGGGGTGCCGACATCGATCCTCCTCACGGTTCAATGTGGATGGGTCGCCCGGGGGCGGGTTCCTGCCGGGGCAGGCGGTATGCTCCGGGGAAATCCGGATCCGCGGCCTTCTCCTTCCCGCTCCAGGCATCGATGTCCATCTCGTGGACCGCGGTCCGGCGCACTTCCTGGTCCGTGATCGGGCGGTAATCCCTCTCCGGCGCCAGGTGGGGTGCGTACTTGGCCATGATCCCTTCCAGGGCTCTCCGGCGGGCCTCGGGGTCGGCCACGGGAGCGATGGTGCCGAACACCACCACGGCCCGGTACTCCACGCTGAACTCCAGGGCTTCCGGAGCGGGGAGAAACCGGCCCATGGACGCCGCCGAGAAGCAGCATCTTCCGCCCCGTGCCACGTTCGCGGGCGTTCTCCCGGTCCGGGCGGTGTGGAAGTAGATGGCGTGTTCCTCTTCCCGGTAGAGGAAGAGGTTCGAGTTGAGAAAGGGCTGCCTGTCGTCCACGGTGGCCAGGAATCCGAAGTGCGCTTCGTGGAGGAAGGCCCGGATCCACGCATCGTCCCGCTCCCGATCGCGCCGCCTGACCGCCTGGACCGGGCGTGGGGGTTTCGGTCCGCTCTTCCTCGGCGTGTTGTCGTCCACGCATCCTCCATGGGCAGGGGTGGAAGAGTGCCGGGGCCATGGGCCCCCGTGCGACTTCCTGCTCCAAGGGTGAAGCCGATTGGACTCCTTGACAAGATCCAATATCGCTATCAAGGATAGTCCAATTCTCACGCTGGAGGAGCCTGATGATCTCGAAGGTGATGCTGGACCGCAGGACCGGGACCGCGCTCCACGAGCAGCTCATCGATCAGCTCCGGGATCTCATCCTCTCCGGAGACCTTCCTCCGGGTACCCGCCTCCCGCCCTCCCGGAAGGCGGCCCGGGAGCTGGGGGTCTCCCGGAACGTGGTGGTCCTGGCGTACGAGCAGCTCCAGATGGAGGGGTATCTGGAGGCCCGGGTGGGTTCCGGAACCCGTGTGCAGGAGCGCCTTCCAGGACACCTCCTCCGGCCTCGACCCTCCCATCCGGGGAACGGGACGTCCCCGCCCCCGGATCCTCCCCGCTTCTCGACCCCGGGGACCCGGCTTGCCCGGGCCCGGCCCATCCCCCTACGGCATGGGCAGGGTCCCGCGCCCTTTCTTCCCGGGGTCGTGGCGCCTGAGCACTTTCCCCACCGGCTCTGGTCTCGCCTCGCCGGGCGGCTCTGGAGAACCCGGACCCGGGAGCTGGTGGGGTACGGGAGGCCGGAGGGCGATCCGATCCTCCGGGACGCCATCGCCGCCCACGTCCGGCGCTTCCGGGCGGTGCGGTGCACGGCCGAGCAGGTCCTGATCACCTCCGGATCCCAGCAAGCACTGGATCTGGTGGCCCGGATGATGATCGATCCCGGCGACCCGGTGCTGGTGGAGGATCCGGGCTACCGGGGGGCCCGGGTGGCCTTCGAGGCGGCGGGCGCCCAGCTCCATCCCGTTCCCGTGGATGAGGACGGCGGACGGTTCGGCGAAACCGAACCCGTCCCACAGGAGGCTCGGCTGGTCTATACCGCCCCCTCCCACCAGTACCCCATGGGGGTGACCCTCACGCTTTCGCGTCGGCTCCGACTTCTGGAATGGGCCCGGGAGACGGGCGCCTGGATCGTGGAAGACGACTACGACAGCGAGTTCCGCTACGGCTCCCGCCCCCTGCCGGCGCTCCAGGGCCTGGACCCGGAGGGGAGGGTGATCTATCTGGGGACCCTGAGCAAGGTGCTGGCGCCGGGCCTTCGGCTGGGCTTCCTGATCCTCCCCGAGCCTCTGGTGGAGCCCTTCCGTTCGGCCCGGACGGTCACCGATACCCATTCCCCCTCCATCCTCCAGGCCATCCTGGGGGAGTTCATCCGTGAGGGGCACCTGGAGCGCCACATCGCGAAGCTCCGGGGGATCTACGCGGAACGGCGGGAGGCCCTCACCGAAGCACTCCGGGGGCAGGTCGGCGACCTGGGGGAGGTCGTCTCCGACGAAGCCGGTCTCCACCTCACCGCTCTGCTCCCGCCCGGGGTCGACGACCGGAAGGTGTCCCGCCTCGCCGCCGGGGAAGGGGTCGAGGCGCCGGCGCTTTCGGACTACGCGATTCGTGAGCTTTCCCGGGGCGGGCTGGTCCTGGGCTTCGGGGCGGCGCCCGTGGAAGAGACTCCGGGCGCGGTCCGTCGCCTGGCTGCGGCAATCCGGGAAGCTCGGGGGATCAGCGCCTAGAGGCGTCTGGAACCCTGGCGGGCCGCAGATCCTGAGCCATCCGGCGGAAGTTCCGGGCCTGCCTGGACCGTCCGTCGGTTTCCGCCTGACGGGCCAGGGCCAGGAGGCGCCGGATCCGTTCCCGGGTTGTGAACTCGCTGTGCATGTCTCCCCTTCCTCCCGTGGATCGCCGTTGGAGACCACTCCCTGCGGCTACCCTACGTGGGTCGGAGACGACCGGTTTCAGAAGGCTTCGTGGGGCCGACCACTCCTCAGGCTCGGAGCCGCTCCCGATCAGTGGGCGCAGTAGCCACCGTCGACCACGAAGGCGTTCCCGGTGCAGCCCGAGGCGGCGTCGGAGAGGAGGAAGACCACCATGCCCGCGCACTCATCGTTGGTCACGTACCGGCCCATGGGAACACGGGCAATGAACCCCTCACGGACGTCGTCGCCGTGTCCCGGCTTCGCCTGCTCTTCGATGGAACGCATCATTCGGTTGTCCACCGGGCCCGGATTCAGGGTGTTCACACGGATGCCCTCCGGGCCGAGCTCCACCGCCAGGGTGCGCGCCATCCCAAGCACTGCGTGCTTGCTCGCCACGTAGGGGGAGAGCCCCGCGGCCCCCCGCAGGCCGGCCACGCTCGAAGTCATCACCAGGCTTCCCCCTCCGGCCTCCCGGATCAGGGGCAGGGCCGCCTCCGCACCGTAGCGGACCCCGTGCACGTTCACCGCGAACACCTTTTCCCAGGCCTCGTCCGAGCGGCTGTCGAAGGGGCCCACCTCCCCCTCGATGCCCGCGTTCAGGAACGCTCCATCCAGGCGCCCGAACTTCTCAGCGGCCGCCGACACCATTCGCTCGTTGTCCTCCCGTTTGGTCACGTCCACGGCCACGCCCACCGCTCGGTCGCCCAGCTCGGAAGCGATCTTCTCCACTCCCCCCGCCTCCAGGTCCGCGAGCACCACGCTGGCCCCTTCCGAGTGGGCGAGGCGCGCCGTGGTCTCCCCGATTCCGCCGGCGGCGCCGGTGACGACGGTTACCTTTCCATCGAGCCTGCCCATGTGCTCCTCCTTTGCCGACCAGTTGCAGGGCCTCATTCCGACCCACCGGGAGGTCGCCGGTGGCTCCCCGGAGGGGGGCAACCTCCATGCCGCCTGGGACGGGCCCGGCAGGGGCCTGGAGAGAAAGGAGCGGGAAGCCGATCCCGTGCGGCAACCCCGCTTCATGGATCGGCGGGCCCCCAGACCGGGGAACGACGGCGGGAGGGGACGGCGACGAAGCCGAAACGGGGGCATTCCGACCCGACCGCGGTCGCAGGACTGGGCCACAAGGTCCCGTGGGCAGTCACGATCCTTCGCCGCGCGTGCCCGGAAGGCGCCCCTGCCGGCCCCGCCTCCCTCCGGTGCCCCCCCGGCATCCAGGGGGTTCGCCACGGCGAGGCGTCGCGCCCGCTCCACCGGGCCCCCGGTCTTGACATGCAAGTAGAAGCTTGCATATGCTTGCGCCGTGAGCGACGTCTTCCATGCCCTGGCCGCACCGGCCCGGCGGGCGATCCTGGACGAGCTTCATGAGAGGGACGGACAGACGCTCTACGAGCTCTGCACCCGCCTGACCATGAAGCACGACCTGGAGATGTCCCGGCAGGCGATCTCACAGCACCTGGACGTTCTCGAAGCGGCCGGACTGATCACCACCCGGCGGGACGGCCGCTACAAGTTCCACTATCTCGACACCGGGCCCCTTCGGGCCATCGTCGAGCGATGGCGGGTCCCGGACCCGGAGGAGTGACCAGATGCGGATCATACTCACCAGCGTCTACGTGGACGATCAGGAGAAGGCCCTGGCCTTCTACACCGATGTGCTGGGCTTCGTGAAAAAGGAAGACGTTCCCATGGGAGAGCACCGGTGGCTCACCCTGGTCTCGCCCCACGACCCCGATGGGACCCGGCTCCTCCTGGAGCCCGAGGGCCATCCCGCGGCCCGGCCCTTCAAGGAGGCCCTGGCCGGGGACGGGGTCCCCTTCACCATGTTCGGCGTGGAAGACGCCCAGGCCGAGTATCAGCGCCTGAAGGGGCTCGGGGTGGAGTTCACCCAGCCCCCCGTGGAGATGGGCCCCGTGATCATGGCGGTCTTCGACGACACCTGCGGGAACCTGATCCAGATCGCAGAGAGGACCGACCTGTGAGGGGGGCGCTGGCGGCCGCGGTCCTCCTCACTGCCCTGGGGGGCGCGCCGGCCGGGGCCCAGGAGACCGATCCGGTGGCCTTCCTGGAGGCCATGACCGGCGACTGGTCCATCGTGGCCGAGGGCGTGCTGGGTCCGGGCCAGGACCCGGTGCGCACCGAAAGCCGGGAAGAAGCGCGGCTCCTGGGAAGCCAGTGGCTCGTGGCCGAGGCGAGCGCGGTCACGGCCGGAGGCCGGCCCTACACCTCCATGTGGATCCTGGGGTGGGACCCCCACGAGGAGCACTTCGTCGGAACCTGGATCGCCTCGATCCAGACCCACAAGTGGCGCTTCACGGGAACCCTGGACGAGTCGGGCAAGGTCCTCACCCTGGAGACCGAGGGTCCCATCATGGGCAACCCCGCGAACACCACCCGGTACCGGGAGATCATCGAGCTCGTCGACCACGACCACCGGACGATTCGCTCCCTGATCCTGGGCCCCGACGGGGAGTGGTTCCCCTTCGCTCGGGCCGAGTACCGCCGGGAGGGGTCCGGGGGCGGGTAGGCTGCTCGGTCCGGGATCCCGCCGGTCCCCCTGCCTCTTGTGCCTCAGCCCCCGGAAGGGGCTATCCTGAGGAACCCCGGAGGAAGCTCCGGCTCCTGAGACTCGTCCACCCCCAACCGGGAGTCTTCCGATGAATGACTTGTCGAGCTCCTCGGGCCGCGGCGCACGGCCGGCCACCCTCTTCCGCGCGGCCCTGGCAGCCGCCCTTCTTCTCTGCTGGCCGGGGACGCCGAGCCCGGTGGCGGGGGCCCAGGACCTGGTGCTCAGCGGTGCCCACATCGTGGACGTGGAGACGGGGGAGGTCCATCGGAACCGAACGGTGGTGATCCGGGATGGCCGGATCCGGACCGTGGAGCCCGCCGGGGGCGGCGACGGTCGGGAGGCGGGGCCCGGGGTGGAGCGCATCGACCTGGGCGGGAGGTACCTGGCCCCGGGCCTGATGGACGCCCACGTCCACTTCACCGCCGAGGAAGCGGCGCGGCGGGCTCTCCATTCCGGGGTGACCACGGCCCGGAGCATGGGGGCCTCGCGCTACGACGACGTGGCCCTGGGGGCCCTGATCCGAGGCGGGCACGCCGAAGGCCCCGAGCTCCTGTCCGCAGGGTACCACGTCCGGCCGGGGATCCCATTCGGCTTCTTCCTGGATCACCCCGACCTGGGGCACCTTCGGGACGATCCCGTCCGGTCGTCCCAGGTGATCCGAAGCGTGGTCCGGGCGAACCTGGACCGGGGGGTGGACTGGATCAAGATGCCCTCCACGGAGCGAGCCGGGCTTCCCGACACCGATCCCCGGCGCCAGGTCTTCGACGAGGACCAGATGCGGGCGGGTGTGGACGAGGCGGCCCTCCGGGGCGTGCCCGTGGCGGCCCACGCCCACGGTGACGAGGGAGCCCGGGCGGCGGTCCTGGCCGGGGTCCGGAGCATCGAGCATGGGACGTACATGAGCGACGAGACCCTTCGCCTCATGGCAGAGCGGGGCACCTACCTGGTGCCCACCATCGCCATCGTCACCGACCTCACCCAGCCGGGGGGCGACTACGACAGCGCCACCCTCCGGATCCGGGGCCGCCACATGCTTCCCCGGCTTCGGGAGATGACGCGGAGGGCCCACGAGCTGGGGATTCCCATCGTGGCCTCCACCGACACCGGTTACGGCCCCCAGAGCGTGGTCCGGGTCGCCCACGAGCTGATCGAGTTCGTGGACCACGTGGGAATGACCTCCCTCGAGGCGCTGCGGAGCGCCACCGTGGTGGCTGCAGAGCTCTTCGGGATCCAGGATCGCACGGGACGGATTGCCCCCGGCCTGGAGGCCGACCTGATCGTCCTGGAGCACAACCCCCTGGAAGACATCGCCACCGTGCAGGATGTCCTCATGGTGATCACCGACGGACGGGTGGCGGTGCGGCGCGGCGACTGGTGAACGCGGAGGGGGCAGGGGGCGGGTCAGCCGGGCCTCCCGAAGATGGGGGAGGGGCGCCGGGCGCATCAGGCTCCTCCCCGGTCCCGGCCCTGGAGGCCCGGGGCGTCACGAAACGCTACGGGGACGTGCGGGCCCTGGACGGCGTTTCCCTCCGGGTGGGTCCGGGCGAGATGACCGCCCTGGTCGGCGAAAGCGGTTCGGGGAAGACCACCCTTCTTCGGTTGTTCAACCGGATGGTGGAGCCGGACCAGGGGGAGATCCTTCTCCGGGGCCGAAGGGCCCACGAGCTGGATCCCGTGCGGGTCCGCCGGGAGACGGGCTACGTGCAGCAGGAGGGGGGGCTCCTTCCCCACTGGACCGTTCTCCGGAACGCGGCGCTCGTCCCCTGGCTCCTGGAGATGGACGATCCCCGGCGCCACGCCCTGGCCGCCCTGGAGATGGTGGGGCTTCCCCCGGACCGCTTCGGGGACCGTTGGCCCCGGGAGCTCTCGGGGGGTCAGCGGCAGCGGGTCGCCATCGCCCGGGCCATCGCGGCCCGACCGGCCGTGATCCTCCTGGACGAGCCCTTCGGGGCCCTGGACGCCATCACCCGGGCCGAGCTTCGCAGACGCTTCCGGGGCCTCCGCCGGGAACTCGGAACCACCGCGGTCCTGGTGACCCACGACCTCCAGGAAGCGGTGGAGCTGGCGGACCGGATCGCCGTCCTCAGGGACGGTCGCATCGAGCAGAACGCGCCCCCGGAGGAGCTTCTGGAGGCACCGGCCACGGCGTACGTGGCGGAGCTCCTGGCCCGCGTCGCCCTGGTTCCGGAGGCCCGGTCATGAGCCTGGCGAGCCCCGGGGGACGCTCTGCCGCCGTCCTGCTCTTCGCCGTCGTCCTCGCCGCCCACGCCCTGGAGGCCAGAGGGCAGGATCGCCCCGCCCCGCACCGGTCCATCGTCGTGGCTTCCAAGCCCTTCGGCGAATCGTACCTCCTGGGGGAGATGTTCGCCCAGCTCCTGGAGGCCCGAGGGTTCCAGGTGGAGCGCCGGTTGGGGCTCGGCTCCACCGAGGTCGCCTTCGGAGCCCTCCGCACCGGCTCCGTGGACGTCTATCCCGAGTACACGGGCACGGGCCTCCTGGCCATCCTGGGCGAAGAGCCCCGGGGATCTCCCTCCCAGGTCTTCCGGCGGGTGTCGACCGAGTTCCGGGAACGGTGGGGGATCCGGTGGCTTCCGCCCCTGGGCTTCGAGAACACCTACGCCATCTCGGTGAGCCGGGACCGGGCCGAGGAGCTGGGCCTCCGGACCCTCACCGACCTGGCCCGGGAGGGCCCCGCCCTGGTGGGCGGGTTCTCTCCGGACTTCCTGGGAAGGGAAGACGGGCTCCCGGGCCTGACCGAGGCGTACGGACTTCGCCTCCGGGAGACCCGCTCCCTTCTCCAGGCCGTGAAGTACGAGGCCCTCCGGACGGGCCGGGTCGACGTCATCGACGCCTATTCCACCGACGGCTTCCTGGCCCGGGCAGAGGTGATGGTGCTGGAAGATGACCGGGGGTTCTTTCCCCCCTACGAAGCCGCGCCCCTGGTCAGTCGGCGGCTCCAGGAGGAATTCCCCGGGGCGATCTCGGCCCTCACGGAGATGGCCGGGATGCTGAGCGAAGAACAGATGCGGGAGCTCAACCGGCGCCTGGAGGTGGAGGGGGAGGCCCTCTCCCGGATCGCCCGGGACGCGCTCCGGGAGAGCGGGCTCCTGGAGGGCCCCGGGGTTGGGGAACCCGGAACCGCCTCCGGGCTTCGTCCCCGGGCGGGAAGCCTTCCGGCCTACCTGTGGGGCCGGCGGGCCGAAACCCTGGACCAGACCCTCCGCCACCTCCTCCTGGTGGGGCTCTCCATGCTGGCCGCCATCCTGGTGGCGGTCCCCGGCGGCCTGGTGCTGGAGCGGTTCCGAGGGGGCGCCGAAGGGGTCATCCGGAGCGTGGGCGTGGTGCAGACCCTTCCGAGTATCGCTCTCCTGGCCTTCATGATCCCCCTCCTGGGGATCGGGGTCGTTCCGGCGGTCGTGGCCCTCTTCCTCTACTCCCTCTTCCCCATCCTCCGGAACACCTTTACGGGCGTTCGGGATGCGGACCGGGCCGCGGTGGGCGCCGCCGAGGCCCTGGGCATGACCTCGCTCCAGATCCTGCGCCACGTGCGCCTTCCCCTGGCGGCGCCGGTGATCATGGCAGGGGTCCGCACGGCTGCCGTGATCAACGTGGGCACCGCGACCCTGGCCGCCTTCATCGGGGCCGGGGGCCTGGGAGACCCCATCGTCTCGGGGCTCGCCCTCTCGGATCCCTGGATGATCCTTTCGGGAGCCGTTCCCGCCGCCCTGCTCGCGGTCGTGGTCGACGGGGCCCTGGCTCTGACGGAGCGGGCATCCCGGCCCCGGGGCCTGGAGCCGTAGCCGCAGAGCGCCAGCTCCGAGGGGACCCACGCGTGGTGCTCCCGGATCCGCCGGTCCAGGGCACCCGGCGAAAGACGCCGCGCCCGGCTGTGGGCCTCAAGACGGACCAGGTCCCAGGACCACCGCCACCCCCCATCCCAGGACCAGGGCCGGCACCGACCATCGGTGGAAGTCCCACCAGATCCCGGGCTCCCGGCAGAGCCGAAGGGCGATCAGGTTCGCCAGGGATCCGATAGCCAGTCCGAACCCGCCCACGCTCACCCCCCACGCCAGGGCCTCCCACCCCGGGGCGAAGGCCTCGAGGAAGATCGCCGCCGGGACGTTCGAGATGACCTGGGAGGCGAGGATCCCTCCCGTCAGGAAACCCCCGGGAAGGCGCTCCACCCCGGGCCCCAGCGCCGCGACCCCGGGGAGTCGGGCCAGCATGCCCAGATCCAGGAACATGAGGAGGAACACGAGGAGCAGGAGCCAGTCCACCCCTGCCAGTACCCCCCGGTGGCGGACCAGGAAGAACAGGAGGATCCCCACCGCCGCCGGGACGGCCAGGCCCCGGTCCACCAGGACCAGGAACACCGGATAGAGGACCAGGGCGATGCCAAGGAGGTCCCGACGAAGAATGATGGGCCCAGCGGAAGGCACCGCCGAAATCCGCCGGGCCCGGAAGGCCAGAGGGATCAAGAGGAGCACCATGCCCGTGAACGGATAGGAAATTCAAACGGATATTGAGAGCACGCCCCTTGCCAGGGGTATCACGAAGTCGATCAAGACGAGTGGACCCCGACAAGGAGCGGCTCTCATGAACCGTACGACCAAGTATG
>SLSF01000081.1 GCA_007130605.1 Gemmatimonadota bacterium | reverse complement strand
CGGGGGTCCACCACATCGGTATAGAGGACCACCAGGGAGCGCCGCCGGAGCCGCCGCCCCAGCGCGCCGAAGGCCGCCGGGTAGTCGGGTTCCACCCGACGCGACCGCACCGAGGCCAGGACATCGGCCATCTTCGAAAGGGGATGGCGCCCCGGAGGGAGCCATGCCTGCACCGTGTCGGCGAAAAGGAGGATCCCCACGGAATCGCCATGGGTGCGGGCGGCGTCCGCCAGGACGAGCGCCGACCCCAGGGCGTGGTCGAGGCGCTCCCGACCCTCGAAGCGCTCCGTCATGAGGCGTCCGGCATCGATGGCCAGGACCAGGTTCTGGCTCCGCTCGGCCTCGTACTCCCGCACGATCACCTCGCCTCGCCGCGCCGTCGCCTTCCAGTCGATGCGCCGCGGGTCGTCGCCCCGCACATATTCGCGGAGCTGGGCGAATTCGCGCCCCCCTTCCCGGCTCCGGAGCCGGTGGGCCCCGTACTCCCGGAGGACATGGAGCCCCGGGGTACGGGCGTGGCGGAGGGCCCGGAGCCCCGGCTGTACCGAGATGGGGTCCTCGAGCTCCAGCCGGAGCTGTCGCCGAAGGAGATCGAGGGGGCCGGCCACCCGGAGGTGGATCGCCCCGAGGCTGGTGTGTCCCCGGCGCACTCCCCGGACTCGACTGGTGGAATGGGCCGGTGGCGCGCCAGGCTCGGTGGGAAGTTCGACCCGGATCCCCTCCTCGGGCCACCGCGTGATCCCCTCCCCCGGGTCATCGGTCCACCAGAGGGTCACCGGGCCGGGAAAGGCCCGGAGCGCACGAGCGGCCGACGCACCCTCGAAGCCCATCTCCACCTCCACGATCCCCTCGTCCCCCAGATCCACCCGCCCCGGAACCCGTCGCACCACCTCCGGCACCGGCATCCGCACAAGGACCCATCCCTCGCGCACCACCACCGCCAGGAGGAGGAGGTTCAGGGCGAGCCCCACCTCCACTCCCACCAGGAACGCGGCCCCGGCAAAGGCCACGACCGCGGCCAGGCGCGGAGTGGGAAGGAGAGAAGGGGCGGAAGGGCTCCACATGGGCGTCAGGACGGCGCCTCGACCCGATCCAGGAGGACCCGGAGCCGGTCGTCGGGGAGCTCTCCCTCCACCTCGGCCTCGGGGGTGAGGCGGACCCGGTGCCGGAGCACCGGAAGGGTCAGCGACTTCACGTCGTCGGGGATCACGAAGTCCCTCCCCTCGAGGAAGGCCTCGGCCCGCGCCGCCCGGAAGAGGGAGACCCCGGCCCGGGGACTCGCCGCCAGGGTCAGGGTCGGATCGGTACGGGTCTCGCGTACGATGGAGACGATGTAGTCACGCACCGCCGGCTCCACATGGACCGACTCCACCTGTCGGCGGAGCTCGAGGAGGCCGTCGGCGCTCACCATGGACTGGAGCCCGTAAGTCTCCGGTCGATCGGCCCGGAAGCCCCCGGCGACCCGGTCCAGGATCCCCCGCTCCGAGGCCCGGGGAGGATAGTCCACCAGGATCTTGAGGAGGAAGCGGTCGAGCTGGGCCTCGGGGAGGGGGTACGTCCCCTCCTGCTCCACCGGGTTCTGGGTGGCGAAGACGGTGAAGGCCGGGGGGAGGGGCCGGCTCTCGCCATCCACCGTCACCTGGGCCTCCTGCATCGCCTCGAGGAGGGCCGACTGGGTCTTCGCCGGTGCCCGGTTGATCTCGTCGGCCAGGAGGAGCTCGGCGAAGATGGGGCCCTCGCGGAAGACGAAGTCCCGGGTCCGCTCGTCCAGGAGGTTGAGCCCGGTGAGATCGGTGGGCATGAGGTCGGGGGTGAACTGGACCCGCCCGAAGCGAACATCGAGGGCCACCGCCAGTGCCCGCACCGCAAGGGTCTTGGCGGTTCCCGGCACCCCTTCCAGGAGTGCGTGTCCCCCCGCCAGGAGGGTCACCATCATCTGGTGGAGCTGGGTCTCCTGGCCCAGGACGACCCCCTCGAGGGCCTCGAGAAGTCGGCGTGCCTCTTCACTCCCTTCCATTCCGTCACTCACCCTTTCATCTCCGCGATCAGATCATCCATCGCCCTTGCCAGGGCATCGAGTTCCACCTGTCCTCCCTTCTCCCACTCGGCCAGAAGTCGGCGTCCGGCCTCGGTGTCGCGGAGGGCGGGTGTCAGTTCCAGCCGTCCGTCGACCACCACCTTCCGGCCGAGCCGGCGCTCCAGGCCCGAGACCAGGCGCTCGCGCACGGTTCGCTCTGCCCCTGCCTTCCGGTACACCACCGCCAGCGCCTCCATGTGCTCCAGGGGCGTCCGGCTCCGCACCTCCTCTTCGGGAATGGGCGCACCGAAGCGCCGGGCCGCAAGGAGGACCAGGAGGAGGACGGCGATGATTCCCTGGAGAAGCCACCGCCCGGGACCACTCCCCAGGAGGAGGTCCATGAGTGCGCGAGCCGGGCTCCCGTCGCCCCGAAAACCCTGGTGGTATTCGTCGAAGCGGACCTGCCCCTCGGCCGCTCCCTCCAGCGCGCCGGCCACACTCCGCGCCACCAGGGTCGCCGCCCCGGTCCCGGCTTCCTGCAGCGGGCGGTTGCCCAGGGGAGCGGGGTCGCTCAGCACCAGGACACGCCCTTCCCCGAGGGGCCAGGTGGCCACCACCGGTCGTCCCTCGGGATCGGCCATGAGGACCTCCACCTCGGACGACGGATCGTGGGCAGACGGGGTCGGCCCCTCGACGGGATCGGTGGGAGACGTGGGGTCGTCCTCCCCCTCGGGGTCGGGGCCGGCGGTGACGTCCACGTCGAGGACCCGGCGGATCCCGGGGATCGAATCGACGCCCTCCAGCCAGCGGTGAGTGGCTCCCCGCTCGGTGGGGAAGGCCGCGACGCCCTCCCGGGCCTCCACCATCCGCAGGGGGAGCGTCGGCCCCAGCATCCGGTTCAGGGCGCCCGACGCCCTGGGCAGGCCCAGCACCAGGAGTCCTCCGTCCTCCACCCACTCCTTCAGCCGAAGGACCCCGGCGGAGTCCGGCGGGTGCTGGGGTGCGAAAAGAAGGAGCGCCCCGGGCGGATCGTCGGGAGCGGGGGGCAGTCGATTGCGGACCACCGGCTGTCCCAGCGCCTCCATGGCCAGATAGAGGCCTCGCACCCCGGCGTCGGTGGTGAGGTACGACGACATGCGGGGGTCGGTGGTCGGGTCCCCCGCCGCCCCCGGCCCCACCACCAGGGCGAGAAGGAGGAGTGCGCCCAGCACCCCTCCGATCCAGAGCACACGGCGTCGCTCCCGGGCGTCAACCATCGCTCGTCCCTCCCTCGCGGTCGGTGGGTCCCAGCGCACCCACCACCCGCTCGGCCGCCACCTGGAGGTCGGCGAAGGCGGCCCCGTCGGGGCTTCGTGGGCCGAAGGCCACCGGGTGGAAGACCCCGAGGAAGCTCCGGAAGGCGGGACCGAGGGCGGGTCGGTTCCCGCGCGCCTCCCGGGCGTACTCTCCGGGCGTCCTCCCCTCTCGCACCCGGACCACGCCTGCGTCGCCCAGGGTGAGGATCACCGAACGGTAGAGGGCGACGGCGGCCTCCCGGTACGCCCCACGGCCCGCCGCCTCGGCGGCCCGGGCGCGCCATCCCTCGACTCCCATGGCCGCATCGGCGCGGGTCTTCCCGGGCCGGGGCTCCCGCCACCGGTCTCCCCGTGCCCTCCGGACGATCCTCCATAGGATGAGCCCCACCAGGAGCACCCCCAGGGCGATGAAGAGGATGGTGAGGAACTGCCCCAGCCCCGCCGCCCAGCCCTCGGGAACGCCAAGGTTCTCGAAGATCGATGCCAGGAGGTCGAGTACCGCGGTGCGCACCCGATCGAGGGTCCGTGTCAGGAGGTTCGGTTCCTGGCGCACGAACTCGGCGCGCTCGAAGACGCCCGCGAGGGTGGACTCCACCTGGTGGGCGCCGGGAAGGTCGGTCCCACCGGCGTTGTCCTGGGCGCTCCGGGTCATCCGCCCTCGAGCCGTCCCACGGCCTCCTCCAGGTCGGGCGCCTCGGTCCGGGCCCGACGATCAAGGTAGAGAAGGGTGAGGACGGCGACAAAGAAGGGCCAGGTGAGGGCCGAGACCACCGGCCCCAGGATCTGGAGGAGCCCGGTGATCCAGAACTCCGCCCCCTGCATCGCCGCCGGATCTCCCGTGGCGAAGCCCGCCGAGCCCACCGCCACACCCACCCCGACCACCGAGATCGCCATCATGGGGATCAGGATGATCAGGTAGGCCACGAGGGTGATCCCGAGCACCCGGAAACGCCCCCCGCTGGAGAGATCCCAGGAGCGCTGGAGCGCCCGCAGGGGGCCCGTCTGCTCCACCATGACCACGGGAGCGAAGGCGAAGAAGGATGCCAGGAAGAAGAGTCCCGGCAAGATGAAGAAGAGCACCCCGAACATCACCGACAGCCAGGCCAGCACCCCGGCGATGGCCACCGGGAACCATGCCCTGAGTCCCGCGGCCAGGGGGGCGCGAACGCCCGGGTCCTGGCCCTCGTAGGTCCACACCGTCACGATGCAGAGGGCCCCCAGGGTCAGGAAGGTGGCGAAGAAGGTCCAGGGGAAGATGAGGAATCCGGCAAAATCCCGGATTCCCGCCGGAACGAAGGCCATGACCCCGATCCAGTAGAGGATCACCGGGATCTGGGGCGCCAGGGCGACCCCGAAGAAGGTGGAGAAGTTCTTCCGGTAGAGGGTGAACCCCCCATCGAGGATCTCGCCGAAACCGAGTGCACGGGGTGTGAGGGTCGTCATGGGCTCAATCCGCCACCACGCCCACGACTTCGGCGGTCCGGTCCGGTCCGAAGATGTGCTCGGGGTCGAGGCGGTGGCTCCCGCGGATGTGCCTCACCGAACCCGAGCCGGCGCGGATGACCAGGCTCTCGGTGGTTACCCCCAGGGCCCGCTCGTACCGCACCCCCTTCAGGAAGGGGCTCCCGGTGATGGCGGTGGCGGCGAAGAAGCCGTCTCCACCCCCCATGAGATCGTCGAGGTCGAGGATCCGGGAGATCCCCTCGCGTCCGACTTCCGCTTCGAGGGCCTCCCGTTCGTCGTCGAACTGGGGGGCGAGCCGACCGAACATCTCCCCTCCCAGCGCCTGCACCGCCACGGCGGCGATCACCCCCTCGGGCGATCCACCCACCCCCATGAGGAGGTCGATCCCCGTGCCGGGATGAGCCGCCAGGAGGGCGCCCATCACGTCACCATCGGTATGGAGAGCCACCCGGGCACCCGCCTCCCGCACCTGGCGCACGAGCCCCCTGTGGCGGGGCTTGTCGAGGACGAAGACGGTGAGCTGGTCGATGGGCCGCCCCAGCGCCTCGGCCACCCGTCGGAGATTCTCGGCCGGGGGCGCCTCCATCTCGATGGTACCCCTCGCCTCCCGCCCCACCACGATCTTCTCCATGTAGTAGGAGGACCCCGGGGTCCACATGGTGCCCCCGGGCGTTGCCGCGATGACGGCGATGGCATTGTCCCGTCCCAGGGCCAGGAGCCGGGTCCCCTCCACCGGATCCACCGCCAGATCGAGTTCCGGAGCGTCGCCGGTTCCCACCCGCTCCCCGTTGTAGAGCATGGGAGCCTCGTCCTTCTCCCCCTCGCCGATGACGATGGTGCCCGACATCCGGATGGTGCCGAGCACGGCGCGCATGGCATCCACCGCCCCCTGGTCCCCCGCCTTCCGGTCTCCCCGTCCCATGTGGGGCGCGGCCGAGAGCGCCGCCGCCTCGGTGACCCGCACAAGCTCCATGCCCAGGTTGCGGTGGATCGAATCGAAGGTGTGGACCGAGGTCGCGTCTGACATGTCCGGTGGGGTATCCGTGGAAGGGGGGAGAGGAGGCATGACCGGGCGTGCCGGTGGAGTGCCCGGGCGAGGGCTCCCCCGGCTCAGAGGAAGGCGAAGAGCCCGCCGAAGATCCCTGCGATGACCATGAACCCGATACTCAGACCCATGAGGATGAGGAACCAGAAGATCGACGCCTGGCAGAAGCGCTTCCGGTTCAGGTTCACCCCGTCGGCCACCGCCCAGTAAATGTACATGATGAGGTTCACCAGGGGGATGGCGAGGACGAGGAGGGTGAGCATCCACTCACCGACGGTCAGGGGGCGTACATCGGCATCCATCGGGGTCTCCTTGTGCTTGGGTTCGGTCCCGGGTGGCGGGACGCCACGGTACCATGGGGACTCAGTGACATTCGTCGCTCACGATCCGTCCGTCGATCACCACCGTACAGACCCGCGACACGTACTCGAAGGGATCCCCATCGTAGAGGACGAGATCGGCGTCCTTTCCCACCTCCAGCGAACCCACCCGGTGGTCGACCCCCAGGATCCGGGCCGCATCGAGGGTGATGAGCGAGAGGACCTCGTCGAAGGAGAGGCCGTGGCCCACCAGGGGCGCCGCCTCGAAGAGGAGGACCCGCGCCTTCGGCACGTACTGTTCGAAGCCCGACTGGATGGTGACGGGAATCCCCGCGTCGAGGAGGGCGCGCGGCGTCTCGTACGACGCATGCTCCATCACCCCCGAGTGCACCGCCAGGGGTGGATGGAGGATCACCGGGACCCCGGCGTCGCGGATCTCGTCGACCAGGAGCCACGCCTCGGCCGCCCCGTCGAGGATCAGATCGAATTCGAATTCCCGGGCAAGACGGAGTGCCGCCAGGATGTCGGTGTCGCGGTGGGCGGTGACGAGGGCGGGGATCTCGCCGTCGAGGACCCGTGCCAGGATCTCCATCCGGAGGTTGCGCGCTCCCGTGCCCTCTTCGCGGTCCCGATACTCCCGGGCCCGGATGAGCTCCTGGCGGAGCATGGCCACCGCCATGGGGCGACTCCCGGGAGAACCGGAGGCGATCCCGGTGGCGGGGCTCCCCAGGGTCATGGCCACCATGGAGACCGGTTCCATCACCGCCTCGTCGATGGTGCCGCCCCGGGTCTTCACGATCATGGTCTGGCCACTCACCAGGGGCCCGGGGGCGTGGCCGGTCTGCACCGTGGTGGCACCATGGTTGCGGACCCACTCCACCAGCCGCTCCCGGGCGTTGTACCCGTCGATGGCCCGCAGCTCGGGCTGGATCGCGCTGGAGAGGTCCATCTGGTCCTGGTCATGGTCGATGTTCAGGTAGCCGGCGAGCCCCACCACCGAGCGCGCATCGACGAGCCCGGGGGTCACCCAGGCACCGGAGATCCGCTCGTACCCCGAGGGGATCGTGACCTCGTCGGCGGAGCCCACCGCCTCGATCCGGCCGTCGGCGCCCACCAGGACCACCCCGTTCTCGATGGGGGGTCCGGCCACCGGATGGACCCACTCGCCCTCCACCGCCAGTTGTGCCGAGAGCCCCGGAGCCCACACGAAGAGGAGGAGGAGCGCCGGGAGCCCGAAGTGACGCGCCCTCATCGTCCACCTCCCCGGAGCCCGGCCTCGTCATCTGTCCGCCCGTAGCCCCCGGTGGCGTACGCCCGGTCCACCGGATCGGAAAGGTCGAAGTGCTTCACTCCGTCGATCCAGGTCTCCTCCACCCGGGTGTAGACACTCAGGGGGTCGCCCGAGAGGACCAGGAAGTCGGCGTCCTTGCCGGGCTCCAGCGAGCCGATCCGGTCGTCGAGGTCCATCATCTCGGCGCCCGCCATGGTGAGCCCGTAGAGCGCCCCCTCGCGGGACATCCCCGCCCGGACGGCGAGCCCCGCCTGGCGCAGGAAGTAGCGGGTGTCGGTGATCCAGTAGTCGGTGTGGAAGCCCACCGTCGCACCCGCCGCCTCCAGGTAGGCGCCCGATCGGATGTGTGCCTCTGCCGCCTCGAGCTTTCCACCGGGGGAGTCGATGAGGAGGAGCGACGCCGGGAAGCCCGACTCGGCGATCTCCTCGGCGACGATCCATGCATCGCTCACATGCTGGAGCACCACCCGGAACCCGAACTCCTCCTGGAGCCGGAGCACCGTCATGACATCGTCGTGGCGGTGGGTGTGGTGGTGCACCATTCGCTCTCCGTCGAGCACCTGGACGATCCCCTCCAGCTCCAGGTCCCGGGGCGGTGGGTCGCCCTCGCCGGCCTCGGCGGCGGCGAGGCGGTCCCGGTACGCTTCGGCCTCGAGAAAGCGCTCCCTCACGATGGCCGCCGAGCGGGCCCGGCTCTGGGGGAAGGGAGGCGAGGTCCGGAGCGGGTTCGTTCCATTGGCCATCTTCATCCCCCCGCAGATTTCGGTGAGGGGGTCGTCGCAGAAGAGGAGGTCCTCGACCCGGCGCCCGTCGCGGAGCTTGATGTACGCCGTCTGGCCGCTCATGAGGTGCCCGGAGCCCGGCATGAGGTTGGCCGCGGTGATCCCTCCGGCCCGCGACACCCGGAGGAGGTCGTGGCGCACATCCAGGGCATCGAGGATCCGGGTGGAGGCGAGGATCGGCGACGACGCGTCTCCCCAGTCGATCCCTCCGATGTGGGAATGGGTGTCGACGAGCCCCGGCATGATCACCTTGCCCGTGACGTCATGGACCTCGGCGTCGGCAGGGATGTCGACCTCGCCGTCGGGCCCCACCGCAACGATCCGACCCTCGTGGACCACCAGGGTCCCCGAGGGGATGGGCGGGCCGGTGATGGGAAGAAGTTCGGCCCCCTGGAAGGCCTGGGGAACCTCCTGCCCCTCGGCGGCCACGGGAGACATCCCTGACCCGAGGACGGCGACCAGGAAGAGTGAGAGGAGGACGGGGCGCGCGAGGGGGGCCGGCTCGACCCACCCTCTACCGGCGGTGAGGGGAGGATTCATCATCCCGTGCGGGGCTGGAGGCTCGGTGCGAAACTCCCCTCACCGTATGGATCGGCCCCACATTCTGCAAGGCCCCCACCCGGGCTCCGTCAGAAGCCTCCGCCGAAGAGCTGCACCCCCACCACGACACCGAGCTGACCGGTTCCTCCCACCGAACCCCGGGCTTCGGCGAAGGGGGCGAAGGTCCGACGCTCGAAGCGCACCCCGCCGATGATGTTGGCGCCCACCTCTGTGGTGCTGCCCACCTCGTCGACACTGAGCCGGCCGACGCCCACGCCGGCACCGGCGTACGCCCGGGCCTGGCCCTCGACGAGACGGAAGAGGGGGAGGAGGAAGTCCGCGTTGGCCTCGGTCCAGTTCGCCCCCTGCGGAGACCCCCGGTAGATGGAGGGCGCGAATTCGAAGCGGGAGATGGTTCGGGTCCCCTCCTCGTCTTCGGAGATGAGGGACTCCATGGGGATGTGTGCGCGGGCCCCGAAGCCGAGCTCGGTCTCGCTCCCGTAGTGGACGAAGGTGGAACAGGCGGGCAGGGTGAAAAGCGCCACCAGGAGGACGAGTGGGGCCCTGAAGGGGAGGGCGGACACGGGCAGCTTCATCGGAATCTCCGTCTTGCGGAACGCGGATCTGGAATGGACTCGCCGACTCCGTGGGGGAGTCGACCAAAGGGACGAAGTCGGCGTACAGGTTCAGGGAAGCGCCACCGCCCCATGAGGGGTCGTGGCCCAAAGGTCGGCACGCCTTCGATCAGCGCCCGCCGCCGATGGTCACCCGTACGAAGAGACCCTCGATCCCCACATCGGGTCCATCGGCGAGGGAGTTGCCGCCGAGTCGCCAGTTGCTCGTGTAGGGCTGGAAGGTGTATCCGGCATGGAGTCCCAGGGTCGGGCCTCCACTCCCGGCACCGAAGCGGTAGTGCCCCCCGAACCCGACACTCAGGAGGAGACTCCCCTGATGGAGGGTCGCCTCACGGTTGGGATCGGTGACCACGTCGTCAAAATCGTCACCGGCGCCCGAGGGACCGAGGGAGAGCGCGAGACCTCCTGCGCCGAAGCCGGCAGTGGGAAAGAGCTCGAGTCCCGCGCCGGTGTCGTAGAGGTAGCCGACCTGAAAGAGTCCGTACCCTCCGGTGAGCCGGACATCACGCCCCCCCACGGTGGTCTCGCCCGAGTAGAGGCCGTAGCCCTCGCCTCCGATCATGAGGGTGCGGCCCCGCACGGCGTAGCCACCCCCACCGATGGAGAGCATGGTCCGGTCGAACTCGGGGTAGCCCAGGCCGAGGAGTCGCTCGTTCAGCTCCTCGATCTCCACCGTCTGGACCCCGATCCCGAAGTAGCCCTGGCCACCACTCTGGGCATGGAGGGGACCGGTGACGCCGAGGAGAACCAGGAGGGCGAGCATGGCGGTGAGTCCGGCACCCCGCCCGAGGCGGAATTGGAGCACGGGCCCCTGTCGCGGGAAGGTCGAGAGCTTCAGGTCGAAACGCATGTGCGCCTCCGATTGGATTGAATCGGGGTAGGACCACCGTCGGGACCTCGCAAGTACGACCGGCGGGCAGAAGGGTTCCCCCTGACAGGATGTGGGTCGACGACACGAGGCAGCCCTGGAAGGTGCGGGAATCTGCCCCCGATCAGACGCTCATCCGCTCCCGGAAGTCTCGGGAGCGGCGCCGGGAGAGAATCACCTCGTGCTCGCCCACGAGCTTCGCCATGAGCCGCCCCCCGAACCAGGGGTGGATGGAGCGGACCGCGTGGAGGTTCATGATCTGGCTCCGGTTCGCCCGGAAGAAGACGGTGGGGTCGAGGCGCGCCTCGAGCTCGTTCAGTGACCGGAGGATGAGGGGGCGGTCGTCGGCGAGATGGACCTGGGTGTAGTTCTCGGCCGACTCGAAGAGCCGGATTTCGCCCAGTTCCACAAGCCAGCACCGATCCCCATCCTTCAGGAAGACCCTGTGCTTCTCCCCCAGGAATGTGTCGGGAGGCTCGCCGGAGGCAGGGAGCGACGGATGCGACTCCGGCTCCTCCGATTCGTCCAACTCCCTCGCCAGCGACGCCTCCACCTT
>SLSF01000309.1 GCA_007130605.1 Gemmatimonadota bacterium | reverse complement strand
GGGCATCGATGGTCAAAGGGCCGCTGATCGTCACCTGTGGAGGCGGCGGCAGGGTATAGGTGAGGGCGTCGAAGACCTGCACCATGCCGTATCCATACTGATTGTTCTTGCCAGGGCTTCCCAGGTCGAGGGCCGTGGTCCGGAGTCGATTGCGCACATCATCGGATGTCCATCCCGGATTATGGGCCTTGAGGAGGGCGACCGCCGCTGAGACAAGAGGAGCGGCGTAGGAGGACCCGGCTTCGTCGCCGATGTCCGCGCACTGGTCGTTCCCCGGATCCTCGGGCGACTCGTCGCAGTGGTCTCCACCCCCACCACCGCCACCGGGCCGGTTTCCCGGCCCGAGACAGTAGTCATCGTTCTGATGGATGGTCAGACAGGTGGTCAGGATGAGGTCCCTCCATCCTGGCGCCGCCAACTCGATCCCCGAACCCTGGGGGCCAGTCGGATGCACCTCGAGATTGTCGTCGAGTCCAACGACCGCGATCACTTGGTACATATTCGCCGGGAACGAGATCGTAGAATTGCCGTCGTTTCCGGCGGCAGCAACGAAGGTTACGCCGTTCGCAGATCCGGCCAGGATGGCGTCTCTCACACCGGGATGAGCAGTGCCCGAGGCCGCGCCGAGGCTCATGTTTACCACGTCCACTCCATCTGACACTGCGGCCAAAATTCCGCACACCAGGTCAGCATTGTAGTACTCAGCACCCGTCATTACCCGGTAGCTCCGCAGCTCGACCCCGTGAGCAGCTCCCGACATGCCGACTCCGTTGGCTATGGCCGCAGCAAGTCCCGCCACCTCCGTCCCGTGTCCGGACTCGTCGGCGCCATGAGTGCCCACACAGTCATGGGTATGCATCGGATTCAGGCCCGAGTGGCTCAGCTCCACCCCCGAGTCGAGGATGGCCAGCTTGACTCCCGAACCGGTGGTCGAATCCCATGCGAGCGGGGCCTGGATAGCTTCAGCCGCCCACAAGGAGTCGGGGGTGAGCATCGAACCGGCCGCGAACACTCTTCCGCCGGTCCCCCCCGGCTCGACATAGTCGACGAGAGGATGGGCTCTGAGTCCCGGAGCATCGGTCGGATCGATGGTGGCAGCGACCGCGGGAATCAGAGAAAATTCCCGCCGGATCTCTGCGGAGATCGACTCGAGAAGGTCGATCCCGGCTCGGCGTGTCGCGTGCGTAGCATGTACCTGCCCATCCAGCCCCACCCCACGAACGTCCGTGGGGTTCTTGAAGCCGATCATTACCCGGCCCTCCGCGCGTTCGACCGCTGCCTCGAGGGCATCGTCGGAAGCAGTCATCCAGGGGGATACCATCCCATCGGCGCGTTCGGTATCGCGAAGGTCGGGGGCATCGGCCTGCTGTCCGACCACCGTGAGTTGAGGGGGGGCTTCAGGCCCCTGGGGGTCGCTGCACGCGACGAAGAGGATCAACGAGGCAGCGACGACGAAGGTTAGCCATCGAAGGTGCGATCTATTCGAGCTTAGTCGTGAAGCGCGGGGGGAGGGCGAATGCATGACGGAAAAACTCCAGCGACGAAGCAGACTGTTGGGACGAAGGCTACGCTCATAGTACACCATCACGCCTTCCTGCGCAAATTGGTTGGGCGAATCAGGAGCACCCGTGATGGAAGCACGCACAATGCGATGGTCCCCGCTTCACTCCCTGACCGCCCCCCCCGCTCCGCTGCAGGAATGAAGTAGTCGGTGACCAGGTCGTGGAGGGACCGGGTGTGCCCCCCGGCCCGGGGGCCGGCGGGATTCGAGGTGGTGACCACGGTGAGCTCCAGCTCCGGCACCACGAAGATGTACTGCCCTTCGTAGCCCCAGGCGAAGGAGACGTCGTAGCCCCGGTGATCCCGGATCCACCATCCGAGCCCGTAGCCATGGCCATTGAAGCGCGAGGTCCCCCGCTGGATCCAGGAATCGGCGATCCGTGTCTCTGAAATCAGCCGCTCGCCCTCATGGATCCCACCATTACGATAGAGCTCCCCCTATGGGGCAGGCTGTCAAGACGCACCTCTCCTACACGCCGTCCGATCTCGTCTTGACGGCCAACGTTCGTTGTTTCCGCCGCCCGGGAGGGTCGCTTGCGGAGTGAGGTGGAAGGCTCGAGGTTGGCTCTCTCCCTTGAGGGGACGAGACTCCGGGGTCTATCGCAGCCGACTTGTTCTCCGCTTGAGAGCGGGAACCATCCTTCTATCGGGGGCTCTTGGGCCCATTGCTTCGTTCGGCTCTCCAAGGGGGCATAGCCTATCCCGGGGACTCGGGCCTGAAGGCCCGGACCAGAAATCCAATGGATGCTCTCCCCTGAACCGTTGAGATCCCGGGACCGACCCTTCGGAGCGACTCCTTCTCCTCCGCTGCTTCGGCCCGGGTCAGTCTCTCCTTGCTGCGCTCTCGAGTCTCTTCGGGTCGTAGGCCTCCTTCCGCTTGATCGCTCCCAGCCGGAGGCCTTCCGCCAAGCCAAAAGCATACCGGCGATCGTCCTTCGGGCCCCGGCTCTCGCTCACCGCCGCCACCACCACCTTCTCCGCGTGGGGTGACAGCACCTCGTACAGCCACTCCGACAGCGTCCCTTCTTCCAGGCAGATGTGCCGCGGCTGAGGGATCTGTCGCACCGCTTCGATCAGGCACCGTGCGTTCGTCTCCACCACGTGGCTTCCGACTCGCTTTCCGCTCGGCGTCATGACCCCGAGCGTGCAGCTCGATGCGTGGGCATCCAGCCCGATATACCT
>SLSF01000332.1 GCA_007130605.1 Gemmatimonadota bacterium | reverse complement strand
GCTATGTACTCGAGCGGACAGGTGGCAACAAACGAAGAGCAGCCGCTCTACTGGGCATAGGCCGTCGCACCCTTTACCGCCATCTGGAGGAGTGACCATAAGGTGGCGATACGAAACCGGGGGCACATGGACCCGCCTGCCCCGGCCCTCTCTCAAGACATCATCGCCCAGTGGAAGTGGATCACTTCTTCATCGGTGGTGGCAAGCGGAAGCGCCTAATACCACATCAAGAACCGAATTCGCCAGACACGGCTGAAGACGGCCCTGGCAGCCAACTCGGCGATGATCCTTCTCTATTGGGATATCGGCAGGCTAATCCTGGAGAGACAGGAGAAGGAGGGCTGGGGGGCTAAGGTCATCGATCGGCTCTCGACCGGTCTTCGGGAAGCCTATCCTGACATGAGGGGTCTTTCCTCCCGCAACCTCAAGTATATGCGGGCATTTGCGGCTGCATGGCCGGACCAAGGAGTTGTGCAAGAGGCGCTTGCACAAATCACCTGGTACCACAATCTAGCCCTCTTGGAGAAGTTGGACGACTCTGCCGTGAGGCTGTGGTACGCGCGTCAGACGGCGGGGAACGGATGGTCTCGAAGCATTCTCGCCCTGCAGATCGAAAGCCGCCTGCACGAGCGGCAGGGAATGGCGGTCACCAACTTCTCGAAGTCGCTTCCACCCAGCGACTCCGACATGGCAAGCCAAGTCTTCAAGGACCCTTATCTCTTCGATTTCCTCGGCACCGCCGATCCTCGGCGGGAGCGCGAGATCGAGCAGGCGCTCGGGGATCACATTCAGCATTTCCTGCTGGAGCTCGGTTCCGGTTTCGCCTTCGTAGGCAGACAGGTGCCACTGGAGGTAGGCGACCAAGATTTCGTGCTCGACCTCCTCTTCTACCATCTGAAGCTCCGCTGCTACGTGGTCATCGAGCTCAAGGCGGTTCCCTTTGCACCTACGTTTGTCGGCCAACTCAACCTGTACCTCTCCGCGGTGGACGATCTCTTGCGACACCCCGACGACAAGCCAACCATCGGACTCTTGCTGTGCCGAGACAAGAATCGACTGATCGTCGAGTACGCCCTACGCGACCTGAACAAACCCATCGGGGTGGCCGAATGGGAAACCCGCCTCGTCGAGCAGCTTCCCGACAACCTGAAAGGCAGCCTACCCACAGTGGAAGAGATCGAGGCAGAGCTAGGTGACATCGACGAAGCATAGGTGGGGTGAGCCTTGAGCAGCCATCGTCCAAAACAGACCAAGCGTGCCAGGGACAGGGAGATCAATCGTTACCTGCGCACAGGAGAATACGACGACGACTTCACGGAGTGGCCGGGACGCGACTATCTGTCTCGGATCATAGCTGGAAAGAAGGCGATTGAAGACGCGCTCGTGGGCGAGGTCAGACGACTCGAGACTGGACATGAGTTGCCATCCTTACCCCATGGATTCGATCTCACCACCTTTGCACGCGAGAGAGTCACGCCCATGGTCACCGGGCTCTTTCCAGCCAAGGAGCGCGCTACCATCCTGGACCTGCTGGAGAACTCCCTCGTCTTTCTGACGCACGACAACATCGAACAGGTGCTTCGAGAGGAGCACTATCCTAGCTCGGCCTGGGACCTCGCCAACTTGTATCTCGGTAGCATCGGCTCCCAGTGTCTCAATGGAAAGCCCTGCTATCTGGTGGGGCTCAGCCAGGCGACCACCTGCTACGTCTCTACCGGATATTTCAGCGACGACGACCCCTTCGCCGACTTCGTTGTGCACGAGGCCGCCCATGTCTTCCACAACTGGAAGCGCGAGCGTGTCGGTCTACCCCACACCCGGTACAAGGAGTGGCTGCTACCCGTCGATTTCGCCAAGCGCGAGGAGTTCGCCTACGCCTGCGAGGCCTACGGCAGGATTCTCGAACGGGCCAAGAGCCCTGCCGAACGAAGACGGCTACACGCCGAATACGCCGAGTCCTGGGTGCCTAGATCCGATTGCGTGGATCAGGACGAACTCGTCGACATTCTGGGCGAGGCCGTGACTGCGAGAAACGGCTGGAAGAGGATCCTCAAGCGCTGCGCGCCGGTCAAACGAGTTACTCATTCGGAGTGGATCGAGCAGGCCGCCAGCGACGCATTCGATTTCGACCGAAGCCTGGTAAAGACGCACGACAGCGAGTGATTGGCGGATCAAGCCTCGCCCCCTCTGCTCTCTTCTCTACGGAGCGCCCTGGCCACTTCGAAGGCCCGGTGGTCGGGAAGGTTCTAGGCCAGCACTAAGAGAGCCACGCCAGACATACCCTGTCTGAAGGATTGGTCTTTTCGTTCTCGTGTCCCATTTCCTCCGCCAACTCCGCGTTTCTTCCGTGTGAGCCCTGAACACCAACGCGGAGGAGATGAATGGAGAAGTCACTATCGAAGAAGAAGCGCCGGGCAAAGAAGCCGCACCTGAATGTCACCGGCCCACTTGCGATGCCATGCGAGATCCTGGCCTGGGAACGCGATCTGCTCGCAGTCATGCTCGAAGCTTTCGAAGCTTCTTTGAAGCAAGACCAGCAGGACGGTTCGGAGGTGCCGTCATGAGGGCGCAAGCACGAAGTATCTGGGTTAGCTACCTGCGAGTGAGCACGCCGGAGCAGGCAGCCAAGGATCTGTCGTTGCCGGCACAGCGAGAAGCCGTGGCAGAGTATGCCCGCCGTAGCGGTCAAGAGATCGCGCAGGAGTACCTCGAGTCGGGTTGTTCGGGCACGGACATCAACCGGAAGGCCTTTCGGCAGATGCTCGAAGACGTGCTCCG
>SLSF01000213.1 GCA_007130605.1 Gemmatimonadota bacterium | reverse complement strand
GAGGTGCCGTAGGTCCGGTTCACCTCGTCGATGAGGGCGTTGGTGAGTTCGCGGTGGGCCAGGGAGCTGGGGTGGATGCCGTCGAGGCTGAAGAGGGGACCGAAGAGGGACTCGGGAGTGTCGAGAAGGGGGAAGGGGGGAATGTGGCCCGTCTCCAGAAGCGCTCGGAAGAGAGTGTTCGGATCGAGATAGGCCCACCCCCGCGCTTCCGCCTCGGAGGCGATGATGGCGTTGTAGTCGACCATGGCATCGAGGAGGATCTCGATCTCCCGGGCCGAGAGGACCCGGAGGTCCCGGAGACAGTCCAGGGTCTGTTCCACGCCGTCGAGGACCCCGGCGACCAGGACCCCGAAACCGTACGCGAAGGGGACGAGGACCTCCTCCCCGATGCCTCCTTCCGATGCCGGAGCACACTCTTCGCTCACATGGAATCCCGGGGGCAGGAGGCCCTCCTGCACGGCGTCCCAGTAGTGGGCACCGGAGGAGAGGTGGGGGATCAGGGTCACATCGGCGACACCCAGCACCACCCCGCCCTGCGCACCTGCGCCCTCGAGGCGATCGAGGACGGTTTCGTATCGGGCCTGGAAGGTTTCGACGCTCACCAGGCTGTCGGCGATGACGATCCCGTCGATGGCGGGACCCAGGATCTCGTTGTTCCCGATCCAGAGCGAGGCGAAGGTGGGGTTCAGGCGCTCGGCGGCCTCGATCTGGCTCCGTCCCCCCAGGAAGAGCTGGGTCAGGACATTGGGCGAGGCACTCAGATGGAAGTTGGTGAGGAGGTCGATGGTTCCGGCGCCGGGGACGGCCAGGTTGTGGACCCGGACCGGGATCGGGGACTCCCGAAGCCCGCACGACTGGGGAGACGCGCCGTCCAGCCGCTCGCGGGTGATGGGGTTGGTGAAGGGGGCCGGGCAGCCCGGCATGCGGATGGCGGGGATCCCGAAGTCGGTGCCCATCCGTTCGGCCAGTAGGACCGGGTAGGCGTCGAGCTGGGTTTCGGAATTGATCCCGTCGCCCTGCACCCCGGCGGTGATGCTGTTCCCCAGTGCCACGTACCGTTCGAAGAGAGAGTCGACGGGAGGTTCGGGACCCACCGGGTCATCGCCACAGCCCGCAAGCACGAGAAGCACGAGGGCGAGCGCGGGGAGGCGGGTGCCCGGGGCAAGTCGGGTGCTTGGCCCACGTCGGGTGCTCGGCCCACCGCCCGCCCGTCTCCCCGGTCGGGGCGCCGGAAGGTGGCGAGGATCGCGGCCATCGGGGTGGGCTCGGGAGCGGAGACGGATTCGCATGGCCGGGGTCAGTAGCGGAAGGTGAAGGTGGCGGCGATGCTTCGGCCACGGAACGTGTAGAGGCCATGGTCCGGACTCGGTGGCTGGACCTCGGCGCTTCCTCCCACCGGGGGTCCGGCACGGGTCCGGCCCCGCCGATCGTCCTGGAGGAGGAGCTGCCACGCCACATCGAGGCCCATTCGGTCTCCGTGGCTCCACCCGACTCCGGCGGTGAGCCGATTCCGTGTCCCCTCGGGGAAGAGGGGAGAGACCGACGCATCGGGAGCCGCCGCGTCATTGACCCCCCATCCGGCACGGAGTCTCCATCCTTCCGCGATCCCGTACTCGGCACCGGCCCGGAAGGCGTGGGTGTCGCCGAAGTCCTCGGTGCGGACCTGGTCCTGGAGGGCTTCGAAGCGGAATGGGATCTCATCGAAGGAGGACCATCCGGTCCGCTCCCAGTCCATCAGGAGGAGGAGGGTCTCGGAGGGCTCCCACGCCACTCCCACCGTCAGGCGCGACGGCATGGTCATCTCGGTCTCGACCCCCTGCGTGCCGAGGAGACGCCCCTCCTGGAATTGCCCCAGGATCAGGGCGTCCACCTGGAGTCCCGCGGGGAGCGCCGAGCTTCCGATGGGGATGGTGGCAGGGAGCCGCAGGCCGGTGGGGACCCGTTCGAACTCGGCGGTCGCCTGGTACTCCAGGCGGATGGCGGTGAGGTAGCGCGCGCCCACATCGAGCCCGTCGCGGACCCGGTACCGGATCCCCAGGTGCCCGCCCCATCCCGAGGCCCGCTCGCTCCGGATCTTCATGTCGGCGAATGGAGTCCGGTAGGGCACCCCCAGTTCGCCGAAGGTGGAGATCTCGAGGGACCCCGGGGGCACGATCCCCGAGGGGAGGGGCTGAAGGGAGAGGTCCAGGAAGCGGCTGAGCTCCATCCATCCCATCGCCCAAACCGGCCCTCCTCCCACGGCGAGGCGGGGGGTGATGTCGATGGCGAAGGTGGGTTGCAGGTAGGTCGTCTCGATCTTGCTTCCGTACCCCTCGAAGGCGCCGTCGAAGGTGCGGGGCCACCTCGAGACCAGGGCATAGGGAATGTAGACCCCGGCCCCCGCCGAGATTCGGTCGGAGAGCCGCATGCCGAAGAATGCGTGGGGGACCGCCGTGTCTTCGGAGTCGAGTTCCGTCCGGGTGCCCAGGTAGTCGTCGGTGAAGGTCCCGTCGGCAAGGATCATCGCCGCACCGAAGCCGAGGGTCGGCGCGGGGAGGTCGGCCAGCGCCGCCGGGTTGAAGTAGTGGGCGGACCCATCGTCGCACGGCCGGGCCACCGACGCACCGGCCCGGGCAAGGGCGCAGGCGCTCTGCTCGAAGACCCCGAATCCCTGGGCCTGGAGGGGGGTGGGTCCGGGGAGGATCAGGAGGAGTCCGGCCAGGAGGGGTGCGCCGACGGAGAGGAATCGGATCAAGGCGTACCCGGGGGTTGAGGAACCGGCGACAGCGCGACAGTGATGCCTACCTCCCACGCGAGGACGGGTTCCGGGGGGGCGGGCATGGGGGGCGGTCGTGGGGATTTCCGAGATGGGGCGTGTGCGGAGGGCTACAGGAGGAGGAGAGGGAGGAGGAGGAGGGCCAGGAGGCCGATGAGGACCCCCAGGAGGGGGCTCTGGATGGAGCGCAGGTCCCGGCGCGCCGCAGTGCGGACCACGTCGACGACGGGGTCGAGGGCCGAGAGCGCGCGACGCACCCCGGCCCGGCCCCTCTCGACGGCCGCATCCTGGTCGGGGCGAGGGGCCCTCCCCAGGAGCGCTTCCACCGGGACCAGGAGGTCGCCCGCCGGGATCCGGAGGGTCCGGAAGGGGCCGAGGAGGTGGGGATGGCGCACCAGGAGCGCGCCGACACCTGCGGCCAGAAGCACCGGAAGGAGCCCGGAGAGCCATCCCTCGAAAAGCGGCCGGGAGGGCAGTTCGAAGAGGATCCCGCCCACGGCGGGGAGCCAGAGGATCCCGAGCACACCAGCTCCCACCACGGCGATCCATGGTGCGACGAGGCTGGGCGGGCGAAGGCCGGGGGGGGACGGGTCCGGGCCGGCGGACGTCGGGAGCCGGGGGTCTGCGGTTCGGGAGGCCGCGGTTCGGGGGGCCCCGGAAGGCGACTCGAGGGCCTCGGCCTCGGCGTCGGGCGCCCGCTCCAGCCGTCGCCGGTGGAGGGTGACGAGGAAGCGGACCATGAGGAGTCCGGTCCCCACCGCCGCCACCAGGAGGAGGGGGTCCAGCACCGCGTAGGTCTGCCCGCCCACTCCGGCGAGGCCCTCCTTCAGGAGGTTCTTGGCATACGCCCCCGTGGTGAGGGGGAGCCCTGCCAGGGCGAGGGCCGGGAGGGCCAGCGCCAGGAGGATCCACCGGTCACGGGCATCGTCGGGGGGGCGGGGGTGACGGTCGGCGACCCCCACACCCAGGAAGAGGGCGCCCTTGGCGATCCCGTGGTGGAGAGCGTAGAGAACGATGGTGGCCACCACCAGGGGATTCGGTCCCTCGCTCACCAGGAGGAGTCCCATTCCCATGGCCATGTAGCCCATCTGGCTCACACTGGAGTAGGCGAGGACCGTCTTGGGGTCGTCCTGGGGCAGTCCGGCGACGACACCGTAGAAGGCGGTCACCGCACCGAAGACGAGGAAGAGGGTTCCGAGGACCGGGAGCGCCGTCTCTTCCGGAAGGACCCGGAGCCATCCCAGGAGCCCGGCCTTGATCATGGCGCCGCTCAGGAGCGCGCTGGCGGCGGTGGGGGCCACCGGATGGGCCAGGGGGAGCCAGAGGTGAAGGGGCGCGAGCCCCGCCTTCACCCCGAAGCCCGCCGCCAGGAGGATCCCGGTGGCGAGGGCGGGGAAGGCCGGGTCCTCGCCTGCCTCCAGGAGTCGCCAGCCCCCCTCGATCTCGGCGCCGAAGAGGGGGACGCCCCCGAAGGCGACCCCCAGGCTGAAGAGCCCCGAGAGGAGGGCGAGTTCGCCCAGGATCGCCATGACGATGTAGATCCGGCCGGCCCGCCCCGCCGCCTCGCTCCGCTCGTGCACCACCAGGCCGTAGGCGGCGAAGGTCATGAGGGCGAAGAAGAGGTAGAAGGTGAGGAGGTCGCCGGCGAGGATGAGGCCCAGGTTCCCGCTCATGGTGAGCGAGAAGAAGAGGAAGAAGGAGCCCCGCCGCTCGTCCTCCAGGTGGTAGCGGGCAGCGTACACCCCGCCGGCGAGCCAGAGGACGGCGGTGAGGAGGAGGAGCCCCGTCGAAACGGAGTCCAGGGTGAAGTGGGCGCCGGTGAAGAGGAGGGGGAGCTCGAGGGTGTACCCGTCGCCGCCGCCCTTCAGGCCGACGAGGGCCAGGAGGAGGGCGGGGGCGGCGGCCCAGGGGGCGAGGGCAATGCCCCAGCTCCGCCCTCGCCGGTGACACCAGAGGAGGGCGAGGAGGAGGGGGAGGCCCCACGAGGCGGCGAGAAGAAGGGGGATCACAGGACCCCCCGCTCCACGATGAGGATCGCCCAGGAGAGGGGGCTCAGGTCGGAGGCGGCGAAGAGTCCCACCCCCAGCGAGAGTGCCGCCGTCACCACCGCGGGCCAGACGAGTCGCCAGTCACCCTCGAGGCCCCGCCGGGCCTCCTCGCCGCTCCACTCGGCGTTCCGGTCGTCGAAGTAGGCGGTGCGGAGGATGGGGAGGAAGTAGGCGGCGTTCAGGAGGGAGCTGGCCAGGAGAACCGGGATCACCCAGGGGACGCCGGCCCCCAGCGACCCGATCCCCAGGTACCACTTGGAGATGAAGCCCGCCACCGGGGGGAGCCCGATCATTCCCAGCGCCCCGATGGTGAAGGCCGCCATGGTGAGGGGCATACGCCTCGCCACCCCGCCCATGGCGCTCACCGTCTTCACCCCCAGGGTCTCGGTGATGAGTCCGGCGCAGAAGAAGAGGGTGATCTTCATGAGTCCCTGGTGGACCAGGTGGACGAGCCCTCCCACCTGGGCCATGGGATCCAGAAGAGCCACCCCCAGGGCGATGTAGGAGAGCTGGCTCACCGTGCTGAAGGCGAGGATCCGCTTGAGGTCGTCCTGGGCCAGGGCTCGGATGGAGGCGTAGATGATGGTGAAGGAGGCCACCGCCACGATGACGGTGGTGGCGCCCATCTGCCAGGTGACCTCGATGCCGAAGAGGGAGTGGACCAGGCGGATGATGCCGAAGGCACCCGCCTTCACCACGGCGACGGCGTGGAGGAGCGCGCTCACCGGCGCCGGGGCCACCATGGCGGTGGGGAGCCAGCCATGGAGGGGGAAGAAGGCCGACTTCACCCCCATCCCCACGAAGAGGAGGAAGAAGAGGATGCCATAGCGGAGGGGCTCGGCGTCCACCGCCATGGCATCCACGACCCCCCCGGGGGAGAAGTTCACCGTGCCCACCGTCACCTGGAACCAGACGGCGCCCACCACCAGGAGGGTGCCGGCGCCCAGGGTGTACGCCAGGTAGCTCCGTCCCGCCCGCACCGCCTCGGGGGTCCCGCTGTGGACCACCAGGGGGTAGGTGGCCCAGGTGAGGGCCTCGTAGAAGAGGACGAAGGTGAAGAGGTCGCCCGCCATGGCGATGCCGGTGGTGGCGGTGACGCAGAGGGAGAAGAAGGAGAAGAAGCGGGTCCGGTTCTCGTGCCCCTGCATGTAGCCGATGGCATAGAGGGTGGTGACGAGCCAGAGCGCCGCCGAGAGGGTCACGAAGAGGAGGGCGAGGGCGTCGCCCTCCAGGGTGAGGGAGAGGCCGGGGAGGACTTCGAGGGCCCATTCGTACGATGCGCCGGCGGCCACCCCCTGGAGCATGAGGCTCACGAAGACGAGCTTGGCCAGTGCCCCCACCAGGTTGAGGGTGGTGCGAAGCGCCTCCTGCTCCTCGCGGAGGAACATGATGGCGATGCCGGGCACGAAGGAGCTCAGCACCACCAGGAGGGGGAGTGCGTCCCAGGTTACCAGGGGGGTCACCATGGGAAGACCGCTCCCTGCTGCAGGAGGGCCACGACCTCGACCCCCCGCACCCCCAGGACGACCGCCACCAGCGCCAGGAGGATCGCGGCCCCCTCCATCCGACGGGGCACCGGGCGGTAGTCGTCGGGGGCGTCCTTCCGGTCGAGGGCGTAGCGGAGGACGAGGATGACGTAGCCCAGGGTGAGGAGCCCGCCCCCGGCGATGACGACGACCCATCCCCACGCCCCCGACTCGATGGCGGAGCGGAGGAGGAGCCACTTCCCGAGGAAGCCCGCCGAGGGGGGAAGCCCCGCCAGGCTCAGCCCTCCCAGGCCGAAGGCGAAGAAGGAGACCGGGAGGCGGTGGGCGATTCCCGAGATGGCGGGGAGAGAGTCCTCGGCGACGGCGTAGCTCATGTTTCCGGCGGCCAGGAACATGGCGGCCTTCGCCAGGGCGTGGGAGAGGAGGAGGAGCATCCCCCCGCTCCAGGCGTCGGCGTTCACCTCGCCCGATCCACCCAGGAGGAGGGGGAACATGACGAAGAGGTAGCCGAGCTGCGCCACGGTGGAGTACGCGATGAGCCGCTTCAGACTTGTCTGGCGGAGGGCCAGGAGGGAGCCCCAGAGGATGGCGCCGGCGCCCAGGAGCCCCAGGACGAAGAGGCCCCCCTCGGTCCCACCGCCATAGACCGCGAACCAGAGGCGGACCAGGATGAAGAAGGAGCCCTTCACCACCAGCGCCGAGAGGAGGGCGCTTCCCGGGGCCGGGGCCCCCGCGTGAGCCGGGGGTAGCCAGGCGTGGAAGGGGAAGAGCGCCGTCTTCATGGCCATCCCCACCGTCATGGAGACGAGGGCGATGGCGGCGGCGGGGCCGGCGGGCTCCGCCGCGGCGAGGGCCTCAAGGGAAAGGACCCCGTACTCCACGTAGAGGAGGGCGACCCCCAGGAGGAAGAAGAGGGAGCCCACCAGCGAGACGATGAGGTAGCGCATTCCCGCCACCGTCGCCTGGGTCGTCACCGCCAGGGTCACGATGGCCGCCGCCGCCAGCCCGAGGATCTCGAGCATCACGTAGAGGTTGAAGAGGTCGGCCGAGAGGTAGATCCCGTTCAGCGCCGACCAGAGGAGGAGCCAGAGGGGGGCGAAGTAGCGGGCTCCCCGGCCGGCGGGAGACTCGCGGACCGAGAGCTCCGAGAGGTCGCCGAAGTATGAGAGGGAGTAGAGGGAGATGGCCGAGCCCACCACGGCGGTCACCAGGAGCATGGCCGTGGCGAAGCCGTCGACCCAGAGCTCGATCCCCAGGGGCTGTCCCCATCCCCCCAGGAGGTGTCGTCCGGGGCCCTCGTGGGTCACCGCGCCCCAGAGGCCGAGGGCGGCGGCCAGGGCCGAGGCGCTTCCGGTGGCGAGGGCGATGCGGAGGATCCGCGGGCGACCGCTCAGCGCCAGGACCGCCGCCAGGAGGGGGCCGAAGACGGCGACACTGGTCCAGAGCTCGAAGGGGGTCACCCGCCTCCCTCCCGGTCGTCGTCGGGATCGGGGAGGAAGGGAGCCCCGGTGCGGGCCGTCACCCGGAGTGCGACCCCGAGGGCGAGGGCGGTGGCGGCCACCGCCACCACGATACCGGTGAGGACCATCGCCTGGGGGACCGGGTCGGCGACCCCGGGGGTGCTGCGGGCGGGGGCCGCCAGGAGGACCAGGAAGATCCCGGTGCCCATCACATTGATGGCCAGGACCTTCCAGAAGAGATGCCCCCGCACCAGGACCGCGTGGAGGCCCAGGGCGAAGATGAGGGCGCCGGCGACGGTGTAGAGGTCGAGGGAGGTCATGGCCGGTCCTCCCGTTCGGCGGCGGCAAGGGCCCGCCCCAGGGGGTCTCCCGAAGAGTCGAGGGCGTCGAGGGAGGGATCCGGGTCGGGGACCGCCGGGACATCGACGAAGAGTTCCACCAGGACCACGGCGATGGAGAGGGTGAGGAGGACCTCGATGGCCACGATCATGGGGTACGCCCACCCCTCGGGGTAGGCGAGGAAGGCGCCGGTGATGGGGAGGAGGACCAGGCCGGCCAGGACGAAGCCGGCGACCCCGCCGGCCACGAAGGCCCGGACGGTGGCCGAGGCGGCGGTGGGGGGACGGACGAGCCCCGAGACCGTGAGGAGGACCCCGCCACCGGCCAGGAGGGCGCCGGCCTGGAAGGCGCCTCCCGGCTCGGTGGAGCCCACCCACGTCAGGTAGACCGAGGTGACGAGGGCCACGGGCACCGCCACCCGGATGAGGGCCTCCAGCACCGGCTGTGCCTCGGGCTCTCCAGAGGGTCGACCGAATTGCCGGCTCCCCCGGTCCAGCGACCAGACGGCGGCCATGGCGGCCAGGAGGACCGCGATCTCCAGGAGGGTGTCGTAGCCCCGAAAGTTCAGGAGGACGGCGGTGACCGGGTTCGAGACCCCGCTCTCCTCCAGGTGGTCGGCCACGAGGAGGGGGAGGAGGGCGGGGCGGTCGCCTCCCACCACGCCCACCAGCCCGATCCCCACCGCGGTGGCGCCGGCCAGGAGCCCCAGGAGAAGGCGGAGAAGAGGCGAGGCATCGCGGCTCGTGTCGTCCACCAGGAGGGGACGGGCGTCGGCCTCGTCGATACGGGGGGTGTCGCCGGGGCGCGGGGGGGTCATGGTCCCGCCTCCGGTCCCCGGTCCCCGTGCTCCGGATCCACCATCCCGCTCCCTTCCCGGCTCCGCTCGGCGAGCCGCTGGAAGGTGTTGAGGAAGAGGGCGCCGGTGACCCCCGCCCCGAGGGCCGCCTCGGCCAGGGCGATGTTCGGCGCACCCACCTGCACCCAGGCGAGGGAGAGGGTGAGCCCGTAGGCGATGAAGAGGACGATGGCCTCGAAGAGGTTCCGGGTGTGGAGGAGGCGGGCGGCGAGGGCCACCAGGAGTACGGCGACGGCCAGGTCCAGGAGGGAGACCATCCAGCCCCCGGCGAAGTCGGGTGGGAGGGTCATGGTCCCTCCCCTTCCTCGTCGGCGCCCTCGACGGGACGGATCCCCGCCTGGAGGGAGGCGCTGGCCAGGAGGTGGCAGACGGTGGCGGCGGCCGAGAGGGCCAGGACCCAGATGAGGAGGAGCTGGAGGCCGGCATTCCACCCCGGGAGCTGGAGGACGAGCCCGGCGGTGATGAAACCGAGCCCCAGGGTGTCGGCCTTGGTGAGGGCGTGGAGGCGGCAGTAGAGGTCGGGGAAGCGGAGGAGCCCCACGGTTCCGGCCAGGAAGAAGAATGCGCCCACTCCCACCAGGATCCCGGTGCCCAGGTCCAGGAGGGAGACCAGCCAGCCCCCCGCGAGATCGGGTGGGAGGGTCATGGTCCTTCCCCTCCCTCGGCGGGGTCCTCCACCGGAGCGCTTTGGAGCTTCCGGACCCATCCCCGCTTCACGAAGGCCACCGAGACCACGACGGCGAGGATGGCGAAGACGAGGGCGGTGTCCCGGAGGGCCGCCTCACCCCCGGCTTCGGCCAGGAGCACCAGGATCGCCACCCCCGAGGTCCCGAAGAGCTGGGCCGCCACCATCCGGTCCGCCTGGGTCGGCCCCCGCACCACCCTGAGGAGGCCCGCCGCCACATTGAGGACGAGGAAGAGGGCGACCCCGGTGAGGAAGGCGCTCATGGCGCCGCCTCCTTCGGTTCCAGCTCGTGGCCGAAGATGGCGCCCACCTTCCCTTCGAGTTCGGCGAGGGTCGACTCGGCCTCTTCCGTCCGGGCCAGGAGGTGGACGGTGACCCGGTCCCCCGAAAGGTCGGCGCTGAAGGTGCCCGGGAGAAGGCTGATGGTGTTGACGAAGAGGGTTCGGGAGCCGCCCTCGGGGAGCCGGATCCGGTAGTGGAGGGTGGCGGGGGCCAGGGGGAGGCCCGGCGAAAAGGCCCGGATCGCCACATCCAGACCTCCCTGAAAGGCACGGAGGAGGAACCAGGGGATGAAGGCGGCGGCCCCCAGGGGGTGCAGGCGGAGGGAGGGCGCCGACGAGGAGAGGGCGCGGTGCACCAGGAGGGCGGCGATGATGGCGATGGCCCCCGCGACCCAGTCTCCCACGCCCGCTCCGGCGAGGGTCCACCAGAGGAGCGCGAGGAGGAGCGCCGGAAGGAGGATCGAGCCGTGCATGGAGGAGGCGTCGGCCATTGGGTTTGGGGGGAACGTGCCGGAGGTCACTCGCAGGGATCCACCGGACCCGTCTCGGTAACAACCTGCAACGAAACCGGATGTTCCGCGATGTGGGCGGGACGACGGGCCCGCCGTGACGGAACGAACCGGCACGGACGGTGTCGGAAGGGGTGACCGCCCATGTGATTCCATTACAAGGAGTTAGACTGATGGACGTCCCCCCCGAGATCGCCTTCCGTGGCATGGAGCCCAGCGACACACTCAAGGAGGCGGTCCTGGACGGGATCGACAAACTGGAGCAGATCCAGGACTCCATCGTGAGCTGCAGGGTCGTCATCGAGAATGCGACACCATCCCGGAATTCGGGGATCGTCTACCGGGTCCTGGTGGACCTCCGGATCCCCGACAACTCCATCGTGGTGGACCGGGAGCCTCCCACCGACGAGCGGGCACGGGATCCGGTGCGGGCGGTGGGGGAGGCCTTCGAGGTGGCCCGCCGGCAGCTCCGGGAACACAAGGAGCGGCAGCGGAGCCAGGGGCAGAGCGGGCACGACGCGCCCTACGCCCGGGTGGTGCGGCTCCTCACCGACCACTCCGGCGCCCGCTACGGCTT
>SLSF01000265.1 GCA_007130605.1 Gemmatimonadota bacterium | reverse complement strand
GTCATCTGGCTCCTCTGGGTCTTCGGTCTCCAGACCGGGGTCGACGGGGCCACGGCGCTTCTCTCGGGGCTCCTTCTCCTGGCGCTCGGGGCCTGGCTCCTGGGGCGGCGGCCGGGAACCGGCCGGCGGCCTGCATGGGTGATCGCCGCAGTCCTTCTCCTCTTCGCCGGCGGAGGGTTTCTGGGATTTCAGGGCGCGGCCATCGATGCGCCGGCCTCCTCCTCCTCCTCCGAGAACACCGGCACGGTGGCCTGGGAGGACTTTTCGGCCGAGCGCGTCCTGGAGCATCAGAGGGCCGGGGACCCGGTCTTCGTCGACTTCACCGCCGCCTGGTGCCTGAGCTGCCAGGTGAACAAGCGCACCGTTCTCACGGCGTCGCGGATCGAGGAGGCCTTCGTCGAACATGGCGTCGTCCTCCTGCGGGCCGACTGGACTCGCCGCGACGACACCATCGCCGCCGCACTCCAGGCGCTGGGACGCAATGGGGTGCCGGTCTACGCGCTCTACCCCGGGGAGCCGGGAGCGCCCCCGGAACTCCTCCCCGAGATCCTCACCACCCCCATCGTGCTCCGGGCCCTCGAACGGCTTCCGGAGCGGACCACCGCAGCCCTCGAACCGGGACCCCGCTGACCATGCCCCACCGCGACGACGCCCTCGAACTCCTTCATGAATGGGTCCCGAACCCGAACCTCCGGAGCCACATGCTCGCCGTCGAGGCGGCGGTGCGCCACTACGCCGAACTGAGGGGGGCGGACCCCGAGCTCTGGGGCCTCGCCGGTCTCCTCCACGACCTGGACTGGGAGAAGCACCCCGATCAGCATCCCCTCGAGGCGGTGGAGGCGCTCCGGGAGCGGGACTACCCCGACGAGGTCATCCACGCCATCCTCGCCCATCGCCCCGACTTCACCGGGGTCGAGCCGGAAAGCGAACTCGACCGGGTGCTCTATGCCTGCGACGAGCTCTCGGGCCTGGTCGTCGCCTGCTGTCTCGTGCGTCCCAATGGCATCGACGACCTGAAGCCGAAGTCGGTGGTGAAGAAGATCAAGGACAAGGCCTTCGCTGCCGGAGTCGACCGCGACGATGTGAACCGGGGGATCGAGCTCATCGGCCTCGACCGGAAGGAACACATCCAGAATGTCATCGACGGAATCCGCAACGAGGCCGAAACCCTGGGACTCCGGGGCGAGGACCTGGCGCGGGGTGGGTGAGATGAAGACCATCATCGAACCCTTCCGCATCCGCACCGTCGAGCCCATCCGGATGACGACCCAGGGAGAGCGCCGGGGGCTCCTTGAGAAGGCGGGGTACAACCCCTTCCTCCTCCGCTCCGACGACGTCCTCCTCGATCTCCTCACCGACTCGGGCACCTCGGCCATGAGCGCCGAGCAGTGGGCCGGGATCCAGCGGGGCGACGAATCGTACGCCGGGAGCCCCTCCTTCTACCGCTTCGAGAAGGCGGTGCATGAGATCTTCGGCTTCGAGCACGTGATCCCCACGCACCAGGGGCGGGCCGCCGAGCGGATCCTCTTCAGCACGCTGTGCAAGCCCGGTGACATCGTCCCCAACAACACCCACTTCGACACCACCCGGGCGAATGTGCAGGCGACGGGGGCCACCCCCCTGGACCTCCCCGCGCCCCACGGCCTCGATCCCGCCGTCCCCCATCCCTTCAAGGGCGACATGGACACCGACCGGCTCGTCGAGCTCCTGGAGACCGAGGGGCCCGAGCGAGTGCCGGTGGTGATGGTGACCATCACCAACAACACCGGAGGGGGGCAGCCCGTCTCCCTGGCGAATCTGCGCGAGGTGTCGCGGATCTGCCGGGACTTCGGGGTGCCCTTCTACATCGATGCGTGCCGCTTCGCCGAGAATGCCTGGTTCATCAAGCAGCGCGAGGAGGGGCAGGGGGAGCGCACCATCCCCGAGATCGTGCGCGAGATCTTCTCCCTGGCCGACGGGTGCACCATGTCGGCCAAGAAGGACGGGCTCGCCAACATCGGGGGCTTCCTGGCGCTGAACGACGAGTCGCTGGCCCGGCGCGAGAAGAACCTCCTGATCCTCACCGAGGGCTTCCCCACCTACGGGGGGCTCGCCGGACGGGACCTGGAGGCCATCGCGGTGGGGCTCCACGAGGTCCTGGAAGAGGACTACCTGGAGTACCGTCATGCCTCGGTCCGCTACCTGGGTGAGGCGATCTCCGAGGGTGGGGTGCCCATCATGCAGCCCCCCGGCGGGCACGCCGTCTACATCGACGCGGCGGCGCTCCTTCCCCACGTGCCGCCTCTGGAACTCCCCGGCCAGACGGTGGTCTGCGAGCTCTACCTGGAGGGGGGGATCCGGTGCGTCGAGGTGGGCACCGTCATGTTCGGCTCCCGCGACCCCGACACCGGCGAGGAGACCCCCGCCTCCATGGAGCTCGTCCGCCTCGCCCTCCCCCGGAGAGTCTATACCCAGAGCCATGTGGACTACATGGTGGAGGCGATCCTGAGCTTCGCCGACCGGCGGGAGTCGGTGGGGGGATTCCGCATGGTCGAGCAGGAGCCGGTGCTCCGTCACTTCACTGCCCGCTTCGAGCCGCTCTACGAATTCGGGACGGGGTGAAGGGGGACAAACTTCTTCAACATCCTCTAAGAGCCCCGGGGTGGTGGCATTCTTTGCGCGCATCGTATTGGGGTTGTAGTAGGCAGGCATGAATGATGGCTGGTTCGGCCTGATCAAGGTGCCTGCAATGAGAGATTCAGACGGTTCCGCGGAAATGCGGACTGGCCCACCTTTCGGCCAGAGGCCAGAGGCCAGAGGCCAGAGGCC
>SLSF01000335.1 GCA_007130605.1 Gemmatimonadota bacterium | reverse complement strand
GTGAGCTGCATGGCGGTGATGTTGAAGGCGTTCCGGTGCCTGAGGCGCTCCGGATCGGCCTCCATGAGTTCGATGGAGGCCCGGACGGCATCGGGCATGTACATCATGTCGAGCTGGGTGTCGGCGGAGAGAAAGCAGGTGTAGGCGCCGGTGCCGATGGCGTGGTGGAAGATCTCCACCGCGTAGTCGGTGGTGCCCCCGCCCGGAGGGGCCGAGTGGGAGATGAGGCCTGGGTAGCGGAGTCCGCGGGTGTCGACCCCGAAGCGGGTGTGGTAGTAGTCGCAGAGGAGTTCCCCGGCGACCTTCGTCACCCCGTACATGGTGGTGGGCCGCTGGAGGGTGTCCTGCGGGGTCGGGTCGGCGGGGGTGCCGGGCCCGAAGGCGGCGATGGAGGAGGGGGTGAAGACGGCGCACCCGGCCTCCCGGGCCACCTCGAGGACCTCCATGAGGCCTCCCAGATTGATCCGGTACGCCTCCTGCGGGCGGTCCTCGCCCACGGCCGAAAGAAGTGCGGCCAGGTGGAAGATGGTGTCGATGCGGTGGGTCTGGACGAGCTCGGCCAGGGCGGCGCCATCGGTGCAGTCGAGGGTCTCGAAGGGGCCTCGATCGTCCGGGACCCGGATGTCGGTGGCGATGACGGCGCTTTCGCCGAGTCCCTCCCTCAGGGTTTCCACCAGCTCGGTCCCGATCTGTCCCGCCGCACCCGTCACCAGCACTCGCTTCACCGCATCCCCCCTCGCGTTGGAATTTCCCGAAGGGCCGACGCGGCCCTGGGATCACAGCCTGGGAATATAGGCCGAGTCCGGTGCGGGGGGAAACTCAGCCTCTCGCTTCGCGGTGGTGGCGGAGGATGGCGACGGCGAGCCCCAGGTTGACCGGAAGGGCCACCGAGATGACCTCGGCGTTGCCCTGGGTGATGACGCCGAGTTGGAGGAGGACGCCCACGAGCGATCCCACGGCGATGATGAGCATCCCCACCCCTGCCCACCGCCCCTGCCAACCCGCAGCGCGCTCGGAGCGGGTGAGTGCGGCCAGGAGGAGGGGGATCACCAGGATCGACAGCGGACTCGTCAGGAGGATGTTGACATTCCGATGGATGAAGACATGGTCGGTGAACCAGACGAGGACCAGGATCATCCCCAGTGCCCCTGCAAAGGCGAGCCACCCGGTGGCCAGTGTGCCGAAGGCGATCTTCGCCGCGCGGCCGGCGCTCCGTCCCAGGAGGACGAAGGTCAGGGCGCCGATGATCCCCAGGAGGGGGAAGAGGAGGGAGAGGGTCGGGGCTTCGGTGGGGGTCGGCGCGCGGTCGGCCTCGAAGAGGATCTCGCGGGGCCCGAGGAGGGGACCCCGGTCCAGGACGACCTCCTCGAGACGCTCCATGAGGACCATCGGTACGAACATGGCCTCCCACTGGGTGATGGTCCGGTCCCCGCGGGTCCCGAGGAGGAAGGAGAGGCCCTGGTCGATCCAGAGAGTCCCCTGGACGAGGCGCCGGGCGTGCCACCGCCAGGTGCGGTCGGTCATCTCTTCCCCGAAGATCTCCTCGAGGCGGCCTCCCAGGACCAGGTCGAGGGCGTCGCGGATCCGGGTCGAGCAGTTGTCGCGAAAGTAGTCGTAGATGTAGTACCGGTTCTCTTCGAGCGCATTCCAGCGGACGAAGCTGGCGAGGGCCGCGGACTCCTCCAGTGTCAGGAGGATCTCGTTGGAGTAGATGCTCCGGTTGTCGGCGGCGTAGGCCCGGAGCATGGCATCCGGGTCCATCCCCATCATGCTGTAGCGCATGGTTCCCCGGAGGAAGCGGGGGATGAAGTCCACGTCAGCGAAGTCGAAGATCCCCCAGTTCCAGGCGATGGCCTCGCCGGTGGCCTGGTTCCGGATGAGGATGGCGTTGTGCCCGAAGTTCTCCCAGACCTCGTCGCCCTGGTCAATCGTTATGAGAAAGACCCGGAGGGGGGTGTGGGTGGTGATCTCGGGGTCGCTCTCGATCTCCTGAGCGGTGAGGGGAGCCGCCAGAAGGAGGAGGAGCCAGAGGATCCGGGAGTCGATCAAGGGGCGCTCGGATGGGGGTGGACGAGTGCGGTTATCCTCGCCTGCGGGGGTTGGGTGGGTCAAGGGGGTCCCCATGGGACGCGGGCGGCTGCATGTCTGTTTCGGCCTTCTTTCGGTTGAGGTCTTGACAGATTCTTGGGTTTGGGATGGGGGTCGTCCGGGATCGGTGTCGGATTCGGCCGGGGAGGGGGCTGACGGGGCGTGAGGCGGCTTTCGGAGGCCCTTCGGTCTTCATTTGACCTGGGAGGGCCATATTCTGGCCCATATGGCCATGGAGGAGCCCGGCCGACCCCGTCACTATATTAAGTGGTGAGGTTGAGGTCGCCCGAAGTCGTTGTGGGACAGGCGGCTTCGTAGGTTGTTCGATTTTGATGGGAGGGTGGGATGGGGTATGTCGTGGAGGGGTCGGAGAACATCGAGGTCCGGCGGACTTCGAAGATCGATGGGCCCGGGATGCGGTGTGTGAGCGCGGTCGGTACGTCGTGGGCCGAGCAGACGGAGGCCGCCGCGCCGCGGTGGAGTGTCCGGGAGGAGGATCCGGAGGGCTACGGCGATTCCGGGGAATCGACTTCGGCGGATCGAACCGCCGCTGTGGATGCGGAGCCTGCCCCTTCCAGCGATTCCGGGGAATCGTCCGACTCGCCCCATCTGGACGACCTGGCCGAGCTGGAGGGGCTGGACGACGGCGACTTCGTCACCGAGCTGGGCAACCGGATCGTCCGGATCGCCGCCCATGCGGCGGCCCTCGAGCGGCGTCTGCTTT
>SLSF01000200.1 GCA_007130605.1 Gemmatimonadota bacterium | reverse complement strand
CGTGGCCGAGAGCATCCGGCAGGGTGTGCCCATGGACGTATCCGTCGAGGACCCGTCGCCGGCATCGGACGAGAGGGGCGGGTCGCGCCCTACTCGCAGGCTCTTCGCATCATGAGCAGGTGGCCCGCCAGGCCGACGACGGCAACGGCGAGGATCACCACCAGGACAGCCGGGAGGGCGGCTTCCAGACGAGGCCACCCGCTGTCGGATGGAGGAGTACTTCGACTCGCTCTGAGGGATCGGCATTGGAGGGGCAGCGCGTGGGTGACCGGTGGCACTCCGGGGAGCCACCGCGCTGGCCCCAGCCATTGAGTTCCCAGCCGTTGTCGGGGACCGTGCCCCCGGTCGTCGGGTGCGATCGTCCGCCTGACGACCCGCTGCACCCACCCCGGGGACGGCCCATCTGGGAGAGCGGCCGGATGCAGGGCGGATTCCGGCGAACGCCCCGCTCTGGCGGGAGCTTGCCGGTCGCAGGGGCTTGCCCGATACTTAGTATCCGGCGTCACGACGTACCTCGGCCGTCCCTACCCGGGGCCACCGTTTCCCCCGGCGCCGCCCCCTGGAGCCATGCGAATGGCCCGAACCGGACTCGGTGGGCTTTTGCGGGAGCTGAAGCGGAGGAACGTCGTCCGCGTAGCCCTCGTCTACGCTGCCGTGGCGTTCGTCATCGCCCAGGTCGCCGACATCTTCTTTCCGGCTTTGCACCTCCCCGCCTGGGGTGTGACGTTCGTCGTGGTTCTGCTCCTGTTGGGATTCCCCATCGCCCTCGTCCTGGCCTGGGCGTTCGAGATTACCCCCGAGGGCCTGGTTCGCACGCAGGGCTCCTCGCTGGCCGACGCCCGAGAGCCTTCCGGCCCTCGAGGCCGAGCCGCCTGGATCGCCGGAGGGGCCGTGCTCGGGGCTGCCGTGGTCGCCGCCGCCATCCTGGGGTCCGGCGCCTGGCGGACCACGGTCCCGGTGCCTCTCGCGGCCTCCGGCGAGATTCCGCGTTCCATTGCGGTGCTCCCGTTTGCCGATCTCAGCCCCGAGGGCGACCAGGCGTGGTTCTCGGACGGCATCTCCGAGGACCTCCACCTACACCTCTCCAACCTGGCCGACCTGAAGGTGATCGGGCGCACCTCGGTCATGCGCTACAAGACCCGGGATCTCAGTGCCAGGGAGATCGGGCAAGAGCTGGAGGTGGCCACCCTTCTGGCCGGCAGCGTCCGCCGGTCGGGGAATCGGGTGCGTGTCAACGTCGAGCTGATTCGCGCCGACACCGAGGAGCAACTCTGGGCTCAGAGCTTCGATCGGGACCTGACGGCGACCGACGTCTTCGAGATCCAGAGCGAGATCGCCCGCCAGATCGCAGAGACGCTTCATGCCCGCCTGTCGCCCCAGGCCCACGTGCGCCTGGCGCGAGCGCCCACCGACAACCTGGCCGCCTACGACCTCTACTTGCGGGGTCGGGAGCACAACCAGCGCCTCACCCGACCCGACCTGGAGCGGGCCACGGGATTGTTCCGCCAGGCCATCCGCCTGGATCCGGACTTTGCCCTTCCCTGGGCGGGCCTGGCGTTGACCTTCGGGGCCATGGACGGGTACCATGGCCTGGGCCGCCACTGGGTGGACTCTTCGTTCGTGGCCGCACGGAGGGCCATCGAGCTCGATCCCATGGGGGCCGATGGATATCAGGTGCTGGCCCTTGCCCAGTGGAACAGCGGGCGCATGGCCGACGCGGTGGAAACGTACCGGCGGACTCTGGAGATCCGTCCCAGCGATGCGGAGTCCTACTGGGGGCTTGCCTTTACCCGGTGGCTGCAGGGTGAGCTGGCCGAAGCCTTCCGTCTGGCAAGCCAGGCGGTCGAGTTGGACCCGGCGCACCCCGGCTACGCCACGCTCCTCGGTCGGACCCATGCGGGCGTGGGAGACGACGCGGCGGCCGAGCACTGGTATCGTCGTGCGCTCGAGCTCCAGGCCGACTTCCCGTGGGCGCACCAGGATCTGCTCTGGCTCCTCGTTGCCCGGGGCGAAGTGGACCGGGCTCGGGAGCACCTGCGTACCATCGTAGACCTGCCGACCCTGACCCGGGAATACTCCCAGGGCCAGTTCCTGGTGGCACTGGTCGAGCGAGACTACGTGGTCGCGAGGGAATGGTACGATGGGGAAAGCGGTCAGGTGCTGGGAGGCATTGTGTCCGCCGCGGACGCGGGATTCGTAGTGGCCCGGACCGGAGACCCCGTCCGGGCCCGACGGATCTGGAACGAAGCGATCCCGTCCCTCATGGAGCAGGTGGCGGAGAGGCCCGAAGATTCCTGGCCGGTGAAGATGTTGGCCCGGACCCTGGCCGCAGCCGGTGAGACCGAAGACGCCATCACCCAATTGGAGCGCGCGGTGGAGATGGGCTGGCTCGGGTACCCTTGGCTGGACATCGCCGGGGACCCGGTCCTGGGCGACCTGTTGGCCGATCCTCGCATGGAGACGCTTCGCCGACGGATCCTGGACCGGATTGCCGAAGCCCGGGCCGAGGTGGAGGCCTCCAGGTAGCTCCGGGCGGAGGCGCAGGACCCGGCCCGGCGAGGTCCGTGGAGAGGGAGCCTCAGCGGTCGGCCACCTGCCCGGCGCCGATCCGCTCCGGAGGGCACCGGGATGGGTCCGGGTCCAGATAACGGCTCGCTCCCCCCGACCCGCAATCCGGTCCCGATTGTATTGCCGGGGTGTCTGCGCGCGCCTTATCTTTCATGACGGCTCGGGTGTACATCTGGAGGTAGGGGCCGGTCGACGGTGATCCTCTTGCTGGAGGGCCCTTGAAGAAGATCGTGGGGACGGCGACCGCCTTCCTG
>SLSF01000154.1 GCA_007130605.1 Gemmatimonadota bacterium | reverse complement strand
CTCTCGCCGGGGGACCCCGACGCCTTCCTGGTTCCCGACCTCTCGGAAGTCATCGGCGAGATCCAGGACGACGAGAGCCTGACGCAGGAGGAACGGGACGCCGAGGTCGCCGAGCTGGAGGCGGAGTACGCCGCCAAGAGCGAGCGGATGCACGTCATCCACCAGCTCCTGAAGGCGTACGCCCTCTTCCAGAAGGACGAGCAGTACATTATCGGCGAAGATGGCCAGGTGGTCATCGTCGACGAGTTCACCGGGCGCCAGATGGCGGGGCGGCGGTGGAGCGATGGTCTTCACCAGGCGGTGGAGGCGAAGGAGGGGGTGGAGATCAAGGGTGAGACCCAGACCATGGCCACCATCACCATCCAGAACTACTTCCGGATGTACAACAAGCTGGCCGGCATGACGGGGACCGCCGAGACCGAGGAGTCGGAGTTCCACCAGATCTACGGCCTCGAAGTCCTCGTCATCCCGACGAACCGCCCGGTGATCCGGGAGGACCGGAACGATCTGATCTTCCGGTCAAAGCGCGAGAAGTACAATGCCATCATGGACGAAGTGGAGCGCCTGGTGAAGATGGAGCTTCCCGTCCTGGTGGGAACGACGAATGTGGATGTCTCCGAGACCCTTTCGCGGATGCTCAAGCGGCGGGGGATCGCCCACAGCGTGCTGAACGCGAAACAGCACGCCCGGGAAGCCGACATCGTCACCGCCGCCGGACAGCCCGGGGCGGTCACCATCGCCACCAACATGGCCGGGCGGGGAACCGACATCAAACTGGGCAAGGGGGTCACCGATCCCCGAACCATCGGGTGGGCGAAGGAGCGAGGGCTCGACGTCGAGGAGCTCCAGCATGTGGATCCGAAGCTCCGCACCGACCTCACTACCAAACCCGACGACTTCGTCATCGAGTGCGGGGGGCTGCACATTCTTGCCTCTTCCCGACACGAGTCGCGCCGGATCGACCGCCAGCTTCGGGGCCGGGCCGGACGCCAGGGGGATCCCGGTGCCTCGCAGTTCTTCCTCTCCCTCGAAGACGACCTCATGCGTCTCTTCGGGTCGGAGCGGATCGCCAACGCCATGGAGAAGTGGGGCGCCGAAGAGGGCGAGGTCATCACCCATGGCCTCGTCACCAAGTCCATCGAGCGGGCCCAGCGGCGGGTCGAGGGGAACAACTTCGAGGCCCGGAAGAAGCTCCTGGACTACGACGACGTCATGAACCAGCAGCGGGAGGTCATCTACGACCTCCGGCTCTTCGCTCTCGAGGGGGGCGACGACCTCAAGGGTGAGGTCTGGGAGATGATCGACACCGCCCTCCGGGAGATGGTGGAGGAGTTCACCCCCGACGACCTCCTCCCCGACTCCTGGGAGCTCTGGGAGCTGCGCCGGCGCCTCCTCACCGAGGCGTTCCTCCTGGTGGAGGCCCTTCCGGAGAGCGAAGAGGATGAGCAGGACTTCTTCGATCGCGAGGAGGTCCTCGACGCGGTGATTCCGGCGGGACTCGAACAGTTCAAGAAGAAGCTCGAGAGCTTCGGCGAGAATGCCGAGAAGGTGCAGAGCTGGCTCCTCCTTTCGGTCATCGACGACAAGTGGAAGGACCACCTGTACGATCTCGACGCCCTCAAGGCCTCCATCGCCTTCCGGGGCTGGGGCCAGAAGGACCCCCTCATCGAGTACAAGAAGGAGTCCTACGACATGTTCGTCGATCTCATGACGGACATCCGAAAGACGGTGACGGGACTCTTCTTCCGGGCCCAGATCGGCGAGCGGCCGCAGCCCCGACGCCCCCAGCCCCAGCGGCTCCAGTACTCGGGGCCCGCCGAGGCCGGAGACACCGGAGGCGCAGGCGCGGCAGATCGCCAGCGTCGTCAGGCTCCCGGGCGTGGGGGTTCGCGCCTCGACCCGGTGGGCGTGGCGGCGGCAGCGCGGGCCGGCGACGGAGGTCCGGATCCCGCGCAGATGCAGACGAACCGCGGAGAGCAGGGGGAGACGACACAGGAGCCGGTGACGGTGGAGGACGAGCCGGGCCGGAACGACCCGTGTCCGTGCGGGAGTGGAAAGAAGTACAAGAAGTGCCACGGCAGACCGGGGTAATCCGAGGGCGATGAGAGGATGATGAGAGGAAGGGTGCGATCCTCCACACATGATCGAACCCTCTCTCCCCATCCGTGAACTCCCCCCCTCCCAGCGTCCCCGGGAGCGCCTGCGTGCGATGGGGACCCGCGCGCTGCCGGCCCGGGAGCTCCTGGCCCTCGTCATCGGGAGCGGGAGGCGCAACGCTTCGGCCCTCGAGATCTCGGACCGGGTCCTCCGGCGGTGCGAGGGACGGCTTCGAACCCTCGCGTACCTGGACCCGGCCGCCCTCGAGGCGATTCCGGGAATCGGGCCGGCGACCTCGGGTCGCATCGCGGCGTCCCTCGAGCTCGGGCTTCGGGCGCTGAGAGAGGAGTGGCCGGACCGGGCCCGGATCCGGGGGCCTGACGATGTCTACCGGTTCATGGCGCCCCGGCTCCAGGACCTCCCCCATGAGGAGTTCCACGCCCTCCTCCTGAACACCCAGCACCGGGTGCTTCGGGTCGCCATGGTGAGCCGGGGGATCCTCGACGCCTCGCTGATCCACCCCCGCGAGGTCTTTCGCCCGGCGATCCTCGAGAACGCCGCGTCGGTGGTACTCGTCCACAACCATCCCTCGGGGGATCCCACCCCCTCGCCCGAGGACCGGGCGGTGACCCGCCAGCTCTCCGAGGCCGGCCGGACCATGGGAATCCGGGTCCTCGATCACCTGGTCATCGGGGCCGAGGGGTGGAGTTCGGCGTCGGGGGGGACACCGT
>SLSF01000289.1 GCA_007130605.1 Gemmatimonadota bacterium | reverse complement strand
CCAGTTGCCGGACCTCTACCTCAACCGTGTCGGATGCCGGTCCCGCGGCCATCACGATCCGCGCAGTGCCCTCCGCATGTGCGGTCACCCGACCGGAGCCGTCCACAGTGGCAATGGCGGGATCGAGGCTCCCCCATCCCGGGTGGCTGAGCGTTCCGGAGGGGTCAGCCGAGGCCGAGCCATCGAAGCTCTCGCCGGTCCCCATCACCGAAGGAATCCCCGAGATCGAGACCGCGTTCAGCCCAAGGTTGGGGAGCCCTCCCCGGTAGACGGTGAGCGACACATCCGTCCGAGTCCCCGGACTCAGGTTCGCCTCGTCGGTCCGCCCACTCCACATCACCACCACCTCGTCATCGGCACGCCAGAGGATCTCCACCTCGGCGCGCACCCCGGCGATGCCGTCTTCTGGAACCGGCACCTGGTACGGCCCGAAGAGCCGATTCGGATCCTCGGAAAAGGCACCGGTGATCTCTTGCAACGTCGAACCATCCGGGCCCACCACCCGCAGCCGGAAGGAGTTGGGCGACCGGGCATCGGCAGTCCCGAAGCCCTCGGCATTCACCTGCACCGCAACCGAGGCGGGCGCAGGGGTCGAGGGCGTGGACGGGTCGTCGATGGTGGACTCGTCACAGGCCACCAGAACCAGGAGGAGTCCCACGAGGAGGGCCAGTTTCCGTTCGATCAGCATGCGCATCTGGACGTTGCCTATTGAAAGTTCAGTGGTCGCCACACTGGCGACTGCAATGGCGGAGCATCCTTCGGGGAAGCGGTAATGCAGGATCCTCTCCACAGACCGTCTCAGTCACGTCAATACCATTGAAAACACTGGGGATCCGTCATGGGAACAGACCCGGGTCCGGGTCACACTCTCCATGCCCATGTCGTGCGCATCGCCAGATTGAGGCAACCGTGCCACAGGGGCCGGGACCCCCGAGGCGGAGCCTCCCCTCAACCCGGTGGGGCCAGCCTCACCCGGAAGGACATCGTCGTTCCCTCGCCCACCGTCGAGTCGCACTCCAGCTCACTCCCCATCGCCCGCAGGAGCCGCCGCACAATCACCAGCCCGAGCCCCGTCCCCGAAAAGTGGACCCCATGCCGGTCCTGCGACGGCTCGAAGACCCGGAAGATCACCTCCTGCCGGTCCTCGGGGATCCCCGGCCCCGTGTCGGTCACCGCGAACTCGATGACCCCGGACGCAGGCTCGGTCACCACGATCCGCACCTCTCCCTCGCGGGTGAACTTGAGGGCGTTGGTGGCCAGGTTCAGGAGGATCCGCGACAGGGGGACCGGGTACCCCGACCGCCGATCGGTGGATTCGAGATCGATCACCGTCTCGAACCCCAGCTCCCGCTCGTCGGCCATGGGCTGAACCGTTCGCCGGGTCGATTCCAGCAGCTCCTCGATGGAGAAGACCTTCGGTTCCCCCTCGAGTTCCTCTCCCCCCCGGCGCACCACCTCCATGAAGTTGTTGACGATGTTCAGCATCGTCAGCGCCCCACTGTAGATGAGCCCCAACTGCCGCGACTTGTGGGGGTCCTCCTTCGCGTCGGGGGCCTCCCGCAGCACCTCCGACAGGAACATGACCGAGGTCAGGGGCGATCGCAGGTCGTGGCCCACCTCGGCCAGGAGTTCATTGGCCCGGGGACCGGAGAAGGCCGCTTCCACCTGCTCGTCCCATTCCGGCTCCAGCGCCGCCCGCACCTCTTCGAAGCGTCGGATCCGCTCCCGGAAGGAGTCGTCCGGATCGGCGTCCGCCGCCACGTACGCCTGCCGCACCACGTCGAGGAGGGCGATCCGGACATGGAGGAGGGAAGGGGGCTCGCGGAGTTCGGGGGGCATCGCATCGCCCGGCGCTCCGTCGAGGGCATCCAGGAGCACCTCGAGGGAGCCCTCCAGGGAGTTCTCGCTCAGGATGTCGCCATGGGTTCGCATCCAACGCTCTCGGGCCTCTGCGCCTGCGGACGCGAGAGGCCCGCCCCCGGAAGCCAGCCCGGTCGGGGAAGGGGAGTGATCCCCGTCGGCCGACCGCTCCTCAGTCATCCAGGATGTCGTCCTTCGAGATTTCATGCTTCTGCATGAGCCGGTACAGGGTCGTGCGGTCCACCCCGGCCAACCGGGCCCCTTCCGACATGTTCCCGTCGGCGCGCCCCACGATCTCGCGCAGGTACTGCCGCTCGAATTCGGCGATCACCAGGTCCCGAGCCTCGTGGTAGGGCCGTTCCAGGACACTGGCCGAGAGGAGGCCCCCCGCGCCGATCTCCTCCGGGATCCCGCCATCCATCTCCGGAATATCGTCCGGCCCCAGGTCGGTCTCGGGGTCCAGGAGGACCACCGCGTGCTCCATGACATTCTGGAGCTCCCGAACATTCCCGTACCAGGGCCGGCGCTCCAGCGCCTGGAGTCCCTCTGCGGTGATGCTGGGCTCGGGCACCCCCTCGTGGGACCGGTGCTTCTTCCAGAAGACCGAAAGGAAGTGCTCGGCCAGGATCCCGATGTCCGACACCCGCTCCCGCAGGGGCGGAATGTGGATGGGGACCACCCGGAGCCTGTAATAGAGGTCCTTCCGGAGCCCCCCCTCCTTCATGATGGCCGAGGGGTCGCGGTTCGTGGCCGCCACGAAGCGGACATTCACCAGCGCATTGGTGCTCGCCGAGCCGACCCGCCGAACCACCCCGTCCTGGATCGCCCGTAGCAGCTTCGCCTGGATCGGGAGCGACATCTCGGTGAGTTCGTCCAGGAAGAGGGTGCCCCCGTCGGCCCGCTCCAGGAGTCCGGCCTTCTCGGTGACCGCCCCGGTGAAGGCACCCTTCACATGTCCGAACATCTCCGATT
>SLSF01000146.1 GCA_007130605.1 Gemmatimonadota bacterium | reverse complement strand
GTGCCCTGTGCGATCAGGTGTTCGAGCGCGCACGAAGCCGGTATCCCGATGAACGGCGCACGATCGCCGATGTGGAGCTCGTCCGGGAAACGGAGTCACGGTTTCGGATCAATGTCCTGAGCGCGCAGATCTGACCGTTGCGGGTCGAGCGAAGGTCCGGAAGGCCGTGCGGGCCGAAGTGCCCCCGGTTTTCGCCCTGAGCCGCGTTCAGCCCTGTCCCGGCGGAACCAGGAACAGCCCCTGGGCCGCAGCCCGCTTCAGGAGCCGGCGTCCGAGCTTTCCCGAAGGAATCTCGACGATGCTCTCCGCCAGGAGCCGTACGTCGCTTCCCCCCGCCGCCGAGAGCCTGCGCACCACCTCCGGGTCTTCGCATTCCACAATCAGGGTCCGGCGTACCCGGAGTCGCCGGGCCCGGCCGAACCAGGCTCGGATCTCGTGCTCCACATTCTGGGGGATGGGTTGGGCGGTGGCAGCCCGGAGGGTGTCGAAGACACGATCGGCGGTGAGTCCGGCGGCCGACGCGCCGAAGGCTGCTTCGGGAGTGAGGCGGAAGAGGACCCCAACCCCGTGCCCGACTCGCTCGGCGAAACGGGCGACTTCACTTTCGGTCTCGGGCGCGGGCCCCAGGAACACGACCTCGAAGTCGGGCTGCACGACCACCATTCCGCTCTCGTCGGGAACCTCGCGCTCGAAGGTGTCGATGAGCCCCACCAGAAAGCGCCCGACCGAGGTCGGCTCGAAAACCAGAACCCTCTCCTCGTCGAGCCCGAAGCGGGCTCCATCGACCATGAACATGCGGTTCATGACGAACCCCTTCAGCTCGTTCAGCCAGACCTCCCGCCGATTCTCGGTCGTGTCCCGACGCCATCCCCACCCTACCCGCAGGTCGCACGCGTCCGAGTCGAGGGGGTTGTGGTTCGCGGCTTCGTACTCGGCGAACTCGCCCAGGCGCACGAACCCACGCCCGTCGAGCCGGCCCACTGCGTCGCGGATCGCCGTTGCCCGGTCCTCGATCGAGCCGACCAGGGCTCCGGTGATCCCGAAATTGAAGGAGCGGTGTCGGAGACTCGAGTTGAGCGACGAGGGGCCAAAGTCGAGGGCTTCGTCGTCGAAATCGTCGTCGACATCGTCGTCGGAGGGCAGGACCGCCTCGACGTCGGACCCCGGAGTGCGTCCGGACTCGAAGCCCTCTTCGAGCCGCCACCGATCCACCAGCAGGTGCAGCTGGCGGGTCTGGCCGAGCGCAATCCACGCCTCTGCCCCCGGCACCGGGACGAGCCCGACACGACCTCCCGGGAACTCGCGGTGCTGTACGAGCCCCAGCCCCCCGAGGAGTCGGCGCGCCCGGACCAGACGGAGATCGGCATGAAGCCCGTCGGTGATCTCGACCAGCCATTCGGGGAGTCGGGCAAGTGATTCGGTCAGATCCTCGGCGGTGCGCTTGTAGAACGCACCGTCGCTCTGCCGGATACGCAGAGGTTCCGCCGCGGCCGCCATGAGCACGGTGTTCGCGTCCTGAAGAAGGAGGGCCCCCGCCCAGCTCTGCTCCGGAGTCCGCCCCGTGGGCTCCGAGGGCGGGGGAGCGAAGTGCCGACGCGCCACGGGCGGCCACAGGGTCAGACCGGGCTCGGCCATGGGCGGGCCCCCTTCCAGGAAGGCGGGGAAGACGGCCAGCTTCGCTATCGCCAGGGTCACGGCGGCCCAGCGCTCGCCTTCGTCGACATCGTCGAAATGGCGTGGAAGATCCCGCAGCTTCATGGGCCCCGGGGTCTCGAGCAGGTGGGCGACGAGGCGCCGTGCGGCCGGCAGGGCCCGGTCGGGGTACTTGTCGTCCCAGGGGTCCGGTGTGGCGAAACGGCGGGGCCAGTCGATGGACGAGACATGCTCGGCCAGAAGCCAGGTATTTCCATGGCGGTGCTCCACCGCGGCGAGCAGCTCCCGGCGCTCGTGGTTCACCAGCAGCTCGGTCAGGTAGCGCCCGAGTCCTTCGTTATCGTGCTCCTCACGAAAGGGGTGACGGGCCATCAGCCGGAACGCCCGGACCATTGGCTTGGCGTCCGGGTGGATCCGGACGTTCACCCCCGAGGTGGCGACCAGAAACTCGGCCTCGACGAGGGCCTCGAGGTCGTCACCGAATTCTGTGGCGGGGGCCGTGTCGCTGGGCCGCAACTCGACATAGGCCTGGCGGGACTGCGGGGTCAGGGCCTGCCATGCGTCGAGGCGTCGGTAGACGGTGGACCAGTCCAGATCGTCGAGAAGCATCGTCTTGCTCGATTGGTGGGGTCAGCGAAAAAGGCGGAGGTGCCCCGACCGGGACCCCTCGGTCACGTCGGGGGGCAGCGACTCGTCCACGACCCGATACCCGTTCCCCTGCTCGCACAGGAATCGCTGTCGGCGGAGCGCGAATCCCTGCTCCACCGTGTCCCGGCTTACCAGCGAATCGAAGTGTGCCTGATTCAGGCCGGGCTTGGGCCGCAGAATGCGCCCGAGGCGCTGGGCCTCTTCCTGCCGTGACCCGAAGGTACCGGAGACCTGCACGGCCACCGAGGCGTCGGGCAGGTCCACCGCGAAATTTCCCACCTTCGAGAGCGCCATTACAGTCAGTTCTCCGTCCCGAAACTGCTCATAGAGACGATCCCGACGGTCCTGAGGCGTCGCACCGGTGATCACCGGGATGTCCAGCTCCCGCGCCAGATGACGGATCTGGTCCAGATCCATGGCCATGATCAGCATCGGCTCCCCGGCATGCCGGGCCACGATCTCGCGCACGAGGGTGGCGGTGAGCCCCAGGCGGCGTCGAGCCTGGAGCGAGGCCGTCACCCGAAAGACCGGC
>SLSF01000152.1 GCA_007130605.1 Gemmatimonadota bacterium | reverse complement strand
TCCTGGGCCTGAGTCTCCTCGGCGCCATGGGCGCCGCCGTGACCCTGGACCGGAATTCCCGGGCGAACCCGCGCCACCTCTCGGTCGAGTCCCTCGACTTCGCCTTCACCGAGGTCGCCTCGGAAGTGGGGATCGACTTCGTCCACTCCGAAACGACACTGGACCCCCTCCTGGACAATGTGGCCCCCCATGTGGCGGCCCTCGGGGCCTCGGTGAGTGTCACCGATGTGACCAACAATGGCTGGCCCGACCTCTACTTCACCACCTCGCGCTTCGGCGAGCCCAACGCTCTCTATCTGAACCAGGGCGACGGGACCTTCCGTGAAGCGGCCGCAGAGGCGGGGATCGCCCAGGTGAACCTCCCCGGAAAGGGCGTCTCCATGGGTGCGGTCTGGGGTGACTACAACAACTCGGGCTACGAGGACCTCCTCGTCTACCGCTACGGGTACCTCCAGCTCTTCGAGAACCAGGGGGACGGGACCTTCGACGATGTGACCGAGGCGGCCGGCCTCGACCAGTGGATGAATGCCAACTCGGCGGTCTGGTTCGACTTCGACCGCGACGGCCACCTGGACCTCTACATCGGGAATTTCTTCCGCGACGAGATCGACCTCTGGAACCTCACCACGACCCGGATCATGCAGAACTCCTTCGAGTTCGCTTCGAATGGAGGGACGAACCGGCTCTTCCGGAACCGGGGGGACGGGACCTTTGAAGATGTGACCGAGGCCATGGGGGTGGGGAGCACCCGGTGGACCACAGCGGTGGGGGCCGCCGACCTGACGGGGAATGGATGGCCGGACCTCTACCTGGCCAATGACTACGGGCCCGAGGAGCTCTTCATCAACCACGGGGGGGAGCGCTTCGAACTGGCGCGGGTGGGGCTCGAGAGGAGCTCCAAGAGCGGGATGTCGGTCTCGCTGGGCGATGCCTACAACCGGGGCCGCCACGATGTCTTCGTCACCAACATCTCGGTGCCCGGCTACATCTTCCATGGAAACTCGCTCCGGATGAATCTCCTGGAGGAGGTGGACCAGATGCGGAATGTGGCCGAGGGGATCGTCGCCAATGCCGGGTGGGCGTGGGGAGCCCAGTTCGCCGACTTCGACAATGACGGCCTCATGGACCTCTTCGTGGTGAATGGATTCATTTCGGCCGACCCCACCCGCGACTACTGGTACGGGCTCTCGAAGGTGGCCGGGGGCCAGGGAGGGCTCGCCGCCGACGCCGCCAACTGGTCGCCCATCGGGAATCTGAGCCTCTCGGGGTACGAACAGTCGCGGGTCCTCCTCAATGTGGAGGGCGAGTTCGTCGATGTGGCCGACGCGGTGGGGGTCGATGATCGCTACGACGGACGGGGGATCGCGGTGGTGGACCTCTTCAACCGGGGAGTCCTCGACGTGGTGGTGGCAAACCAGAGTGCGCCCGCCCTCGTCTACCGGAACCAGGTGAGCGCCCCGAACCACTGGATCCAGTTCCGCCTCCGGGGCACCCGGAGCAACCGGAGCGCCATCGGGGCCGATGTGACGGTGGAGTTCGGCGACCGGATCCAGCGCCAGACGGTCACCGGCGGGATGGGATTCGCGAGCCAGAACGACCGCCGGCTCCACTTCGGGCTCGGCGACGCCGCCCGCATTGAGCGGGTGGAGATCCGGTGGCCCTCGGGTGAGGTGCAGGTCCTGGAAGACCTGCCCGCCAACCAGATTCACGAGATCGAGGAGCCGTGAGCGAGCCGTCCCGGGTGGAGGCCCTCCGGAAGACCCTCCCGAAGGTCAATCCGAAGTACCTCATCATGGGGCTCATCACCACCATCCTGGTGGTGGGAGAGTGGCGCTATTCGATCCTGGGGGGCTACGACCGGCTGGTCACCGCCCTGGCCGTCTGTCTCGTCGCCGAGGCGGTCCTCTCGAAGGTGGTGCACGGTACGGTCCTGAGCCGGCTCGGAAGCGCGTACATCTCGGGGATCAGCATCGCCCTGCTGCTGAAGCCGCCCCCGGGGCTCCTCTGGCCCTTCGTGCTGGTGGCCTTCATCACCATCGTCTCCAAGTACGTGCTGACCTACCGGGGGCGCCACCTCTGGAACCCCAGCAACTTCGGGATCGGGCTCCTCCTCCTTCTGACCCCGGGGAGTGTGGCGATCCTGAGCATCCAGTGGGGCAACGAGCTGGGGACCAACCTGGTGATCTGGGCGCTGGGGATCCTCATCGCCTTCCGGGCCCGGGTCCTCCATGTGACCGCCGCCTACGTCCTGGCGTACATCGTTTTCGCCGCCCTCCGGCACCTCATGGTGGGAGGCCCCTTCGCCGCCGAGGTCGCGCCCCTCACCGGGCCCATGTACCAGCTCTTCATCTTCTTCATGATCACCGACCCCCGCACCACGGTGAGCACCACCCGGGGGCGGATCCTCGTGGCGGTACTGGTGGCGCTGGTGGAAATGGGGATCCGGCTGGCGGGCGACTTCCAGATCTCGTGGGTGAGCCCCCTCTTCCCCTCGCCCCCCATCCTCGCCCTCTTCATCGTCGGGCCCATCGCCATGTTCCTGGACCTGTGGCTGAAAGATCGTCGGAAGGTGGCGAAGGATGCCCCGACTCAGGAGCCGTCGATCCCCCGCGAGCGGGTGAGCCAGCCCTCGGTGTAGTCGCGCCAGACCGGATCGGGCAGGGGCGCCTCCGACGCCTCGTACGGATACCCCTCCATCCCATGGAAGGGGAGAGGGAGGGTCCGATGCCCCTCGGCGGTGTTCAGGTCGGCGTCCTTCACCCACCCCTCGGAGTAGAAGAGGAAGGTCCGGGTCCACCCCTCGTCGAGTTCCGGCACCCCTTCGGCGTCGAAGT
>SLSF01000279.1 GCA_007130605.1 Gemmatimonadota bacterium | reverse complement strand
GGCCACGCGCAGGTAATCCCGGAGCTCCAGGATCTCATGGGGCTGGATGATCTGCTCCCACTCTTCCCGGTAGAAGCTCCGGGGCAGGTCGACACCCTCCGGTGCCAGGGTCATGGCGTCGCCCCAGAGCGTCTCAGTGCGCTTCCCGTAGTCGATCTCGTAGTCGTATCCCTGCTTCCGCAGAAACTCGGACACCCAGCGGTCCAGGTTCACGACCTCGATCCGCCCCATCACCTCCTCCGAGCAGATTTTGGCGAGGTTCTCCTCAATGTCCGCAGCCAGGTTCCGGGTGAACGTGGTGAAGAGCAGCCGCTGATCCTCCCCGTCGAACACTTTTTCGACCAGGTGCTTGGCCCGGTGCATCGCCACCACCGTCTTTCCAGTCCCGGCTCCGCCGAGCACCCGGACCGGGCCGTTCGCGTTGATCTCCACGTACCGGCGCTGGGAGGGGTGCAGGAACACGCGCCACTTCTCAAGTGGCGCACTCAGGATCTCGGCCAGCTCCAACTCGTCGTCCACGACCCGGAAGCGGCGCTGGGTATCCGGGTTCTCGAGCGCGGCTTCGTAGTCCTCGGTGTCCACCTCCTCCGAACGCGCCTGCCGCATCTCCAGCATCTGGCTGTAGACCTCCTCCGGAGAGTCGCCCGCCGCCAGCAGGAAGAGCGCTTCGTAGGCTTCCTGGGGAAGGTGCGGCTGCATCCGGTCCAGGTCCTCCTCCGTCTCGATGCTGCGGACCAGGGGCATGAGCTCCTCAGGGACGCCGAGCTGCACGAGCTCCCGATCCCGATGCTCAGCGTAGAGCCCCCCATCTTCTTCCTCTGGCTCCTCCTTCCGAGGTGCCTTGGCCACCTCCTCGGTATCGAATACCTGGAGCCCACCCGTCTCCGGGTGGATGCTGTAGACCTTGTTCTCGGCCCACTGGTAGGCGTCGTCGTGGTGATCGACCCAGAGGAGCATGTACACATCGCCGGTGTCCGGCTTCAGGACGATCCCCCGATAAGCCTGATCGATGCGGATGGAACGCAGCTTCGGATCCTTGAACGTGCTGATCTTCTCGTAGTTGATCCCGGGCGAGGTGGGGTTCGCCTTGAACGTCTCCACGAACCTCCGGACCTTCGACTGTTGGCTCCTGGGAATGTCGGCGAAGGCGTCCAGGAAGTCGGCCGAGATGGCGACGCGCGCGGAAGGCTGGGCTGCCATAGGTCAGATCGGGTGGCTTGAAGTGAAGTGCATCAGTCGTCGGAGAATCGGTCGAGGAACGCCGGCGGGTCGGCGACGGCCTCCTTCAGGGGCAGGACCGTCCATCTCTTCCCCTCGAAGGCATCGGTGAACTCAATCTGGCCCTCGTCCAGAAGGGCCAGCTTCCGGTCGGGCCATGCGAACTCGGCCATACCGGCCACAACGCCCTTCCGCCCCGGAAGCTCGTAGCCCACCTGGGGCACGGGAATGCCCCGAGCGGCCATGGCATCCACCAGGGACTGGCTCTCCGGGAGGATGAGTCCTTCCACCTCCTGCCACTGGACCGCCTCGACATCCTCCTCCGCACCGGCCTCCCGTAGAGGCTGCGCGCTCAGGTCCAGGTCGTCGTACACGCGCTCCTCGATCCCGCTGGTGCTTAGCACCAGGGTAGACGGAAGGAACTGCATGAGGTTGTGGAACCGGAGCACCCCACTCCACACGCGCCGGAAGTTCGGATGTCCCCTGGCCACCTCCCCATCGTCCAGGAGGCACACCATCCGGAGCCCGGCCAGGTCGAGGCTCCTCGCCGCCTCTTCTCGGCCCGCCATGAACGTACGCAGGGGAAGCGAGCCGGGGGCCCATCCCCCGAAAAGCTGCGGATCCAGGTCCAGGACCGCGTCCACCACGGGGGCCGGAAGCGTGTCCGCCAGGACCGTCTTCCAGGTCTCATGAGCCGTCGTGGAGCGGGTGATCTCGCGGTCCAGGTGGAGGAGGGTCTGGATCGCGGCATGGGCCCCCCAGGGTTGTGAGTCGGGGACAGCCAGGAACCGGAGGAGCCAGGTAAAGCTGTCTTGGTCCGGAAGGTCCGCGAGGGCGGCCGTGCCGTGGGCCGGATCCAACCCGTCCACGAGCCCGCGATAGGCGTTCGGCTCGTCAGGACGGGAACGCGCCATCCGCGGCACTTTGGCCCCGGGCGCCAAAAGGTTCTCGTAGTATCCCCCCTTCCCTCCCAGGGCGTGCTCGATGTCCTCCCACGTGAGAGACCACACCAGGTATCGACCGCTCCGTGCGATGGCCATCCGCTGCGCCAGGTCCCGGCCGATCCGGTCCCGGTGATAGGCCCAGCCGTCCACGAAGACCGCGATGGGCTTGACGGTGCCGCCCCCGCGGGCCGGGCGCAGCAGGAAGTCGGCCCGGGAGGCGACGGCCACATGGTCCGACTCACCCAACTCCACCTGAGGCTCGATGTAGTACGCCTCCCCAGCCACCTTCAGAAAGTATCCAGGCTTGCGCCCCACGATGAGGTGCGCCAGCTCCACCGGGACCGTCTCGGTGCCCGCTTCCTTCAGGGCCTGGACAAAACGGGCCTCCAGTTCGCTGTCGAAGAGGGCGTTCATTGGAACCGCCCGAAGGGAGTCCACCTCCTGGAATTGGTCTTTCCGCTTCAGAACGTCGGAGAGGATCTCCACCGCTCGGTTCCGGGAGGTGTCGGGCATGTCGTAGCTGTTCCGGTACGCGTAGAGGCACCGGTAGCAGCCGTCCTTGTCCGAATCACCGTTGCACGGACACGAACGGAGCGCCTCCAGCGCCCGCTCGAAGACCTGGAGAAGCGGCTCGGTGGAGCGCATGAGCTCCTTCAGGTAGCCCGTCCCCCCAGGCACCG
>SLSF01000197.1 GCA_007130605.1 Gemmatimonadota bacterium | reverse complement strand
CAGGAGGGCCTCCTTGAGCGCCTCCACCGACGAAGTGTCCTCGTCACCCGACCATCCCCACCAGGGGTGGAAGTTCGGCCCTCCGGCAAATCCGCCATCCAGGAGGAAGTCCGAGAGGTACTCCAGGAGGGCCCCCAGGTCGAGGCGGTCCAGGAGGCTGCCACGGTAGCGGGTGTAGGTGGTGAAACGCATGAAAGACCCCGGCTGGGGAGGGCCCGGTGCCAGGTGGAGGATCCATGGCTTCCGGGCTGATAGATTACCGACATGAGCACTGAAACGATGCCCTGGGACGCCGGAAGGATCCGTGCCATTCGAACCCGTCTCCTCGACTTCTATGACGAGGGGCGGCGCGACCTGCCCTGGAGGGAGTCCCTCGACCCGTACCGGATCTGGGTCTCGGAGGTCATGCTCCAGCAGACCCGGGTGGACACCGTCGTGCCCTACTACCGGCGATGGATGGAGCGGTTCCCCACGGTGGAGGTGCTGGCGGAGGCCTCCTCCGAAGAGGTGCTCCGTCTCTGGCAGGGGCTCGGCTACTACTCCCGGGCCCGCAACCTGCACAATGCGGCCCGCGTGGTGGTGGAGGCGTGGGACGGGGTGGTCCCGAACACCGTCGAAGCGCTGCGACAGCTCCCGGGTGTGGGCGAGTACACCGCGGGGGCGGTGGCTTCCATCGCCTTCGGGGCCCCGGTTCCGGCCGTCGACGGGAATGTGCGCCGGGTCCTGGCTCGGCTGGCCGACGACCCGGATCCCACCCCCGCACGACTGCGGCGGTGGGCCGGGGCGCTGGTGGATCCGGAGCGCCCCGGCGACTTCAACCAGGGGCTCATGGAACTGGGCGCGCTCGTCTGCACCCCACGGGCTCCCGGGTGCGCGCGGTGCCCCCTCGAGGCGGAGTGTCGGGCGAGACGGGAGGGCACCCAGGAACTCCGGCCCCTTCCCCGGCGGCGAGGGCGTGTACGGCGCGCCGTGGCGGTGTCCCTCGTCCTCCACCGCGGGACCGGAGCCGAGACCGAAGTACTCCTGGAGCGGAGGCCCGACGACGGACTCCTCGGAGGAATGTGGAGTACGCCCACCCGTGAACTCTCGCCGGAAGCCGGGAACGGGGTGCGAGAGGGCGCCGAGTCCGACCGCACGAAGGTGGACGAGGCCTCACCGGTCCTCGAGACCCTCCGTGGACTCCTCAGGACCACCATGGAGGACGCCGGCCTCCCCTTCCACTCCATGCCGGGCAGGAAAATGGGAGCGGCGAAGGGCGCCGACTCCCTTCCGCCCGTGGACCATGCCTTCACCCATCTCCGGGTTCGCTACCTTCCCTTTCGGATTCCCTTGGTGCGTGAAGATGGGGACCCGGACGGCTCGCCGGACCCGTCCCCGGACACCTCCTTTCGATGGGTCCCCCTCGTGGCGCGGGGAGGGGTGCCCCTTCCGGTGGCCCAGGAGTCGATCCTCGCTTCACTCGAGTCGGAAATCGGTGAGGGTGCGGAAGGGGGCCCGGTCCCTTAGATTGCCCGACATCGTCCATTGAACCACCCGGAGGCCTTTCCTTGACTCAGCGCATTCTGGTTCCCCTCGACGGCTCCCGCTTCGGTGAGCACGCCCTCCCCATCGCCATTTCGCTGGCCCAGCGGTCCGGCGCGGCGCTCGAGCTCGCCACCGTCGCCATGCCGGAGACGCCGGTGAACCAGGCGCCCGAGGGGACCGGGGTGCGGGGCGACGATTCCCGGGACCGGGGCCGGGCTCGCGCGTCCGCCTACCTGGAAGAGGTGAGCAGCCGGATCCGGGAAGCGGGCTACGGGGGCGCGCTCTCCTCGGAGGTGATCTCGGCGGGAAACACTGCCCATTCCATCGTCCGCCACGTGGTGGAGGGAGAGATCGGGCTCGTGGTCATGACGACCCACGGGCGGGGCCCCCTCCAGCGAGCCTGGCTCGGCAGTACCACCGACGGGGTGATCCGCCGGAGCCCCTGTCCGGTGCTCCTCATCCGTCCCGATGCCGAGAACGACGGGTCGAAGGACGAGGCCTTCGTCGATCTCACGACCTTCTCCACACGATTCGGCAAGGTCCTGATCCCACTCGATGGGTCGAAGGCGGCAGAGGAGCTTCTCCGGATTGCTCCCGCCATCGCCGACCCGGAGGCGCACTTCACCCTGCTGCGGGTGGTGGCGCCCCTGGTGGCCGGGGGGTCCCCGTACCTTCCGCACGTGGTGGCCGAGGCCCGTGACGAAGAGGGCATCCGGCGGGCCGCCCGCGAGTACCTGGAGGGCGTCGCTGCCGACTTCGGTCTCGAGGGGCGGGAGGTCCGCATCGAGACCCGGCTCCAGGGGCAGGCCGGCATGGCAATCCTTCAGGTCGCCGAGAAGGAGGAGATGGATCTCATCGCCATGTCCACCACCGGACGGGGAGGGGTCTCCCGTCTCCTCCTGGGCAGCGTGGCCGACAAGGTGATCCGGGGCGCCCCCTGCCCCATCCTGATCTACCGGAAGCCTGAGGAGGAGTAGTGTCGGAGGTCAGAGGTCCATTGGCATCCGGGAGGGCTGTGTGCCCCTGACCCACCATGGGACATCTCATCTCGCCTCCTGGCGCCGGCGGAGACGGATTGGCCGAGTGTGAGGTGCCGACTGTTCCGGCAGACAGGGGATCAAACCGCCCGTTGGGACGGTTCGGGCGGTTCTGGCAGCATCCTTGCGAATGATGTGAAATTCAACGTGCCTGCGGGGCGCCTCAACGGTACCAGTACCATCGGACCGCATCACATTGCTTCGGAGTCCACACCATGTATCGCTCCATCGTCCTTCCCCTCGACGGTTCTTCCTTCGCAGAGGAGGCCGTGCCCCTGGCAGGCCACCTCGCCCGGACCTTCGGTTCGGACCTTCACCTGGTCCATGTCATCCGTCCCATCCCCGACATGGACTTCAAGACGCCGGAGCAGGACCTGGAGTTGAAGGCGCGACTCCGCGAGGCGGCGTCCGATGCCCTGGGGGAGATCGCATCGGAACTGCGCCGGGACGGGGTGCGGGCGCGGGCGGATGTCCGCGAGGGGAAAGTGGTGGACGCGCTTCTGGAAGCCCTCGGAGAAGGAGATGCCGAACTCGTCGTCCTCACCTCGCACGGGGCCGGCGGATTCCGTCGCTGGTGGCTGGGAAGTGTGGCCGATGCCCTGATCCGCCGGAGCCATCGACCGGTCCTCCTGGTTCGCCCCTGGGACGAGACCGAGGACCGGCCCACGGAGGATGGACCCCGCTTTCCCACCATTCTCGTTCCCCTCGACGGTTCCGAGGAGTCGGAGTCGGTTCTCCCCCACGCGCGAGCGCTCCAGGAGTCGGTGGGTTCCCGCCTCATCCTCATGCGTGTGGTGCCCTCTCCCCTCGAAGTGGGCAGTTTGTACGGGGTCCCCTCGGTACGGCTGGAAGGGGAGTCGCACCGGGAGCACAAGGCTGCCGCAACCGCCTATCTCGAGGAGGTTGCGGCGCGGGATCTCTTCCCTGCTCCCGGAGAGCCGGGAGCCCCGGAGCGGCGGGTCCTCGAGGCGACAGGTGCGGCCGAGGGTGTGCTCGAGGGGGCACGGGTTACCGGGGCCGATCTCATTGCACTGGCCTCGAGTGGCCGGGGCGGTTTCGGTCGCACCGTCATCGGGAGTGTTGCCGACAAGGTAATCCGGGGTGCGGCGCCGCCGGTCCTGGTGGTCCCGCCCCCGGCCTGAGCCCGGATCGCGGTGTTCCCCTGACAGCATGAGGCTCCAGCGGCCCCGACCGTTCGGGGGCTTCCCATGGCGAGGCGCGCCGAAGGGCGCGGTCAACCGAAGGGGTCGAAGCCCTCGAAGCCCCCCTTCCCCTTGGGGTTCTCGTGTCGGGCCCGGCCATAGCTTCCCCCATCCGCCCGGGAGATCCGCTTTTCGGCCACCAGCGCCTCCAGGACGAGTTCGCAGGCGGCGGCGCGGGTCCCCTCCCCGGCCTCGGGGGTGGCGAGTCCCGTGCTCTCCACCAGCTCCAGGAGCCCGGGAATGACCCGGAAACCCTTCACGCACGCCCCCGCCGAAGCGTCCCCCGAGAGCTGGAGGGCGCCTCCCTCCTCGAAGTAGCGGATGATCGGGTCGAGCTCGGCGCCCCCGGCCCGGGTCTCGAACGTGTCACGAGCGGCCCCGGCGATGAGCTCCCGGGCGATGGCCTCGGCTCCCTGCAGCTCTCCCTCGTACTCGAGCTCGATCTTCCCGGTGATCATGGGGAGGGCGGTGTAGAGGTCTCCGACGCGGGGGGTCGCACCCTCCTCGCCAAGACGGATTGCCCGTCGCTCGGCGTTGGAGACGATGCCCTCAAGCAGGGTGATGGGCATCCGCTGGCTCACCCCGGAGCGGGCATCGATCCTCTTGTCACGGCGGGCGAGGAAGGCGATGCGCTCCACCACCTCGGCCAGGAAGTCCGGCACCGAGACCGGGGGGCCGTCGCGGTCCACCCACGCCTCGCTCCGGGTGATCTGCACCCCCGTCTCCACCCCCTCGGGGTAGTGGGTCCGGATCTCGGATCCGATACGGTCCTTGAGGGGAGTGATGATCTTCCCCCGGGCCGTGTAGTCCTCGGGATTCGCGGTGAAGACCATGAAGACGTCGAGGGGAAGGCGCACCGGAAAGCCCTTGATCTGGACATCGCCCTCCTGGAGGATGTTGAAGAGTCCCACCTGGATCTTCCCCGCCAGGTCGGGGAGCTCGTTGATCCCGAAGATGCCCCGGTTGGCCCGCGGGAGAAGACCGTAGTGGAGGGTGAGCTCGTCCGAGAGCAGGTGCCCGCCCCGGGCGGCCTTGATGGGGTCCAGGTCTCCGATGAGGTCGGCGATGGTCACATCGGGGGTGGCGAGCTTCTCCACGTAGCGGGCCTCCCGGGGGAGCCAGGCGATGGGGGCGTCGTCTCCCTCATCGTTCACCCGTTGTCTCCCTTCCTTCGAGATGGGACTGAAGGGGTCGTCATTCACCTCGCTCCCCTCGAGGACCGGGATCTCGGGGTCGAGAAAATCGCGGAGGCCGCGGAGGATCCGGCTCTTCGCCTGGCCGCGGAGCCCCAGGAGGATGAAGTCCTGGCGGGCCAGGATCGCATTGGCAATCTGCGGGACCACCGTGTCTTCGTAGCCCAGGATCCCGGGAAAGAGGGGCGCCCCCTCACCGAGCCGCCGGATCAGGTTCTGGCGCATCTCGTCGCGGACGGAGCGGGGGGTCCAGCCCGAGGTGCGCAGCGCGCCGAGGGTACGGGGTTGGGCGTCAGTCATGGCTTTCCACCGGATCTCCGGGGTGACGGGGGGGCGGGAATTCGCTAGTGTAGAGTCGCCGGAGTGCGGGGTACCAATGGCGGTCCATGGGGTTCCGTGTCCGCCCTCCGGTCCGACCCGACGTCAGCCCATTTCCAGGAGGAGCGAAGGCATGTCCGAACCCAGCCGTCCCACCGGCACCATCCGTCCCATCGACGAGCAGCCGGCGCTTCCCCTCGACGAGGTGATCCTGAACGAGGTGCCCGACGAGGAGGCCGTCCCCATGGATGTCCTCTTCGTGGGTGGAGGACCCGCCGGGCTCGCCGGCGCCATCGAGCTCGCACGGCTGGTGGAGGCCGACGACGAGCTGAGCGAGCTGGAGATCGGGGTGCTGGAGAAGTCGGCGGAACTGGGGGAGCACTCCCTCTCGGGCGCCGTGGTGAACCCCCGGCCCTTCCGGGAGCTCTTTCCCGACACCCCCATCGACGAGTTGCCCTTCCGTCGTCCGGTGGACAGGGAGGCGGTCTACCTCATGCGGAACGAGTCGAAGGCCACCCGTCTTCCGACTCCTCCCACCATGAAGAACCATGGCAACTGGATCGCCTCGCTCTCCGAGATCGTCCGATGGATGGGCGAGCGGGCCGAGGGGATGGGCGTCAATGTATTCCCCGGCTTCCCGGTGGACGCGCTCCTGGTGGCGGACCAGCGGGTGCAGGGTGTGCGGACGACTCCCGCCGGCCTCGACCGCGAAGGGAATCCCGGGGGCGGATTCACCCCCGCCATGGACCTTACCGCCCGGGTCACCGTGCTCTCCGAGGGGACTCGGGGGCTCCTCACCCAGGGGTGGATGAAGTGGCAGGGGGCGACCTCCCGGAATCCCCAGATCTACGCCCTGGGCGTGAAGGAGCTCTGGGAGACGAAGAAGCCCCTCGACCGCATCATCCACACCCTGGGCTGGCCCCTTCCCGGAAGCGCCTTCGGGGGCTCCTGGATGTATCCCATGGAGGAGAAGCTGGTCTCCCTGGGGCTCGTCGTTGGACTCGACTGGCCCGATGGGCACCTCGACGTGCATGAGCTCATGCAGCGCATGAAGCTCCACCCACTCTTCCGCCAGATCCTCGAAGGGGGCGAGATGGTGGAGTGGGGCGCCAAGACGATCCCCGAGGGAGGCTACTACGCCCTCGCCGATCGGCGGCATGGCGACGGATGCCTGGTGGTGGGAGACGCCGCCGGCTATGTGGATGTCCCCTCCCTCAAGGGTGTCCACTACGCGGTGCAGTCGGGGATTTATGCGGCTCGGGCGATCTTCGAGGCGCTGAAGAAGGGCGACACCTCGGCCGAGGCCCTCTCCAGCTACACCTCCATGGTGGACGGCTCGTACATCGTTTCCGACATGAAGAAGACCCGCAACATGCGGCTGGCCTTCAAGAAGGGGTTCGTCGGAGGTGGGGTGCGCGCCGGACTCATGTCGCTTACCGGGGGCCGCTTTCCCGGGGGCCGGATCGCCACCGAGGAGGATGCGGCCGAGCCCCGGACCCTCGAGGGTGAACCGACGCCCTTCGTGCCCGACGGCGAACTGACCTTCTCCAAGGTGGACGCGGTCTTCAAGTCGGGAAACAAGACTCGCGACGACATCCCCTCGCACCTGATCGTCGGAGAGGATGTCTCGCCGGAGATGGCGGAGTTTCTAACGAATCTGTGTCCTGCCGCAGTCTATGAGCGTGACGGGGACCAGTTGGTGGTGAATGCACCGAACTGCGTCGACTGCAAGGCCACCGACGTGGTCGGGCCCCGCTGGAAGCCCCGCGAGGGAGGGAGCGGGCCGGCGTACCGGCGCATGTGACCCCCCCGGGGGTGCGGATGGCCGGGGGATCCTCGGCGCAGCACAGGGGTTCCAGCTTCACGAGCCATCTCCACAGATTTACCAGTATGGACGGGGTCCCGGACGGGGTCCCGGCGTCGGTGTGTCCCCCTTCGGACCGCTACCGCCGGGGTCGGACGTGCATGGATCTACTTCGAAGGGGTCAAGGACATCATGACGAGCAAGAAGGCTGCCCTCATCATCGTGCTCCTCCTGGGCCTGATGGCCTGGTGGGGGACCCAGCGTTACGCCACCGGTGATGCCGGTCTCCCGCCCCTCGAAACCGCCACGGTGGAGCGGGGCGAGGTTTCGCAGCGGGTCACCGCCTATGGCTCTCTCCAGCCGGTCCAGCGGGTCGAGGTGGGAAGCCAGGTGTCGGGGATCGTCGACGCGGTCTATGTCGATTTCAACTCCCGGGTCAACCGGGGCGATGTGATCGCCCAGATCGATCCGTCCACCTTCGAGGCGGATGTCTCGTCGGCCCGCGCCGAACTGGAATCCTCGGAGGCGACCCTTGAGCTCGCCCGTCACCAGTGGAACCGGGTCCAGGAGCTTCTGGGGCTCGAGTTCGTCTCACCCTCCGACGTCGACGAGTCGCAGGCCAACCTCCGCCAGGCCGAAGCCGCCGTGGAGGTTCGCCGCCACGCCCTCGCCCGAGCCGAGCGGGAACTCGAGCGGAGCACCATCCTGGCCCCCACCGACGGGATCGTCATCGACCGCCTTGTCGACCCGGGCCAGACCGTGGCTGCCAGTCTCAACGCGCCGATCCTCTTCGAGATCGCGGCGGACCTCACCTCGATGCACATTCATGCCAGTGTCTCGGAGGCCGACATCGGGAGGGTGGCCGAAGGGCAGTCGGTGCGCTTCGTGGTGGACTCGCACCGCGACGAGGCGTTCGAGGGTGAGGTCGTCCAGGTACGGAACGCCCCCATCATGGAAGACAATGTGGTCCACTACGAGACCATCATTGCCGTGACCAATGAGAATGGCCACCTCAAGCCCGGAATGACGGCCGAGGTCTCCATCATCGCCGAAGAGCGACACGATGTGATCCGGGTGCGCAACACCGCGCTCCGAGCCCGGATCCCCGACGAGATTCGACCCCCGGACCCCGAGGAGACCCTCGACGCTCTCGTCTACCGGATCGTCGATGGCGACCTCATTGCGACTCCCATCCGGACCGGCCTGAATGACGGGGTCTACACCGAAGTCCTCGAGGGGCTCGAGGAGGGCGACCAGCTCGCCATCGGGCTCTCGCTCGTGCCGGAGGGGCAGCGGAACAACCGCTCCTTCCTCGGTGGCGACCAGGCACAGTTCTAGACGATCGGCACCCCCTCCCCCAACTCCGGCGCTGCCATGCACGTACTTCAACTCGAGGGAATCGAGCGGACCTACCGCACGGGCGCGCTCGAGGTGAAGGCGCTCCGGGGCATCGACCTCACCGTCGATGAGGCCGAGTTCGTGGCCATCATGGGCCCGAGTGGCTCGGGAAAGTCGACCCTCATGAACCTCCTGGGCTGTCTCGACAGCCCTTCGGCGGGTCGTTATCTCCTGGATGGTGGCGATGTGGCCAGGCTCAAGCGGGACGAACTCGCACGCATCCGCAACGAGATCCTGGGCTTCGTCTTCCAGTCATTCCACCTCCTTCCGCGCACAACCGCACGGGAAAATGTGGAGCTGCCCCTCCTCTACCGCGAGAGCCAGTTGAGCTGGAAGGAGATCCGGGAGGCTGCCAGCGAAGCGCTGGACATCGTGGGCCTGGGGGACCGGATGGAGCACATGCCCAATGAGCTTTCGGGGGGCCAGAAGCAGCGCGTCGCCATTGCCCGGGCGCTGGTGACCCAGCCCCGCGTCCTCCTGGCAGACGAGCCCACCGGGAACCTCGACACCCGGACGAGCCTGGAGATCATCGACCTCATCCAGCGGCTGAACGACGACGGGCTCACCATCCTCATGGTCACCCACGAGCCCGAGATCGCACGCTACGCGGAGCGGGTCATCATCCTGCGCGATGGGCTCATCCGAAGCGACCGGCGGCGCACACCCGAGCGCGCCCGGGAGCGGATCGAAGCCTGGGGTGACGACGTGGAGGACGCCCTCGACGAAGCCCTCCAGGAAGCCACCTCCCACGGGGACATTGACGCGCCGCCCGCCTCGGTGGCCGACCCTGTCCCCGAAGAGGTGGGAATCGAACAGGAGACCGGAAGATGAAGCTGAGCGCCGTACCGTACTCCGCCATCAAGGCCCTCCGCCGGAACACCATGCGGACGATCCTCACCGCCTTCGGCATCATCATCGGTGTGGCTGCCGTCATCACCATGGTGGGACTCGGCCAGGGTGCCGGCGCCGAGGTGGAGGAGCAGGTGAACCGGCTGGGTCAGAATGTCATGCTCATCTTTCCCGGTGAGCGACAGCTCGGTGGGGTGAGCATCGGAGGGGGCAGCGCCAACACCCTCACCGTCGAGGACGCCATCGCCCTTCGCGAGGAGATTCCCGAAGTGGTGGCAGCGAGCCCCGAGGTACGGTCGCAGCGGGTGGTCGTCTACGGGAACCGCAACTGGCACACCCCCATCTACGGGCAGTCCGCCGACTACCTCCAGATCCGCGACTGGCCCCTCGAGAGCGGCCGGATGTTCGACGAGGAGGATGTCGGTCGCGCCTCGCTGGTGGCGGTGGTGGGCCAGACGGTGGTGCAGGAACTCTTCGAGGGCGCCGATCCCATCGGAGAGACGGTCCGGGTTCGAGGGCTTCCCCTGGAGGTGATCGGGGTGCTGAGCCCCAAGGGCATGTCGCTCATGGGGTCGGTCCAGGACGACCTCATGATCATTCCCTACACCACGGGATTTCAGCGGGTGTCGGGGCGGAGCCATGCCATGGTGATCAATGTCCAGGTCTACTCCGAAGAGACCATGGATGTGGCACGGGCCAAGATCACCGACCTGCTCCGGGAACGCCACGGCCTGGCCCCCGACCAGGAGAACGACTTCACCATCCAGACCCAGGAGGAGGTGGCGCAGATCGCCACCGAGACCTCGCGGGTCATGACCTGGCTTCTCGCCTCGATCGCAGGGATCTCGCTCTTCGTGGGTGGCATCGGGATCATGAATGTCATGCTGGTGAGCGTCACCGAGCGCACCCGCGAGGTCGGACTCCGGCTCGCCGTGGGGGCCCGGAGTCCCGATGTGCTCATGCAGTTCCTCATCGAGTCGGTGATCCTCTGTCTCCTGGGTGGTATCGGGGGGATTCTCCTGGGTTATTTCGCCACCGAAACCATCGCCAACTACGCGGGCTGGCCCGCCTTCTTCTCCCTGGAGGCCATGGTGGTGGCGGTGGGGGTGTCGGCGGCGGTGGGGGTCTTCTTCGGCTTCTACCCGGCGTGGAAGGCTTCGCGACTCGACCCCATCATGGCGCTCCGGCAGGAGTGATCCGAGTCCGACCATGGGAAAGCGCAGACCCGCACACCCCGATCCCCCGCAGATCCGGACCCTCCACGGCTCCTTCGCCGATGAGGAACTGGACCTCCACGGCATGAGCGGCGAAGAGGCCGAGCGCCGGGTACGCCTCTTCATCGACCGCAGGGCCCGAACCGAACCGGGCGGCGTCGTGCGGGTGATCACCGGCAAGGGTCGGGGGTCGCCCGGGGCACCGGTCCTCCGCCAACGCCTCCTCGATCTCCTGAATGGCGAGCTCCGCCGCTACGTGGACGACTGGGCGGGGGAGCCGGGGGGCGGGTCCTTCCTTGTGCGGGTGAAGGATATCGGGCGCTGAGTGGGACCGCCTACCGGGCGATCACATTCCCCAGCATGTGGATGGCATCAAAGAGGTCCTGCGCCCGGCACTCCTCGCAGAGGACCTGCCGTCCGCTCACCACCTCGCCGCTCGCCACTTCGAGGACACGGGCACTGAAGGTCACACTCGACCCCGAGGCGCCGATGCTTCCCAGGAGCACGAAGTCGGCATTCAGAAGCTGCCCGAGCTCCATCCCACCCGGTTCGGTGATCCCCTCCCGCTGCAGATCCTGCTCTGCCAGGATGTCGTCGATTCGCATCCGCTCCACTAGGGTCAGGTGCTCGAGGTTGGCGAGCTGGGT
>SLSF01000342.1 GCA_007130605.1 Gemmatimonadota bacterium | reverse complement strand
GACATTCCCATCTGGAAGCGCGCGGTTCACGAGGAACCCGAGGCGGTGCCCCGGGAGCTCGAGGACCCGGACGTGGCGCTCACCCGCCTCCTGTCCAGGGTGAAGGCGGTGCCCACCGAGACGGTGCCCCTGGCGGACGCCGCCGGGAGGGTCCTGGGGGGTCCGGTGGTGGCGGACCGTGACAGTCCCCCGGCGGACATGAGCGCCATGGACGGCTTTGCGCTACGCGTGGCGGACCTGGTCGCCGGGGCCGAGGGGACGATCCCCATCGAGGGGGAGGCCGCCGTCGGCTCCCCGATCCGGAAGCTTCCGGAAGGGAAGGGGATGCGCATCTTCACCGGGGGCCCGGTCCCCGAGGGTGCCGACCTGGTCCTTCGCCGAGAGGACGTCGAGGAGGTGGGTGAGGCAGCCACCACCGCCATCCGGCTCCGGGTCGCCCCGGAGAGCCTCGAGCCGGGCCTCGCCATCCGTCGTCGGGGTGAGAACATCTGCGCGGGAGACCCGGTGCTGGAGCCCGGCGTGCCTCTCACGGCCCCAGTCATGGGTGCCCTTGCCGCCTTCGGGGTCGATCCGGTGCCGGTGCATCGTCGCATCCGGGTGGCCATCGTCGTCACCGGTGACGAACTCGTTCCCGTGGGCGAGACCCCCGGACCCACGGGGATCCGCGATTCGAACCGGTGGGCCATGGCGGGCGCGCTGCAGCGGATCCCCTGGATCGAGATCGTCTCCTCCACCCGCGCCCCCGACGAGGTGGAGGCCCTCGCGGGCGCGCTGGGTCATGCGATGAAGGGGGCGGACCTGGTGCTGGTCACCGGCGGCGTCTCCATGGGGGACCACGACCATGTGCCCCGGGTGGTGGAGGCTCTCGGGGCCCGGATCCTCTTTCATCGCCTGGCCATCAAACCGGGCAAGCCGGTCCTCGGTGCCGTCGGGGAGGACGACACCGTGATCCTCGGTCTTCCGGGCAATCCGGGCTCGGTCCTGGCGACCCTCCGGCGCCTGGGCATGCCGGTTCTCCGGAAGCGGGCGGGGTTCCGCACTCCGGATCCCCCCGGCCGGCCCTCCATCGTCCTCGACGCCCCGGGGGTCGCCGCCCACTCCCTTACCCGCTTCCTTCCCGTGCGACTGACGGAGATGGGACGGGGGGCGCAGGTGGAGACCCGGGGCTCGGGGGACCTGGTGCGGGTGGCATCGAGTGATGGGCTCGTCGAGGTCCCCGCCGGGGTCTCCGGCGTGGGCCCCTTTTCCTTCCTTCCCTGGAGTGCCGGATGACGGATGATCTGAAGCGGGCGCACGGACTCTCGCACCTCGATGCCGAAGGCCGGGCCCATATGGTGGATGTGGGGAGCAAGGAGATCACCCGGAGGCGCGCCGTGGCATCCGGACGGGTCCGCTGCTCGCCGGAGCTCATCGAGGCCATCCGGAGCCATGGCCTCGCCAAGGGGGACCTCCCCGGAACCGCACGGCTCGCAGGCATTCTGGCCGCGAAGAAGGTCGACGACCTGATTCCCCTCTGTCACACCCTTCCCCTGGACCGGGTGGAGGTGGAGCTCGAGATCGAGGACGACGGGGTCCGGATCCGGGCCACCGCCTCGACGCACGCGCGCACGGGAGTGGAGATGGAGGCCCTCACCGCGGTGACGGTGGCGGCCCTCACTGTCATCGACATGGGGAAGGCGGTGGATCCGGCCATGGTCATCGACGAGGTCCGGGTCCTGGAGAAATCCGGGGGACGGAGCGGGACCTACCGATGGGAAGACACGACCGATGTGTCCAGTGGAGAGGAGGGGGCGTGATCGCCGAAGGCGCGCCTTTCTGCGTCTCGGTTCTCACGGTGAGCGACCGGTGTGCCCGAGGTGAGGTGGAGGACCGGTCGGGGCCTGCGCTGGAAGAAGCACTCCGTGCTCAACTCCCGGGGGCGGTGGTGCTGGAGCGGAAGGTCGTGCCCGACGAACCGGAAGAGATCACCGAGACCCTTCGGGAGTGGTGCGACGACCCCACGGGGGCGCCGCACCTGATCCTCACCACGGGCGGCACTGGACTGGGCCCCCGGGATCTGACGCCCGAGGCGACGCTGGCGGTGGTGGAGCGTCGGCACCCCGGCCTCATGGAGCGGATCCGGAGCGAGGGAGCGAAGGCGACGCCCATGGCGTGGCTCTCTAGGGGCGAGGCGGGGGTGCGAGGCGGGACCCTCATCGTGAATCTGCCGGGATCGCCCCGGGGCGCAGTGGAATCGCTGGAGGCGCTGGCGCCCCTTCTTCCCCACGCGCTCCGGGTGCTTCGGGGGAACGAGGGGTCGGGTCCCCATCCCAGGGGGTGATGGCGTCGGTCGTGCGTCAAACTTCCGGGTGTCCTGCGTCATTTTTCTCGCAACAGGCTTGGCAGCCGTGCAACATGCGGGCGGCCTCGAAGGGAGATTCGTGGGCACGGGCGGCCTTTCCCCTCGAGAGGAGGGGCCCGGAGATCTACCGAAGTCAATGGAATCGTTCGCTCCATTCCCCCGGAGTCCCGCTCGAGGTACGGCCCTTGCAACAAGGATCGGTGAAGCCTCGCACAGCAAGGATGATCGAGTCCACCGGAGCATCATGGCATCGAAGGGACGTTCGAGACGGAATCGAGTGGCCGGCCACTCCCAGCCGGGAGTGGAGATGGGCTACCCGTACCCGCGTCTCATCCTCCCCCGCTCGGAACGTGCTCCTTCGAAGAATGGGAAGAGGACCGTGGCCCGAAGGGGAGAGGCCCGTTGGCACCGTCCCGTTCGCCGGGCTCTCAACATTCTCGCATCTCTGGTCCTCATCGTGGTCTCGGCGCCCATCATGGTGCTCATCGCCATCGCGGTGAAGCTCTCCTCGCCGGGGCCCGT
>SLSF01000297.1 GCA_007130605.1 Gemmatimonadota bacterium | reverse complement strand
CTCTGGCCCGAGCTCGAGGCTGACAATCTTCGGGGGCTGGCCCACATCACCGGTGGGGGCATCGAGGGGAATCTCCCCCGCATCCTCCCCGACGGGCTGGGCGCTGTCATCGATGAATCGAGCTGGGAGGTTCCGCCCCTCTTCCGCTCCCTGGCCGACCTGGGCGGGGTCGAATGGGGCGAGATGTTCCGGGTCTTCAACATGGGGGTGGGGATGATCGCCGTGACCGCTCCCGACGCCGCCGAGCCCCTGGTGGCCCGGCTTCGGGAGAAGGGCGAGGCCGCCTGGATCCTGGGGACCGTCGAGGAGGGATCGGGTGTCCGGCGCGACTGAGGGGCGTGGGCGAGGCGCCCCGGCCGACCGGAAGGGGGGAGCCCACCTGGGCCTCCTCCTCCTCCTGGCTGCGCTCCTGTCGCCGGGTGCCCACCTTGAGGCCCAGGGAGTCGAGAGCCTTCGGGACGCGTGTGCCACCGGGGCGTCGGAGAGTGCGCTGACCCCGTGTGCCGACGGGGCCCTGGCGGCCCTCGGGCTCCAGCATGGCTACGGGCTCCTGGCCGCTGCGGCAGGGCCCATCCCCGCCTCACCCAGCACGGCGGGGAACCGGCTCCAGGGCTCCCCCCGCTGGATCTTTGACGCCGGGGTGAGCTGGACCAGCTTCAACCGCCCCGACCTCACCGATGGGCAGCGCCGGGACCGGCGTTCCCTCCAGGGGGCGCCCCGTCTCACCGTGGCGGCGGGGCTCTTCGAGGGCCTCTCTCCCGGCCCCACCGTGGGTGGGGTCGGCGCCATTGACCTGGTGGCCGAAGCGCGGCTGCTCCCGGTGACTGCCATGGATGGCCTCTCCGGTCGGGTGGCGTCGTGGGGGGCGGGCGCCCGGATCGGGGTCGTCCGCGAATCCTTCTCCCTCCCGGGTGTCACCCTCTCGGTCATGCACCGCCGCACCGGGACCCTCCGCTACGGCGACCCGGACGCCGACGGCGTGCAGGCGCGGGTGGCCCCCAATGTGACCTCGCTCCGCACGGTGGTGGGCAAGGACCTCTGGGAGATCGGGGTCTCCGGCGGGGTCCAGCGGGACCGGATCCGGGGCGACGGGGCCGTGCGGGTGATGGATGAGGGGACGGAGCAGAGGTCGGGCGCCGTCTCCCTTCCGGCAGATCGGACGACCTGGTTTCTCGCCTTCAACCGGACCTGGGTGGTGACCCAGTTCGCCGCGGAACTGGGCTGGTCTCCCGGACCCGACCCGGTGGGCGGCATGGGGGGCTCGGGAGAGTTCACCGGCCCCGCATCGGCCCTCACCGGCACCTTCACCTTCCGGGTCATCTACTGATGCGCCCCCGCCTCGCTCCATCGGAGGCGTGCCACCTGGACCGGGCCTCCGAGCTGGCCGAGCGGGGACGGGGGCAGGTGCATCCGAACCCCATGGTGGGGTGTGTCCTGGTGCGCGACGGCGAGGTGGTGAGCGAGGGGTGGCACCAGGTGTACGGCGGTCCCCACGCCGAGGTGGTGGCGCTCGAGCGGGCCGGCGAGGGAGCCCGGGGCGCCACCGCCTACATCTCCATGGAGCCGTGCAACCACCAGGGGAAGACCCCTCCCTGCACCCGGGCCCTCCTGGACGCCGGAATCCGTCGCGTGGTCTTCGGGGCCGCCGACCCGGGGGATGCGTCGGGTGGGGGCGCCCACGCCCTCAGGGAGGCGGGGATCGACGTGCTGGGACCGGTCTACACCCCCCGCCGGGCCCGCACCGACAACCCCGGCTTCTTCCACGACGACCCCTCCCGTCCCTGGACCCTCCTCAAGATGGCGATCTCGCTGGATGGCGCGGTGAGCCGGAGCCCCGACGCCCCCACCCCCCTCACCGGCGAAGAGGTGCGGCGGCAGGTCCACCGGCTCAGGGCGGGCTCCGATGCGGTCCTCGTGGGCGCAGGGACCGTGCGCGCCGACGATCCCCGGCTCACCGTTCGCGAAGGAACCCCTCCCCGGATTCCTCCGCGGCGAGTCATCCTGGACCCGGGCCACACATGGCCACCGGAGGGGGCGGACGGAGCGCCTCCCGCTTCCGGCTCACTCCTGGACCCTGTCACCGCACCGGTGGATGTCGTCGTCCGGGAGGAGTGGGTGGAGGCGCGTCGCGAGCGCCTCGAGCCACTGGGACTGAACGTCCTCTCTGTGACCACGACCCGGGAGGGGAGACTGGACCCGGTGGCCCTCATGGAGGCTCTCGCCGCCGAGGGCGTCGTCACCCTCCTCTGCGAGGGGGGCCCCCGGCTCGCCCGCTGCCTCCTTGCGGAGGGTCTCGTGGACCGGCTGGCCCTTGCAACGGCACCGTGCATGCTGGGGCCGGGTTCTCATCTCCTGGGGCCCCTCCCCGATCATGATGAATGGACCCCCCTGGGTGAACCGCGGCGCCTGGGCCGGGACCTCTGGTGCGAATGGGAGCGAGGGGACTGATGTTCACCGGAATCATCGAAGCCGTGGGCGAGGTCCTGGAGATCGGGGATCGGGACGAGATCCGCGAGATTCGGATCGGGGCGCCGGAAGCCATCCTTGCCGAGGTCTCGCCCGGTGACTCGGTGGCGGTGGATGGGGCGTGCCTCACCCCCACCCGGATCGATCCGGGGAGCTTCACGGTGGAAGCCATCGGCACGACCCTGGGCCGGACGGTGGCGGGAGGGTATGGTGCCGGCACCCGGGTGAACCTGGAACGGGCGCTGGCATTCGGGGGGCGGCTGGATGGCCATCTCGTGCAGGGACATGTGGATGGCATTGGTCACCTTAAGTCCGTTCGAGAAGAAGGTGCCTACCGGCTCCTGGAGTTTGGTATTCCTTCCGAGGTCCACCGGCTCACTCTCCTGCACGGTTCCATCG
>SLSF01000162.1 GCA_007130605.1 Gemmatimonadota bacterium | reverse complement strand
TCCATCCCCCGTTCGATGAGGGAACGGAAGTACGATTCCCGTTCCGAGAGGGCCTGGTAGGATTCCTCCAGATCCCGGATACGGGCGGAGGTCTCCAGATGCCGGATCGATGCCTGGGCCAGCCATCCCAGGGTGACTGTGTCCTGTTCGGTCCACTGGCGAGGCTCCCGGTCGATGGCACAGAATGCGCCCACCTGCTGGCCGTCATTTGTAATCAGGGGCACCCCGAGGTAGGCGACCACCCCCATGTCCTCGATGGCCCCGTTGTCCTTCACCATGGGGTCCGTGCGGGCGTCGTCGATGGACAGAGGGCGGTCCACACCGAGGGTATGCTTGCAGAACGAATGCGAGAGGGGACTCTCGCGCGTGGTCTTCCAGGGGGCTCCCAGCCCCGGACAGGACAGGAAGAACTGTCGGTCCTCATCGACCAGAGTCACCAGCGACACGGGAACCTGAAGGCTCTCCCGAGCCAGATTGGCAAGCGCATCGAGCTTCTCATCGGGAGGGGTATCCAGGGCCCCGAGGCTCCGAAGGGCCCGGAGTCGGGCCGGGTCCCGAACGAGATCGGTTCGCTGGTTCAAGATCTGCGCACAATGAGGGGCATTGGAAACGGGGATCGCAGCCAACCCGGGGCGGACGGCGATGGAGTGCACCCGATTCGTTCACTGCGGAGACTTTGGGCGATTATACCATTTCTGCCCGCGAGATGAAAGCGAGCCCCGGGGAATTCTTTGCGTGACTGCCCGTTTCTCGCCGCCTCCCCAGCGCTCCACCTGCGCGAATCTGGCGCGGGTGCCCGGCCCTGCCGTACCTTGGGAACTGTCAGCCTGCAGGGTCTCTCGGCCGGCTGCTCGGACCCCACCGAGCCGACGAGGGAAGAGATGAGCGAGGTGCTTTGATGAAAGCGACGAAACGATCAATCTGGCTGTCGGTGTTCCTCATGGCCCTCGTCCCACCCCTGGCGGCGCAGGAATCGGGCGCCGGAGACCTGGCTTCGGAGGCGGGAACCGAAGGTGCCAATTCGGAGCCGGCCCCCCACCCCACCTTCGATCCGGGCACGGTGGAGGACCGGGCGGCACTCTTCGATTTCCTGGTGGAGAGCACCCTGGAGTGGGATGCCTTCGCCTCGCTCCCCCACCATCCGGCCTACCGGGCCCACCCCGCCGGCATCGATGTGGTGGCCGAGATGGAGCGCTACCGCGATGAGCTCCTTGCGGCGGACACCGACGAGAAGCTCTGGTTCGTCCTCCACAAGCTCTCCAACGCCCGCCGGGACCGGCACCTGACGGTGGCGGAGACCGAGGGCGGGCTGGTGGTGCCCGATTCCCTACGGCGCAGCGAACGCGCGCCGGTGGCCTTCAGCGTGGATTATGGGGACCTGGACGACCGATTCTTCTTTGTCGAGGACGTTGGGGCGGGGCTGGACGCCCTTGTGGACGGTCCGGCTCCGGCTCCGGGTGACCGGGTGCGGGAGGTGAACGGTCGTGCCGCCACGGAGTGGGTCGAGGCCATGCGACCCTACCAGCGCTACTCCACCGAGAACGGACTCTGGATCGTCCTGGCCGGAGAGATCAACCGGATCCGAGACCGCCTTCCCCATTCGGAGTTCTATGGCGAGACGCTGGCCCTGGAACTGGAGCGGTCCGACGGGAGCCGATACGAGGTGGAGATCCCCTACCTGGATCCGGGCGAGATCGAGTGGGAGGGGCACGCCGAGCGCCACTACCCGGGCTTCTCACGTGTGGCCGAGCTGGATGGCTGGGAGACGTACCACCTCTACCTGCCCGACGACGAGGACCTCCCCCTGATCCTCCTCCAGTGGCACCGCTTCGACCGGGACCTGCCCGACGCCATGGACGCCCTCATGGAGTACGCAGTGGAACACGATCTTCTCGATCGCCACGTGATCGTCGACGCCACCCACAGCGGGGGTGGATCCCGGGGTTCGTACGCGGTGCGGCGCCTCCAGCCCGAGCCCCACCGGGGGACCTTCGGGAATCTGAAGGTGAGCCCGGCCATGGAGCGGTGGGTCGAGAACCGGATCGAGGGCCTTCGCTCAGGCCGGATCGACCCCGCCTCGGAGGACGACGGGAGCTGGAAGCTCGAGTGGCTCGAAGAAGACGTCCTGAACGCCATCCGGGAAGGCCGTCATTACACCAACGACGTTCCCTTCAAGGGGGCCCACGCCCCGAAGTGGGCCGACGGAATCATCGAGCCCCACGACATTCACTTCCGGGGCGGCCTCACGGTCTGGCTGAGCCCCCGCGGCGGCTCCCACCTGGACCAGTTCGCCGCCCAGGTGGTGGACAATCGCCTGGGTCACCTCATGGGGATGCCCACCGGGGGTTTCAGCAATACCTGGCAGACCACCGAAGTCCTCCGCTTTCCCACCACGGGGGAGCCTATCGTGACCTACCAGTGGTCGCTGGGCCACTCCATCCGGCCCAACCGGGAACTCCTCCAGTACAACCCGGCCGAGCCCCACGAGTACATCCCCCAGACCCGGGACAATCATTTCGACTACCCTGCCCGCATGCTGGCGCGCACGCTGGAGCGGCTGGAGCTCCCTGTGCCCGACAGGGCCGCAGCCGGTCGGTGACCGGGGTGCGCGGGGGAGGCCGACTTTGCACCGCCTCGCCTCCGCCATCGAAACCTTCCATCGGGTGCCCGGTATGACGGTAGTGACGTAAATTCAGGGACGGCAGGGGATTAACCGCCCAGTGGGAGCCGTCCCGCCCTCCAGGAGAAGGAGAATCGGAAGATGCCACTCGGAGAGATCGGATCCAAGGTGAAGAATGGGCTGGTCGGTACGATCCAGGGGACCGGCGACGTGGTGGGAACCACGGTCACAGCCGCTCGAGGTGC